>NZ_JBFTLY010000002.1:0-408048 GCF_056396685.1 Pseudarthrobacter sp. 05T312
GCGGCGCTCTCCACATACCCAACGGCAGCTTTCGCCTTCACCGCAGCGATCCCGGCCTCCACCTCACGGGACCCGGCCAGAATCTCCAGGCAACCATCCGCCAACCCAGCCAACGGATCAGCTGCAGAAAAAGGCACCGCACCGGCCCCATCCACCACGGCATCAACCTCTGCATTCAGCACGGCAAGGGCAGTCTTGATCTCCTCAAAAGCCCTTGCCACCGCTGCCTTCCCCATAAACCAATCATGGCAAGGGGGTACGACAATCAGGATCCATTACGGAGAATTCAGCTCAGGCCGGCATCCCACGCTCCAGCAACTGCTCCAGCCCCTGTTTGAAGCCGGACCTGCCACCGTGGGCGGGATGCCGGATCTTCGGTACGTCAAGGCCGCTGCGTTGCAGACTGTGCTGGGCCACATTACCCACCGCCACGATGGTACTGATGCCGAACAGTTCCGAAAGCTCCTGCCAAAAAGGCGTGCCGAGCTTGGTCTCGGCGGGCCTGGGCGTGCGGTTGGACAAGGGCTTGCCTGGCTGATGCGTGTGCCAGGGAAAGGCACTCCACAGCAGCGGAAGGAAATCCACTTCTTCCAGGACTTGCCAGAGCACGGTTGCGGTGGGCTCCGCGGCAACCCCCGCGGCTTCGGGCGGCAGCACGTAACCCTTGCCGGGACCGAAAAGCCCGAAGCTGTTGGCGGTGCCTCCGAGGATGACTCTATTGGTGAAGGGCACTCCGGTGATACGCATGCCCCTGAAACCCGGCGCCTCACCCACCAGCAGTACCTTGGGCCGGCGTTCCAGCATCTCCTGCAGGTAGAGCTCCAGGTTGTGCCGCCGGAGCGCATTCTCCGGAACTGCGTGGTTGAAGAAGTTGGTGCAGGCAGGCCCCAGTTCCACGGCCGCAAGCCGTTCCACAAAGACGCTGACGGAACCCGTCACCGGCACGCTCCCGGGGCGACCGGCTACCAGCGCGGGTGGATGGCCTCGCGGAAGTAGTGGTCGTAGATCCAGCGGACGCCTTCGTCGAACTCCTGGCCAACGCTGACGGCTGCCGCGGCAGCGTTTGACTGTGCCTGTTCGACGTTGCGGGCGCCGGGAATCACGGTGCTGACACCGTCCTGCGCCGCGATCCAGGCGATGGCCGCCTGAGCGGTAGTGGCGCCCTCGGGCACCAGCTGCTCGAACTCCTTGACCGCCTTGAGGCCCAGCTCGTAGTCCACGCCGGAGAAGGTCTCCCCGACGTCGAAGGCCTCACCCTTGCGGTTGTAGTTCCGGTGGTCGTTTTCGGCGAACGTGGTCTCCTTGGAGTACTTGCCGGACAGCAAGCCCGAGGCAAGCGGAACGCGGGCAATGATTCCCACTCCTGCAGCTTTGGCGGCCGGCAGGACTTCGTCCAGCGGCTTGAGCCGAAAGGCGTTCAGGATGATCTGGACTGACGCGGTTCCCTCGTGCCGTATGGCTTCCAGGGCCTCGTCGCTCCGCTCCACGGACACGCCGTAGTTACGGATGGCGCCTTCGGCTACAAGGGTGTCCAGGGCGTCGTACACCTCATTGTTGCTGTACACAGGCGTGGGCGGGCAGTGCAGCTGGACCAGGTCCAGGGTGTCCGTGCCCAGGTTCTTCCGGGACCGGTCAACCCACTGGCGGAAGTTGGCCAAGGTGTAGTTCTCGGGGCGCTGTTCCATCCGGCGGCCCATCTTGGTGGCCACGGTGACACCGAGGCCCGGGTTCTCCTTCAGAAACTTCCCGATGGCCTGCTCACTCTTGCCGTCGCCGTAGACGTCGGCGGTGTCAAAGAAGGTGACTCCCGCTTCCACCGAGGCCGCCAGGATGGCCTGCGCCTGGGCGGGGTCCACATTGCCCCAGTCCGCGCCGAGCTGCCAGGTACCGAGCCCGACGACGGAGACGCTGCGTCCGGTCTTGCCTAAAATCCGCTGTTCCATCCCCCGACTATATGCAACGATGCATCGCGGGGTCAGATCCGACCCCGGGATGCATCCTGACAAGCTGAAGTGTGACCTGCCGCCGGCCTAGGTCGGAACGTGGTCCAACCTACGCACCAGCCCCGCTTCCTTCAGTCCCAGGTAGATCCGGTCACGCGCGATGGGCAGTGACGCGAACCGCACTCCTGTCGCGTTCCGGATGGCGTTGGCAAGCGCCGGAGCTACCGGGTTAAAGGGGCTTTCGCTCATGGATTTCGCCCCCAGTGGCCCTACCTTGTCATTGGTGTCCGCGAAGTACACCTCGCTGCGCGGCACGTCCGCGAAGGTAGGAATGTGGTACTGCCGCAGGATGTCCGTGGTGACCTTCCCGGCGTCGTCCACCACCACTTCCTCATACAGCGTGGCACCCAGGGCCTGGGCGATTCCGCCTTCAATCTGTCCACGGCACTGGCGGGGGTTGACCACCACCCCGGCGTCGGCGGCCTGCACGCTTTGCAGGATCTTCAGCTCGCCGGTGCAGCGGTTCACCGCCACCCGGAAGCCGTGCACATTGAAGGCTACCGAGCGCGGCGTACCGCCCCAGCGGCCTTCGGCGGCGAGTTCGACGCCGGCTTCCGCGGCGGCCTGCGCCAGTTCAGCCAGTGCCACGGGGGTTCCGTCGACCACCAAGGCGTCGCCGTCGAGGACGCACGCGGACGCCTGGGTTTGCCGGATCCCGGCGGCAAAGGCGCGGATCCGGACAGCCAGCTCTTCCGCCGCTGCCAGGGTCGCCTTGCCGGCCACCACGGTGCCGGCGGAGCCGAACGCACCGGTGTCGTGCTCCACCAGGTCGGTGTCGGACTGCCGGACCGCCACCCTGGATGCCTCCGTGGACAGCGCCGTGGCCGCGAGCTGGGCGTGCACGGTGGTGGTGCCGTTGCCGAACTCGGCGGTCCCGACGTCGGCCTGGTAGGTCCCGTCCGGCAGGAGCCGGACGTGGGAGTGGGCAAAGTGGCCGCGCGGCGGGACGGTGTCGATCATGGACAGGGCGGCGCCTTCACCCACCATCCAGTCGGGGCCAAGATCGGCCAGGCCGGCCTCCCGGTAGCGTGCCTTGCCGCGGTCCAGGGCGTCCCGGACCAGGTCAAGGCATTGGTCCAGTCCGTAGCTGCCGTAGTGGACGTCCTCTTCGGGATCCGGCCGGGTGGACAGCATGTGGTCGCCCTCGCGGACCATGTTCCGGCGCCGGAATTCCAGTGGATCCATGCCGATCCCGGCGGCGAGCTCGTCCATGGCGGACTCGATGGCGAAGATCATCTGGCTCAGCCCGTACCCGCGGAATGCGCCGGACGGCACGGTGTTGGTGTACACCGAATGCGCGTCCACTTTCTTGTTGGCACAGTTGTACACGGCCAGCGATTCGCCGCAGCCATGGAACATGACACCCGGTCCGTGGTTGCCGTAGGCGCCGGTGTTGGTCACGACGTCCAACTCAAGCGCGGTCAGACGCCCTTCCCTGCTGGCCCCGGCTTTCAGCTTGATGGTGAACGGATGCCGGGTGGTGGTGGCGCTGAACTGCTCGGTGCGGGTCAGTTCCAGCTGGACCGGCCGCTGCAGCTTCAGGGCCGCGAGCGCCACGAGGTCCTCGGTAAGGACCTCCTGCTTGCCGCCAAATCCGCCGCCGACGCGGCCGGCCACCACATGCACTTTGTCGTCCGGCAAACCGAATACCCGGCACAGGGTGCGGCGGACCAAGAACGGGACCTGGCTGGATGTGCGGACCTGGAGCCGCCCTTCGGTGTCCACCGAAGCGATGGCCGCGTGGGTTTCCAGCGCCACGTGCTGCACCCGCTGGGTTTGGTAGGTCTGTTCGTGGGTAAAGTCGGCGGCGACGAAGCCGTCAGCCACGCTCCCCAGCTCCGAGTGCAATTCCGCCACCACGTTGCCGTCCGGCCGCGAGATGCGGGAGCGGGCGGCATCCTTGTCCCCGTGGACCAACGGCGCGCCGGGACGCAGGGCCTCCTGCGGCGAGAAGACGGCGGGCAGTTCCTGGTATTCCACCTGGAGCGCCCGCACCCCGGCTTCCGCGGCGCCCACCGACTCGGCGACGACGGCGGCCACCCGCTGCCCGATGAACCGCACCACGTCATCGAGCACCCGCGTATCGTCCGGGTCGTCGGTGAAGAGCTCGTGCTGGGCGGTGGAGAACAGCTGCTCCGGCGCATCCTCGTGGGTGAAGACCGCCACCACCCCCGGAATCTTCAGGGCTGCTTCCTTATCAATGGAGACCACCCGGGCGTGCGCGTGCGGCGAACGAAGGATCTTCAGGTGCAGCAGCGCCCGCTGCTGGTCCCTTGGGAGGTCCAGGGTGTAGCGGGCAGCGCCGGTGACCACTGCCCGGCTGGCAGGTGCCGGAACGTCGTCGCCCAACCGGCCGGGCGCCGGATCGGGCTGCCCCTCCCCCGCGATCCCGGACCCCGGGCCGGCCGGGTCGGGGTGGCCGGCGTTCCCGCAGACCGCATCGGCGATGGCACGGTAGCCGGTGCAGCGGCAAAGGTTGCCTTTGAGGTTCCGGGGCAGGTTCTCCTTTTGGTTCTCATCGAACGTCGCTGCAGTCATCACCATGCCTGCGGTGCAGAAGCCGCACTGGAAGCCCTGGCGTTCCATGAACTGCTGCTGGACCGGATGCAGCTGCCCCTCGGGACCGCCGGCGGCGGCTGCCAGCCCCTCGATGGTGGTGACCGAGTGCCCCTCGGCGCGGACGGCGGGATAGATGCAGCTGTGAACCGGGGTCCCGTCCACGTGCACGGTGCAGGCACCGCAGTCCCCGCCGTCGCAGCCCTTCTTCACACCCGTGTTGCCCTGCTCGCGCAGGAACGTCCGCAGGCATTGCCCCGGACGTGGGTCCGCGCCGGCAGGTGTTCCGTTGATCTCGATGGCCATGCTCAGGCCCCTTTCGGCAGTGCGGTGGTCCCGGCGGCCGGCCCATCGCCGGCCCGGGGCGGCCAGAAGTCGCCGGAGACGGGGATACCCTGCGCGGCGGCGGGAGCGGCGAGTTCTGCGCGGATTTCCTCGGCCAGCCGGTACGTCATGTCGCGGCGCCAGGCAGGCAGCCCATGGATGTCGTCGTGGTAGAGCGCGGCGGGGATGGCGTCGTCCAGGGCGGCGTCCAGCCGGTCTGCGTCCGGCACTTCCTCGAAGCGCAGCTGGACCGGCCGCTTGGTGGCGGCGGTGACCGTCAGGGTTAGGGAGGCGTCGCCGTCGAGCCGTCCGATGAGCAGCACCCCGGACCGGCCCAGGTTGCTCAGGGACAGGCGCCGGAAGGCTATGCGGGCGGAAAGGGCCGACGCCGGCAGGTGGACGCTTCGGAGCAGCTCGCCGGGTGCCAGGCAGTTTTTCGCGTCCCCCGTGACGAACTCCGCCACGGGGACGGTGCGCGTACCGCCGCCGGGCGTGAGGATGGCGGCTGTCCCGTCCAGCCCGGCGCACAGCGAAATGATGGGACCGGCGGGCAGCGAAGTGCAGAGGTTGCCGCCCACGGTGGACATGTTCCACACCTTGAAGGACGCCACGAAGGAGTCGCAGCACGCACGGACCAGGTCCAGCCCTTGCCACCTGCGGCCGGTCACCTCCGGGGAACCAGGCAGGGCGTACAGCTGCGCGATGGTGCAGGTTGCTGCCAGCTCAATCCCGTCTCCGGTGACGGTGATGGGCGTCCAGCCGGCGTCACCGAGGTCCAGCAGCCGCTTGAGCGGCCGCGGGCCAAACGCGTAGCTGCCGTAGGAAAAGAGGACCGTGCCGCCGGCAAGCCACGCGTCGCCGTCGCGCCATTGTGCGGGGTCGGTGGTGCGGACCACCGCCTCGATGGTGTTCATGTCCATGCGATCTCCTGCGTATTAAGGTCTGTGGGCGCCGGGGCAGCCAGGTGGTGATGGATGGTGCCGGAGGTTTCCCGCAGCGGCTGGCAGCTGGCTGCGCGGGTGCGCGCGGCGATCAGTTCCGCGGTGACGGATACCGCCACTTCGGCGGGAGTGACCGCACCGAGGTCAAGGCCGATGGGTGAGTGGAGCTGGGCGATCCGCTCCGGTGGAACTCCCGCGTCAAGGAGCTGCTCAACCCGTAGGTGGTGGCTCCGCCGGGACCCCATGGCGCCAACGTAGGCGAGGTCCAGGGCCAACGCCGTTTCCAGCAGGGGGAGGTCGACCTTGGGGTCATGGGTGAGGACGGCGGCCACGGTGCGGCTGTCCGTCCGGGCCGCCGCCGCTTCTGCTGCCAGGTAGCGGTGCGGCCAGTCGGTGACCACCTGGTCGGCGGCCGCGAACCGTGGCTGGGACGCGAAGGCCGGCCGGGCATCAACGAGGGTCACGTGGTAGCCCAGCAGCTTGGCCGCGGGGACCAGGGCGGCACCGAAGTCGTTGGCGCCGAATACCAGCATCCGCGGCGGCGCCAGCCTGGACTCCACCAGGATGGCCGGCTCCGCGGCAGGTTGCGCGTCGCCGGACTTGACCGGAGCGCATTCGCCCGGCTGCGGGAGCCGGACCAGCCCGGCACCGCCGCTGCGCACCAGGGATTCCACCTGCAGGGCCGGTTCCCCATGCAGCAGCGCTGCCAGCTCCGAAGATCCCGCCAGGCGGAAGGCACCCGGATCGGCGAGGACGACGGCGGCACCTCCTGGAGTACCGAGCAGCCGTACCAGCGCCACGGGGTGGGCCGGGCCCAGGCCGGCGAGCTGCAACAGGGCGGCCCGAAGCGGGTGCGTGGTTTTGCCAGGCACGGCGGCGGGTACGGGCTGGATCTGGATGCCCAGTTCTCCCCCGCAGGTGAGTCCGGCCGCGAAGGCGTCCGCGGAACTGAAGCCAAAGGACCCGTGGCGCGGGACGCCGTCGTCCATTGCCTCCCGGGCGAGCGCCACCACGGCGCCTTCCACGCAGCCGCCGGACAGGCTGCCCAGCACGTCACCGGAACCGGCGACCAGCATGGACGTTCCCACGGGCCGCGGCACCGATCCGGAAGCCGCCACGATCGTGGCCACGGCGAACTCCCGGGCTGCGAGCCGGGGCGCCCACGGGCCGAGCGAAGGGATCAGGTCAAGCATGGCGTCGCTCCTTCTTCCGCAGCGGTGGTGTCAATTGTCGGTCCTTCCGGGGGCCGGGCCAAGGGTTGCCCCGGCCCCCGGAAAGAATGGTCAATGCTTAGCCGCCCAACAGGGCGTTGATGGGCCCGCGGGCGAAGTACACCAGGAACCCGGCGCTCACCACCCACATCAAGGGATGGATCTTCTTCGCCTTGCCCGACGCCGCCCCGATCACCGCCCAGCTGACGAAGCCCACCCCGATGCCGTTGGCGATCGAGTAGCTCAGCGGCATGGTGACGATGGTAAGGAAGGCCGGCAGGGCCACGGTGAACTTGGTGAACTTGATCTCGCGGATCTGGGCCATCATCATGGCGCCCACCACCACCAGCGCGGCGGCAGCCACCTCGAGCGGCACCACGCTGGTGAGCGGGGTGAGGAACATCGAGCCGAGGAACAGCACGCCGGTGACCACCGACGCCAGGCCCGTGCGCGCACCTTCACCGATGCCTGCGGCCGAGTCGATGTAGACGGTGTTGGAGGATCCCGAGGTAGCGCCGCCCGCCACGGCACCGAAGCCTTCCACGATGAACGCGGACTTCAGCCGTGGGAAGGTGCCGTCCTTGTGGGCGACGCCGGCGCTTTTGGCCAGGCCGGTCATGGTGCCCATGGCGTCGAAGAAGTTGGTGAACACCAGCGTGAACACCAGCATGGTGGCTGCGAGTCCCCCGATCCTGGCGAAGGACCCGAAGAGGTCGAAGTGGCCCACCAGCCCAAGGTCCGGCGCCGACACCAGCTGGCCGGACAGGACCGGGGTGTTCAAGTGCCAGCCACCGGGGTTGGCGGCACTGGCGGGGCCGAGCTTCATGATTGCTTCCACGACGGCGGCCAGCACGGTGGTGCCGACGATCCCGATCAGGAGTCCGCCCTGGACCTTGCGTGCCACGAGGATGCCCATGGCCAGGAGGCCGACGACGAACACGAGCGTGGGCACGGAAGTGATGGAGCCGCCGTCGCCCAGTTGAACGGGCGGGCCGCCTGCCGTAGGCCTGACGAAACCGGAGTCAACGAAACCGATGAAGGCGATGAAGAGGCCGATGCCGACGGTGATGGCGGCCTTCAGTTCCTTGGGCACGGCCCGGAAAATGGCCGTCCGGGCGCCGGTAACGCCGAAGAGCACGATCAGGATGCCATTGATGACCACCAGGCCCATGGCTTCGGCCCAGGTGACCTCATGGATCACCGAGACGGCCAGGAAGGAGTTGATCCCGAGGCCGGCAGCGAGGCCGAACGGCAGGTTGGCGATGAGGCCGAAGAGGATGGTCATGACGCCGGCGGTGAGGCCGGTGACGGCACCCACCTGGGACGCGGAGAGCCAGCCGCCGGCCACATCGGTGGGTGCGTTGTCCGCGCTGAACCCGCCCAGGATGAGGGGGTTCAGGATGACGATGTACGCCATGGTGAAGAAGGTGACCAGGCCGCCCCGGAATTCGCGGGCCAGGGTGGAGCCGCGTCGGGTGATGTGGAAGAAGCGGTCAAGGAAGGAGTCCGCTGCAGGCGGGCGGGGCGTCTTTGACGCCTGCGCCAATGGGCGCGGCTCCTGCCGGGAGATGGCGGTTGGAGCCGAATGCTCCTCGTGGGAATGGTCCAGGATGGTCATTCCTGCCGCCTAGTAATCAATCCTGGATTCGAGCGTGTTCCAGGTATTGAACGGTTCCAGCGGGGCCGGGGCCTGGGGATCGACCAGCTCCAGCTTGGCGACCGGCATCAGGGAATCCCTGTCCTTGTTGTCGAAGTATTCGTAGAAGACTGCGTCGTCGAAGCCGACGGAGGCGGCGTCGTGCCGGTTCGCGGCGAAGACCACGCGTTCCACCCGTGCCCACAGTGCCGAGGCCAGGCACATGGGGCACGGCTCGCAGCTGGTGTAGAGGGTAGCGCCGCTGAGGTCGAAGGTGCCCAGCTCGCGGCAGGCGGTGCGGATGGCGGTAACTTCGGCGTGGGCGGTGGGGTCGTTGTCCGCGGTGACGCGGTTGACGCCGTCGAACGCCTGCCCGTCCGCCATGACGATCATGGCGCCGAAGGGGCCGCCGCTGTTGAGGACGTTGGCCGTTGCCAGCCGGATGGAGCGGGCCAAAAACTGTTCGGCCGTGACGGTGGTACTCATGATGCGACTTCCTTTTGCCGGGAAGCCTGTTGCCGTGCAGGACCAGTAAAACCAGGTGCGAACGGTTACCAGGCTTCAGCATGTGCTGTGAAGGTTAAGTTGCGCCTGGTAGATAGCTTCCCGGGTTTGGGTGCCCGCCTTTGGCAGAATCGAGATTAGCACCGGTTTGTGGGCCACGCCATACTTTTCTGGAAAATTTATTTCGCAATGTGAAATCGATGTTTCCAAGGCTTCACCCGGCACCCTTTCCAGCGTGGTCGCCGGGTCCCACAGGGCTGACGCGCAAAAGCCCAACTGCTAGCGTGACGGAATGACTCCGTCAAAGACGCCGGCCGAGGTCCTGGAAATCGAAGGCAATGAAGTCCGGATCTCGAGCCCGGACAAGATGGTATTCCCGGAGGCGGGCCTGACCAAGCTTGACCTGGTGCGGTACTACCTGGCGGTCTCGGAGGGGGCACTGCGCGGCGCCGGCGGCCGCCCCATGGTGCTCAAGAGGTTCCCCAAGGGCATCGACGCAGAACCGTTCTTCCAGAAGCGCGTGCCGGAAAACCACCCTCCCTTCATCGATACCACCACCCTGCATTACGCGTCAGGGACTTCGGCCGAGGAGGCGGTGATCAGGGATGCTGCAGGACTTGCCTGGGTGGTCAATCTGGGCTGCCTTGATTTGAACCCCCACCCAGTCCGGGCAGAAGACCTTGAACACCCGGACGAGCTGAGGGTGGACCTTGATCCCATGCCCGGCGTGGACTGGGCGCAAATCGTCGACGTCGCCTACGTGGCGCAGGAGGTCCTTGCCGATGCGGGACTGGTGGGATGGCCCAAGACCAGCGGGTCCCGCGGCCTGCACATCCTGGTCCGCATCGCCCCGGAGTGGTCGTACCCGGATGTACGGCTGGCGGCTGAGACCCTTGCGAGGGAAGTGGAGAACCGAGCACCCGGCCTGGCAACGGCACGCTGGTGGAAGGAGGAACGCGGCGAGAGCGTGTTCGTGGACTTCAACCAGAACGCCAAGGACCGCACGGTCGCATCCGCCTACTCGGTCAGGCCCCTGCCGGACGCCCGCGTGTCCACTCCACTGACCTGGGAGGAGATGCGCACCGCCCGCCCCGGACAGTTCACTGTTGCCACGGTCACGGAGCGGTATGCGGGGATCGGCGACCCGCACGCCGGCATAGACGGGGCGGTGGGGTCGCTGGACGGGCTGCTTGCGCTGGCAAAGGAACTGGGGCCAGCGGAAAAGGCTCCGCGCAGCGGCAACGGATCCGGCCGCCGGCAGTCCCGGATGCCGCTCATCGAGGTGGCCCGGACCAGGACCAAGCCCGAAGCGCTGGCCGCGCTCGACGAATGGAAGTCCCGGCATGCCGCCGTCGTCCATTCCCTGCAGCCGGCCGACATCCTGGTAGACGGGATGCGTGGATCAAGCTCGCTCTGGTACCGGGTGCGGGTGAACCTGCAGCATGTTCCCGAGGCCGACCGGCCACAGCAGGAGGAGCTCATCGCGGACTACGACCCTTGGGCCGGAAAGCAATGGCCGGGCCGCACCGGTTCCTGAGCGGCGGACCCTCAGCCTTGGGGCCGGCTTTTGGACCCGCCCGCTGCCGGGGTACGCAATGACTGCACCCACCTGGACAGGCGGCCCGTGAGACGCAGGCGGTCCTCTGGCAGATAGAGGTCGGGGTCGACTCCGCCGCCGAGCGGGAGGTAGAACTCCTGCGCACCCGCTCCTGCGGACGGCGCTGCCGGCATGGGCTGGTTTTCCTGCTGGAACATCGGAACCTCCTCTTTTCGTAATATGGAAATTTGTTTTTGCTATATGAAAATGCTAGGGCTGCCGGCCAATCCCGTCAATAGGTGCAGGACGGACCGCGGGCATCCCGCCGGTCACAAACGGAATTTTGATTCTGTGATGTACACCACCGCAGAGTCGGGGTACGCTGTTATGCAACTCGTGGCGCAGGTCACGTAACCTGGGAGCAGCAGGCAGGGTCGTAATGAGCTGGCATCAACGGATGCCGGCTCTTTTTTTGTTGGGTCGGCTCCATCGGAAACGCGCATGAAACGCGCGCTTAATTTCAGTGATGGAACCTAGGTTCCACTTACCGGAAGTTGGGAAAAGACCATGAGCAGCAAGATCATTCTCGGCAGCAACCAGTTCGGCAAGGCCGAGGTCCGGGTCGTCAAGATCACCCGAGACACGGACCGCCACCAGATTGAAGACCTCAATGTCACCTCGCAGCTGCGCGGCGACTTCGAGGCCGCCCACCTGGAGGGCGACAACAGCCACGTTGTGCCCACCGACACCCAGAAGAACACCGTCTACGCCTTCGCCCGCGAGGGCATCGGTTCCCCGGAAGCCTTCCTGCTTCGCCTCGGCGAGCACTTCACCTCGAGCTTCAGCTGGGTTGATGGCGGCCGCTGGGAAGCTGAGTCCTACAGCTGGAACCGCATCCAGGCCCATGGCAGCGAACACGACCACTCGTTCGTCCGCAACGGCCAGGAAGTCCGCACGGCAGTGCTGGTCCGCGACGGCGCTGCCGAGCACCTTATCTCCGGGCTGAAGGACCTGACCGTCCTGAAGTCCACCCAGTCCGGCTTCGTCGGGTACCCCAAGGACAAGTACACCACCCTGGCGGAAACCACAGACCGCATCCTTGCCACCGACGTCTCCGCCCGCTGGCGGTTCAAGGCCGGCACCGACTTCACATCGTTTGATTTCAACAAGAACTACGACGACGTGAAGAGCCTGCTGCTCGAAGGCTTCACCGAAAACTACTCACACGCCCTGCAGCAGACGCTGTTCGACATGGGAACCAAGGTCCTCGAGGCCCACCCCGAGATCGACGAAATCAAGTTCTCCATGCCCAACAAGCACCACTTCCTTGTGGACCTTTCGCCGTTCGGCCTGGACAACCCCAACGAGGTCTTCTTCGCGGCGGACCGTCCCTACGGCCTGATCGAGGCCACGGTCCTGCGCGAAGAGGCCGTCCCCGCCGAGAACGCGTGGACCGGTATCGCCGGCTTCTGCTGAGCCAACGCGGTGGCCGGCCCCGCCGCGACCGAGGTTTCGGCGGCCCGGCCACCCGCAACCCGCATTTCCTGCACCAAAAAACGCAGTTCCGTAAAACCGCAGTAGCCCTAAAACTTCGACGTTAGCCAGACAAAGTTAGCCAGACGAAGACGTCTGCCATGAACCAGGAAAGTCTGCCATGAACATCAAGAACGCCCCGTCCCCCGGTACGAACAAGACCGCCGGCGACTCCAAGAAACGGACCAAGCGCCCCACATCGGGACGCCCCGAAGACGAAAGGCTGTCAATAGGCAGCAGCTTTGCCTACGGGTTCCAGCACGTGCTGACCATGTACGGCGGCATGATCGCGGTCCCGCTAATCATCGGGCAAGCAGCAGGACTCGCCCCGGCCGACATCGGCATCCTCGTAACCGCAGCCCTCTTCATGGGCGGTTTGGCTACCCTCATCCAAACCCTTGGCCTCCCGTTCTTCGGCTCACAGCTGCCGCTGGTCCAGGGTGTTTCCTTCGCCAGCGTGGCCACCATGCTCTCGATCGTCACCAGCGGAGGCGGGCTGCCCGCCGTGTTTGGCGCCATCATCGTCTCCGCCGCCATCGGCCTGCTCATCGCCCCGGTCTTCTCCAAGATCATCCGGTTCTTCCCGCCAGTGGTCACGGGGACTGTCATTACCACCATCGGGCTGACACTGCTGCCCGTTGCTGCCAACTGGGCCATGGGCGGCAACAGCAAGGCGCCCACCTACGGCAGTACCGCCAACATCGGCCTTGCTGCGGTCACCCTGGTCCTGGTCCTGGTCCTGAGCAAGGTAGGCAACGCCACCCTTTCCCGGCTCTCCATCCTGCTCGCCATGGTTGGCGGAACCATCGTGGCTGCCGCAACAGGCATGGCCGATTTCTCCAAGATCGGCGACGGTCCGATCGCAGCATTCCCCACCCCCTTCCACCTGGGTGCACCCACTTTTGAAATCGCCGCGATCATCTCCATGGTGATCGTCATCCTGGTCATCATGACCGAAACCATGGCCGACATCCTTGCCGTGGGTGAAATTGTGGGCACGAAGGTCGACTCCAAGCGCATCGCCGCAGGGCTTCGGGCGGACATGGTCTCCACGCTCGTGGCACCCGTCTTCGGTTCCTTCCCGCAAACCGCATTCGCCCAGAATGTTGGCCTGGTGGCAGTCACCAAGATCAAGAGCCGCTATGTTGTGGCTGCCGGCGGCGTGATTCTGGTCCTGCTGGGCCTGCTCCCGGTGCTGGGCCGCGTCGTCGCCGCCGTGCCCACCGCCGTTCTGGGCGGCGCAGGCATCGTTCTCTTCGGAACCGTTGCTGCCAGTGGCATCCGAACCCTCGCCAAGGTGGAATACCGCAACAATATGAACCTGATCATCGTGGCCGCCTCGCTGGGCTTCGGCATGATCCCGATCGTGGCCCCTACCTTCTACGACAAGTTCCCCTCCTGGTTCAGCACCATTTTCCACTCCGGCATCAGCTCCGCAGCTGTCATGGCCATTGTGCTGAACCTGCTGTTCAACCATCTCAAGGCGGGCAATTCAGAGAACCAGTCCGTTTTCGTCGCCGGCACCGGCCGCGTCGTCCGGCAGGAGGACCTGCAATGCCTTGAGCACGGCGACCGGTTCGAGGACGGCAAGCTCATCGACTGCGACGGCAAGGAAGTCCCCATCCAGTCATCCGAAAAGGCGTCAGAGCACTGACCTTCCCCGGGTGGGACGACGGCGGCCCSCMCCTTTCGCGAAAGGTGCGGGCCGCCGTCGTGGTTGTCAGTGAAGAGGGAGCCTTAGGTGCGGTTGAGCTCGCGGGAGATGGCCTCGGCCGCTTCCCGAAGGATGGGCACGGCTTTGTCCGCGAAGTTCCCGTCCACCCGGGACACCGGGCCGGAAACGGAAATGGCCGTAGGCGTCGGCGCGTTGGGGACCGCCATGGCAAAGCAGCGGACGCCGAGTTCCTGCTCTTCCTCGTCAATGGAGTAGCCCCGCTCACGGATGAGCTTGAGGTCGGCCAGGAGTTCTTCCACGTCGCCGATGCTCTTCGCAGTGGGGGTGGGCATGCCGGCGCGGGCAACGATGCCCCGCACGGTGTCGTCGTCGAGCTGGGCCAGGATGGCCTTGCCGACGCCGGTGGCGTGGGTGTGGGCGCGCCGGCCCACCTCAGTGAACATGCGCATGGAGTGCAGCGAGGGCACCTGCGCGACGTAGATCACCATGTCCGAGTCCAGCACGGCCATGTTGGACGTCTCTCCCAGCCGGTCCACCAGGATCTTCAGCTGGGGCTGCGCCAGGGCACCGAGCTGCTTGTTGGCACCCTCGCCCAAACGGATGAGCCGGGGGCCCAGGGCGTAGCGCCGGTTGGGCAGCTGGCGGATGTAGCCCAGCGACACCAGGGTGCGGAGCAGGCGGTGGATGGTGGGCAACGGCAGGTCGGTGGAAGACGAGAGCTCGCTGAGGGTGACGTCGCCGCCGGCATCAGTGATGAGCTCCAGCAGTTCGAAGACGCGCTCCACCGACTGCACCCCACCGGACGCTTTTTCTGCCATTCCGTTGTCTCCTGTGGCTCGGAATCCGACAACTCTTATCCGCATCGTGAAAAGAGTTGCTTAGAACACCCAAGATACAGCACGGCAGTACCAGCCGCGACGCGGTCCCCCAGTCGCATTCGGAGGGCTTGTATTTCCATAAAGTAGATAATAATATCCATAATACGAAAACATTCGGATTAGAGCAGAAGCCGGACAAGGCCTAAACAGGAGGACATTCAATGGCGAACCCCAGCCCCGGAAATTCGATCACCCTGCGCGTGGAAGCACCCTCGAGCTTCAGCGCCACCAGCGAGCTCGCCGCGGCCGTCGGAGCTGCCGGCGCCGCCATCACCGCACTCGACGTCACCGAGTCCCACCACGAAACGCTGGTTGTCGACGTCACCTGCAACACCACCGACGACGCCCACGCAGCACGCGTCAAGGACGCCCTCAACGCGCTCGACGGCGTGACCGTCCAGCACGTCTCGGACCGCACTTTCCTGATGCACCTCGGCGGCAAGCTCGAAGTCGTCCCCAAGGTCCCCCTGCGCAACCGGGACGATCTCTCCCGCGCCTACACCCCCGGCGTCGCCCGGGTGTGCCTGGCCATTGCCGAGGACCCCGCCGCCGCGCGCAACCTCACCGTCAAGCGCAACACCGTGGCCGTGGTCACCGACGGATCGGCGGTGCTGGGACTGGGCAACATCGGCCCCGCCGCCGCCCTCCCGGTCATGGAAGGCAAGGCCGCCCTGTTCAAGCAGTTCGCCAACGTCGACGCCTGGCCCGTCTGCCTGGACACCCAGGACACCGAGGAAATCATCCGCACCGTCAAGCTCCTGGCACCGGTCTTCGGCGGCGTGAACCTGGAAGACATCGCCGCGCCCCGCTGCTTCGAGATCGAGGCCCGCCTGCGCGAGGAACTGGACATCCCGGTCTTCCACGACGACCAGCACGGCACGGCGATCGTGACGCTCGCAGCCCTCGTCAACGCCCTGCGCGTGGTGGACAAGAAGATCGCGGACGTGAAGATCATGGTGTCCGGGGTCGGTGCCGCCGGCTCTGCCATCATCCAGCTGCTCAAGGCCCAGGGCGCCCGGCATATTGTGGCCGCGGGCCGCTCCGGCGCCATCCACAAGGGCGAGCAGTACAACGATCCGCACCGCACCTGGATCGCGGAAAACACGAATGAGGAGGGCTTCGCCGGCACCCTGCACCAGGCCCTGGTGGGCGCGGATGTCTTCATCGGCGTCTCCGCCCCCAACATCCTGGACGAGGAGCACATCGCCTCCATGGCAAAGGACGCCATCGTGTTCGCCATGGCCAACCCCACCCCCGAGGTGGACCCCGCCGTCGCGTCCCGGCACGCCGCCGTCGTGGCCACCGGCCGCAGCGACTTCCCCAACCAGATCAACAACGTCCTGGCTTTCCCCGGCCTCTTCCGCGGGCTCCTCGACGTGGGGGCAAGCGACATCACCCCGGAAATGCTGGTGGCCGCCGCGGAAGCAATCGCCAACCGGGTGAATGATAATGAGCTCAATGCGAGCTACATCATCCCGAGCATTTTCGACCCGCACGTGACCGCCGACGTCGCGGCAGCCGTTGCCGCCGCGGCACACGCTTCAAACGTGGCAACGGCTGCCGAACCGGCCGATTCCGCCGCGGAGCCAGCACTGGCTTCCGCCTGACCGCCCGACTCCCAGCCTAAGGAAAGGACCAGAAATGGCCATCACCGTCACAGATCCCCGGCCGATCGACCGCGCAGAGGAGATCCTCACCCCCAAGGCGCTGGCCTTCGTGGAGGAGCTCCACAACCGGTTCGCCGGCACCCGCAACGAGCTCCTGGCAGCCCGTGCCGTCAAGCGCCAGCGGGTGGCGGAAACGGGCAAGCTCGATTTCCTGCCCGAGACCAAGGACGTGCGCGACGGCGACTGGAAGGTTGCGCCGGCACCGGACGCCCTGCAGGACCGCCGGGTGGAGATGACCGGCCCCGCCTCGCCGGCCAAGATGGCCATCAACGCCCTGAACTCCGGCGCCAAGGTGTGGCTGGCGGACCTGGAGGACGCCAGCACACCCACCTGGGCCAATGTCATCGACGCCATCCTGAACCTCCGCGACGCCGCCCAGGGCAGGCTCAGCTACACCTCGGAGGAAGGCAAGGAGTACCGGCTCCGCACCGACGCACCGCTCGCCGTCGTGGTGGCGCGCCCCCGCGGCTGGCACATGCAGGAGAAGCACCTGCTGGTGAACGGTGAACCGGCGGTTGGTGCCCTGGTGGACTTCGGCCTGCACTTCTTCCACATCGCCAAGCAGCTGGTCCTCAACGGGCAGGGCCCGTACTACTACCTGCCCAAGATGGAGAGCCACCTCGAAGCACGGCTCTGGAACGACGTGTTCGTGTTCGCGCAGGACTTCCTCGGCCTGAACCAGGGCACCATCCGCGCCACGGTGCTGATCGAAACCATCCCGGCCGCCTTCGAGATGGACGAAATCCTGTACGAACTGCGGGACCACGCCTCAGGCCTCAACGCCGGCCGCTGGGACTACCTGTTCAGCATCATCAAGTACTTCCGCGATGCCGGCGAGGAGTTCGTCCTGCCGGACCGCGCCTCCGTGGCAATGACCGCCCCCTTCATGCGCGCCTACACCGAGCTCCTGGTCAAGACCTGCCACCGGCGCGGCGCCTTCGCCATGGGCGGCATGGCCGCGGTGATCCCGAACCGGCGCCACCCCGAAGTCACCGAGGCCGCGTTCGAGAAGGTCCGCGCGGACAAGACCCGCGAGGCCAACGATGGCTTCGACGGCTCCTGGGTTGCCCACCCGGACCTGGTGCCCACCTGCCGCGAAGTCTTCGACTCCGTGCTCGGCGACAAGCCCAACCAGGTGGACAAGCAGCGCCCGGAGGTTTCGGTCACCGCAGAGCAGCTGCTGGACGTCCAGTCCGCCGGCGGGCAGGTCACCGAGGCCGGGCTGCGCCTGAACCTGTACGTGGCCGTCGCCTACACGGCGGTGTGGCTGTCCGGAAACGGCGCCGTGGCCATCCACAACCTGATGGAGGATGCCGCCACTGCGGAGATCTCCCGTTCCCAGGTGTGGCAGCAGATCCGCAACAAGTCCATCCTCGCGGATACGGGCAACACCGTGACCCGGGAACTGGTAGAACGGATCCTCGGCGAGGAAACGGACCGGCTCCGCACCGAATTCGGTGACGAGGCATTCCGCCGCTACTACCAGCCGGCCGGCGAACTCATCGCTGACATCTGCCTCTCGGACGATTACACCGATTTCCTCACCACGCCTGCCTACGAACTGGTGGGCTGAGATGGCAGCACCCAAGTCCTCGCTCTCCGCGGGGGACCTCGCGCACATTGACGGGCAGCTTGCCGGCACCGACCGGCTGCTGGAACAGAACTACCCGGGCGACGACGGCTCCCGCCAGCCCGTGCACACGGTGTACGTGCCAGCGGACCGGTTCACGCCCTCGCTCGCGGCCGACTGGGGCGCCCAGGCAATCGCGACGGCGGAAGCCCACGGCGGCTTCGGGGAGCTGGGCCGGCTGCTTGGCCAGGACGCCGGGCTCGCCGAAGCCGTGGCAGGCCGCGTCCAGGCCAAGCTCCAAACCGAGCCCATTGAGGACCTGCGCCTGGATTTCGAGGACGGCTTCGGGGACCGGGGCGACGACGCCGAGGATGCCGCCGCGGTTGCCGCGGCGTCCGCGGTGGCCACGGCAGTCGCTGCCGGGTCAGCTCCCCCGTTCATCGGCATCCGCTTCAAATGCTTCGAGGCTCCCACCCGGGCCCGCGGCCTGCGGACCCTGGACCTCTTCGTCTCCGGCTTGGCCGCTGCCGGCGAATTGCCGGATGGCCTGGTCCTGACCCTGCCCAAGGTCACCACTGTGGCGCAGGTACAGGCCATGGACTATGCGGTCTCCCGGCTCGAGGAGATCCACGGACTGGCCGCTGGCCGACTCCGGTTCGAGGTCCAGGTGGAAACGCCGCAGCTGATCCTCGGTCCTGAAGGAACGTCTCCGGTAGCGCAGCTGCCGCATGCCGTGCCCGGGCGGATCAGCGGGCTGCACTACGGCACGTACGACTACTCGGCTTCGCTGCAGATCTCCGCGGAGTACCAGTCCATGGAGCACCCGGTGGCGGACTTCGCCAAGGAGGTCATGCAGCTGGCCGTGGCAGGCACCGGCATCCGGCTTTCCGACGGCTCCACCAACATCATCCCGGTGGGCGACAACGTGGAGAACGCCTGGCAGCTGCACGGGCGCCTGGTCCGAAGGTCGCTGGAACGCGGCTACTACCAGGGCTGGGACCTGCACCCGGCCCAACTGCCCAGCCGGTTCGCCGCCACTTATGCCTTCTACCGCGAAGGCCTGCCGGCTGCCGCCAGCCGCCTGCGCAACTACGTGGAGCGGACCGAGGGCGGCGTCATGGACGAACCCGCCACCGCCCGGGCCCTGGCCGCGTTCGTCCTGCGCGGCGTCCAGTGCGGGGCAGTCGGCGCCGAGGAAGTCCAGGCGCTTGCCGGCGTCGGGCTTCCCCAGCTCACCGCCCTGGCCCACCCGCGGCTCGCCACCACCTCCAATTCCTAGCCAAAGGATTCCTTTCAATGGGCAAGTACTACTCCCCCACCGGCGGACTCCCGCCGCAGACCCACCTCACCACCGAACGGGCCATCGTCACCGAGGCCTACACGGTGATCCCGAAGGGCGTGATGACGGACATCGTCACATCCAACCTGCCGGGCTTTTCGAACACCCGGTCCTGGATCATCGCCCGCCCCATCTCCGGCTTCGCCACCACCTTCTCGCAGCTGATCGTCGAGATCGCACCGGGCGGAGGAGCGCCGAAGGCCGAATTCGAGGCCGGCGTGGAGGGCGTCATTTTCGTTACGCGCGGCAAGGTCAACCTCACCCTGGACGGCGAACTGCACCCGCTGGAGGAGGGCGGCTACGCGTATCTGGCCGCGGGGTCGGAATGGGGCCTGGAAAACGTCTCTGACGACGTCGTGTCCTTCCATTGGATCCGCAAGGCCTACGAGCGCCTTGAAGGGTACGAGGCCAAGTCCTTCGTGACCAATGAGAAGGACGTGGAGCCCACGTCCATGCCGGACACCAATGACGTCTGGAAGACCACCCGGTTCACGGACTCGAACGACCTCGCCCACGACATGCAGGTCAACATCGTCACGTTCCAGCCCGGTGGCGTCATCCCGTTCCCGGAAACCCACGTGATGGAGCACGGCCTCTATGTCCTGGAAGGCAAGGCCATGTACCTGCTGAACAACGACTGGGTGGAGGTGGAGGCCGGTGACTTCATGTGGCTGCGGGCCTTCTGCCCGCAGGCCTGCTACGCCGGCGGCCCCGGGGAGTTCCGCTACCTGCTCTACAAGGACATGAACCGCCAGGTGAAGCTCACCTAAGCGCCCCTGACCTATCCGGGCAGACAGCAGAGGCCGTTATGGAATGTCCATAACGGCCTCTGCTGTCGATGCTGTTGGTCAGGCGGCGGGGTTCAGGACCACCTTGATGCAGCCGTCTTCCTTCTTCTGGAACTTCTCGTACAGGGCGGCCGCACCCTCCAGGTTGGACCGGTGGGTGACCAGGTCCATGACACCCAGCGGATCGGCGTCGTCCTCCACGAGGGGAAGGATGTCATCGGTCCAGCGCCGCACGTTGCACTGCCCCATGCGCACCTGGAGCTGCTTGTCGAACATGGTGAGCAGCGGCATCGGGCTGGCCGTCCCGCCGTACACCCCGCTCAGGGACAACGTACCGCCGCGCCGCACCGCGTCGATGGACGCGTGCAGGGCCGCGAGCCGGTCCACGCCGCTGGTCTCCATCGCCTTCTGGGCCAGCTTGTCCGGCAGGAGGCCCAGCGCCTGGTGGGCGAACCCTGCCACCGGGGAACCATGGGCTTCCATGCCGACGGCGTCAACCACCGCGTCGGGGCCGCGCCCGCCCGTCGACTCCCGGAGTTCGTCCGCGATGGTTTTGCTGTAATCGAGCGTTTCCACGCCGTGCCGTTCCGCCATGGCGCGCCGTTCAGCGACGGGGTCGATCCCGATCACCCGGAAGCCGCGGTGCACGCCGATGCGTCCGGCAAACTGGCCCACTGGCCCCAGGCCGAACACAGCGAGCGTGCCGCCGGGCGGGACGTCCGCGTACTCCACGGCCTGCCAGGCGGTGGGGAGGATGTCGGAAAGGAACAGGTAGCGCTCGTCCGGAAGCTCGCTGCCCACCTTCACGGGACCGTAATCGGCGTGGGGCACGCGCAGGTACTCGGCCTGGCCGCCGGGAACGGAACCGTAGAGCTCCGAGTAGCCAAAGAGGGCGGCGCCGGAGCCCTTTTCCTTGACCTGGGTGGTTTCGCACTGGGACTGCAGGCCCTGCTTGCACATGTAGCAGGAACCGCAGGAGATATTGAAGGGGACCACCACGCGGTCTCCCTTGCGGAGGTTGGTGACGCCGCTGCCCACTTCCTCCACGATGCCCATCGGTTCGTGTCCGATGACGTCGCCCTTGTGCATGTAGGGGCCGAGGACCTCATAGAGGTGGAGGTCGGAGCCACAGATTGCCGTGGAGGTGATCCGAACGATCGCGTCCGTAGGTTCCTGGATGACGGGATCGGGCACTTCTTCCACGCTTACCGATCGTTTTCCTTGCCACGTCAGTGCTTTCACAGTCTCCCTTTCGCTCTGCTGTGCCCGCGGGGGTCTCCCCGGGCGGGGCAGGGCGCCTGTCGGCACCCCTTTCTTCGACGCTATCTGTTTTGGCGGAAAAAAGTAAGCATGCTGATTAAAAGCTTGTGGCCGCCACCCGGTGCCCCTAGCGTAGGAGGGTCGGGAAACAGAAAGAGGAACGCCATGTCGCTCTACCAGCCGGAACCGGTCGAGATCTCCACCCGCATGCGTCCGGGCGAATGGACCGAAGAAAGCCTGGCGGAACTGGTCAGCACCTACCGGATGCGAATCGAGGAGATGGGGGCGCCTACCGCCGAAGTCACCACCGATATCGAACGGAACGACGACGGATCGGTCAAGGTGATCGTGTCCTGGACAAAGCCCGCTATCGCCGGCGAGGAAGACTCCTTGCCGGGCGGACAGCCGCTGTAGCCGGAAGATTTAGGAGCGCGGCTCCAGCACGAGCAGCCGCCCAATGGCGCTGGCACCCAGGTTCTGCAGCAGGTGGCGCGGCCCGTCATAGACCTCGACGGCCCCCGCCTCCCGAAGTTCGGCCGCATGGATTCCCCCGCAGGTAAGTCCAATGGCCGGGATCCCCAAGGCACCCGCCGCCTTCATGTCCCAAACCGCGTCGCCCACGCAAACGGCGTCCGCGGCGTCCACCCCCACAGCCTCCAGGGCTGCCTCCAGGATGTCCGGCGCAGGCTTGCTCTCCTTCGCATCATTGGCGCTGGTGGCGGCGTCGATGAAGGCGTCGGCGTCTAGGACGGAGCGCATGACCTCCAGGTCCCGCTGCCGCGCAGAGGAGGCCAGCGCAACAGCAACGCCCCCGGCATGGCACTGGCCCAACAGGTCCTTGGCCCCGTCCAGGGCGCGCAGCGACGGCCAGTGCGAGGCGTAGAGTGCGCCATGGCTGGCCATGATGTCCTCGTCCTCGTCCCGGTCGCGGCCGGACGGCAGGAGGTGGTCCACCAAACGGGCGCCTCCCATGCCGACGAGCCGATGGATGGCTGCCATGGGGACGTCGTGGCCGTACTGGCGGAACGCACCCCACCAGGCGACGGTATGGATGTACGACGAGTCGATCAGCGTCCCGTCAACGTCAAACAGGACCCCCCGGCGGGAGCCGCCAGGGGGTGTGGTGGATTCAGCCATCAGCCCACCGCTGCCCGTCGGACGCCGGGCGACTTTTTAAGCCTGGCCGCTTCTTCCTTGGGTGAACTGACGGGCCGCACGCGTTCGCGGATGACGGATCCGGCGCCATCCAGGCTCTTGTCCCGGATCAGGCCCGTACCGGCGATTTCCCGGGCCATGGCGACCCCTGCCACAGCGGCCCGCTTGGTGGGGAAGGTAACCGAGATGGCCATCAGGTTCCCGCTTCCGTCCATCATCCTGATCCGGTAACCACCGTCGGGGGCATCCACGAGTTCAAAAAATCCGGCCATAACTATCACTCCTCCGTCAATCACGGCACTGTGCTTGGGGGCACTCCATGAGTTGTTAGTAAGTATACTTATCTATCCTGCGAAGGAGAAGTTCCAGCCCGTTCCGCACCGCCTCAGTGCGAATCCGCCTTGTCCTGCGGAAAGGGAGTGTCACTGCGGCGAACCGTATCCTGATGGAGCTCCAGGGCGCTAGTCACAAGCGCAAAGTGGCTGAAGGCCTGCGGCGTATTGCCCAGTTGCCGCCCGGCCTTTACTGCCCATTCCTCGCTCAGCAGCCCAACGTCGTTGCGCAGTTCCAGCAACCGCTCGAAAAGTTCGCGCGATTCCTCGGGGCGCCCGGCACCCAGCAGCGCCTCCACCAGCCAGAACGAGCAGGCCAGGAAGACCCCTTCATCCCCCGGCAGTCCGTCGTCGCTCTCCCCCGGCTTGTAGCGCAGCACGAATCCGTCCTGGGTCAACTCCCGCTGGATCGCTTCGATGGTCCCCACCACCCGGGGGTCGTCGGGAGGAAGGAATCCCACACGGGGAATCAGCAGCAGGCTGGCATCCAGTTCCGGGCGGCCATAGGACTGGACGAACGTGTTGCGCTCGGCATCGAACCCATTGGCCATGATGTCCGCGTGGATCTGGTCCCGGAGGGCCTCCCACCGCTCCACCGGGCCCGGAAGCCCGGATTCCCGTACGCCCTTCACCATCCGGTCGGCGGCAACCCACGCCATGACCTTGGAGTGGGTGAAATGCCGGCGTGGTCCCCGCATCTCCCAGAGGCCGTTGTCCGGCTGGTCCCAGATGGTTTCCAGGTGCTCCATCAGGGCGATCTGCACATCCCACGCTTCGTCCGTGTGCTTCAGCAGTGAGTTCCGGGTCAGGGCCAGGCAGTCAAGGACCTCGCCCCACACATCCAGCTGGAACTGCTCCGCCGCCGCATTTCCGATCCGAACCGGGGTGGAGTTCTCGTAGCCCTTCAGCCACGGCAGTTCCATC
This sequence comes from Pseudarthrobacter sp. 05T312, assembly GCF_056396685.1. Taxonomy (NCBI): domain Bacteria; kingdom Bacillati; phylum Actinomycetota; class Actinomycetes; order Micrococcales; family Micrococcaceae; genus Pseudarthrobacter; species Pseudarthrobacter sp. 05T312. Next base: position 23,834 of record NZ_JBFTLY010000002.1, read on the forward strand.
TCCGGCAACCGCCGCTCGCCGTGGATCCCGTACATGATCTGCAGGTCGGCGGGGTCACCCGCGACGGCCCGGAGCAGCCAGTCCCGCCAGGCAGCAGCCTCCGCCGTGTAGCCGGCAGCCAGCAGGGCCTGCAGGGTCATGGCGGCATCCCGCAGCCAGCAGTACCGGTAGTCCCAGTTCCGCTGGCCGCCGGGCTGCTCGGGGAGGGACGTGGTGATAGCCGCGACGATGCCCCCTGTGGGTGCGTAGGTCAGTGCCTTGAGCGTCACCAGGGAACGGACCACGGCGTCCTGGTACTTCCCCTTGACGGTGCACTGCGAGGACCAGCCCCGCCAGAATTCGAAAGTGCTGTCGAGGACGTGCTCTGCCTCTACGCTGACCGGCCGTCCCACGTGGCTTGGCGCCCAGGTCAGCACGAACGGTACCTTCTCGCCGGCGCTGACCGTGAAGTCGCTGACCGTGTGCATGTTCTCGCCATGCAGCGGGGCCGGGGTCACCAGGTAGACGGCATCCGGGCCGGCGATGGCGTGCAGTCCGCGTTTATCCTTCCGCACCCATGGGACGATATGGCCGTAGTCGAACCTCATGACCAGCTCTCCGTGCATCTTGACGGTGCCGCTGATGCCCTCCACGATGCGGACAATATCGGCGACTGAATCCCTGGGCGGCATGAAGTCGGTGACCCGGACCGTTCCGTCAGGCGTTTCCCATTCGGTGTCCAGCACCAGGCTGCCGTCCCGGTAGCTGCGGCGCGTGCAGGTTCCCCCGCCCTCCGGCGCCAGCAGCCAGCGTCCCGCGTCAGGGGTGTCCAGCAGCGCATTGAAGCAGGCAGGGGAATCGAACCGCGGGAGGCAGAGCCAGTCGATCGAGCCTTCCTTGCTGACCAGGGCCCCCGTGTGAAGGTCGCCAACCACCGCATAATCTTCAATTCGCGCCATGAGAACACCCTGCCACACAGAGCTCCGAACGGAAGGGGAATATCCAGGTGTAGCGTGAGGGAAATGGCGATCCATATCGGCACCTCCGGCTGGAGCTACGACCACTGGGAGAACGTCCTGTACCCGCCGGGCCTGCCCGCCCGGGACAGGCTCCAAAGCTACGTCTCCGGGTTCAGCACGGTTGAGTTGAATGCCAGCTTCTACCGGTGGCCCCGGGACACCACCTTCGCGGGCTGGAACCGGCGGTTGCCGCCCGGTTTCACCATGTCCGTCAAGGCGCCCCGCGGCCTGACCCATGCGCGCAAGCTCTATTCACCGGAGGTCTGGATTGAGCGCATTGCCCGGTGTTGGCATGAGCTGGGGGACAAACGGGCGGTGCTCCTGGTCCAGCTGCCGCCGCAGCTGGAGCGCGACGACGCCCGGCTGGACTATTTCCTCGCCGCGCTTCCGTCCTGGATCAGGGTGGCCGTGGAGTTCCGGCACCCCAGCTGGGACTCCCCCGGGGTGTTCGCCTTGCTGGAGCGGCACCAGGCGGCCTACTGCATCATGAGCGGCGCCAACCTTCCGTGCATCCTCCGGACCACCGCGCCTTTCGCGTACGTCCGGCTGCACGGGCCGGACCACGAGCACCTGTATGGCGGTTCCTATTCGGATGCGGACATGCACTGGTGGGCGGACCGCATCCGCGGGTGGGACAGCGCGGGCATCGACGTCTTCGCGTACTTCAATAACGACGGCGGCGGGAACGCCGTGCGGAATGCCTGGACCCTGCGCGGGATCCTGGGCGCAGGCTGAAGGCTGCCGCCGCCCTGTGGCAGAGTTAGGGCATGGACACGGCTCCGCAGAACCCAGCCCAGGACAACGCCCCCGCGCCACGGCAGGACAAGATAGGCCAGTACGCGTTGTCGGGAAGCCGCTTTTTCCGGTTGGCGCATTGGGTGTCCGACTCGGTCAACGATGTCCGTATCACACTGGCCAAGCGGTGGAAGTTCGTACCGCAGACCATCGCCTACCAGGGCTATGGTTCCACCACGCGGGTCAGGGTGCTGGGGCGCGTGCTGCTGACCCACAAGCCGCTCCCGGGGAGCAAAGCCGAGCACGAGGCGAAAAACGGAAACCAGAACATCCGGGGCTGGCGTGCTTTCACCGGGGTGCCGCTGCAGTTTATCGACGTCGAGATCACCATCGGGGACGTCGTCACCCACGTCACGGCGGACCGGGGCGGACTCATCGACACCGAGGTTGATGTGCAGCTTTCCCCGGGCTGGCACACCGCAGTCCTGCGCGCGGAGGGGACCGAGCCCGCGGAGGCTTTGATCCAGGTAATCGCACCCGGCGTGGAATTCGGCATCGTGTCCGACATCGATGACACCGTCATGGTGACCGCCCTGCCCCGGCCCTTCCTGGCGCTGTGGAACACCTTCGTGCTCAGCGAACGGGCACGTATGGCCACGCCGGGGATGGCCGTGCTGCTGGACCGCCTGACCATTGAACATCCCGAGGCCCCGGTCATCTACCTCTCCACCGGCCCCTGGAACGCAGCCCCCACGCTGGGACGCTTCCTGACGCGCAACATGTACCCCAAGGGCACGCTGCTGCTGACGGACTGGGGCCTCACCCAGGACCGCTGGTTCCGCAGCGGCCAGGACCACAAGCACCGCAACCTGGAGCGGCTCGCCCAGGAGTTCCCGGACATGCGGTGGCTCCTGATCGGCGACAACGGGCAGCATGACGAGGCCATTTACTCGGCTTTCGCCGCCGAAAACCCGGAAAAGGTCGCGGCGATCGCCATCAGGCAGCTGTCCGTCAGCGAGTCGGTGTTCGCCGGCGGCCACTCCGAGGACGGGGACCACGCTTCTTCCCGCGTGCCGTGGATCTACTCCCCCGACGGCGCCGGCATCGCCAAGCAGCTCGCCATGTTGGACCTGCTCCGCGGCTGACTACTCAGGGGTTGGCCAACAGGTCATCGCTGCCGGGGAGGTCGTCGCTGGGCAGCAGGTCCGGAACCACCGCCTGGGCGATGGCGGCCTCGGCGGCTGCTGCCAGGTCGCGTTCCTCGATGAGTTCCTGGAACCAGAAGTAGGAGGCCTTGGGCGTGCGCTCCAGTGTTTCGAAGTCAACGTGCAGCAGGCCGAACGGCTGCTTGTAGCCCGCGGACCATTCGAAGTTGTCCAGGAACGACCACACGTAGTAGCCGCGCAGGTCCACGGACTCGGCCACCCCACCGGGGGCCGTTGCCCGCAGCGCGGTTTCAAGGTGGTCGGAGATGTACTTCAGCCGGCGTTCATCCGGGATGAACCGGGTGTTGGTGGACTTGTCCCGGACAATGATGTCCTCGAAGCTGGCGCCGCCTTCGGTGATGATCACGGGCGGCAGGTTGGGGTACCGGTCCGCCATCTCCTTCAGTGCCACGGCCATGTACTCCGGTTTGACCGGCCACCCGTAGGCGGTAATGTCCGCTTCCGGCCAGGCTTCCACGTGGAACGGCGTTGCACCGCTGCCCGTGGCGTTGAGGTCGCTGCCCATGGCTTCCGCCATGCTTGAGGGCACGGTGCCGCTGCCGGGCCCCGCCGCCACCTTGGTGGGCATGTAGTAGTTGAGCCCATAGAAGTCCAGGGGCTGGGAGATGATCTCCATGTCCCCGTCCGGGTGATCGAAGGAACTGAAGAACTTGGCCGCACGGATCAGGTCCGGGTATTTGCCCGTCAGGACCGGGTCCGCGTACAGCCGGTTCTGGCCAAGGTCCATGACCCCGGCACTGATCTTGTCCAGCGGATTGATCGAGTTCGGCACCATGGGTGAGTACACATTGGTCATCCCGATTTCACCCGGCACCTTGGCGGCGCGGAGGGCCTGGACCGCCAGGCCATGGCCCAGCAGCTGGTGGTGGACGGTGGGGAAGGCGCCCAGGGCGAGCTCCTTGCCCGGCGAGTGGACGCCAAATGCGTAGCCGTTCGCGCTCACGGTTGCCGGTTCGTTGACGGTGACCCAGCGGGCCACCCGGTCCCCGAAAGCCTCAGCCACGATTGCGGCGTACTCCCCCAGCCGGTAGGCCGTATCGCGGTTCATCCAGCCGCCCGTTTCGTCCAGCTCCAGGGGCGTATCCCAGTGGTAGATGGTAGCCATGGGGGAGATCCCGTTGGCCAGGAGCTCGTCCAGGAGCCGGTCGTAGAAGGCGAGCCCCGCGCGGTTGGCCGGGCCGGTCCCGCCGGGCTGGATGCGCGGCCAGGAGAAGGAGAACCGGTAGGAGTCCACGCCGAGCTGCTTCAGCAGGGCTACGTCCTGCGGCATCCGGTGGTAGTGGTCAGTGGCCACCACCGGGCTGTGGTCCTCCACGATGGCGCCCGGTTTCGCGGCGAACCTGTCCCAGCCGGAAGGTCCGCGGCCGTCTTCGTCCAGGGCTCCCTCGATCTGGAATGCTGCGGTTGCGACGCCAAGCGTGAACCCCGGGGGGATGAGCGCTGCGAGGTCCTTGGCGGTGATGTGCATGGGGGTCCAGCCTTTTGGTCACGGAAGTTTGGTACGTCCCAGAATGTCACAGCGCAAGACGGCTGACGAGCAGCAACTCCGCGCCGGGCACGGGCGCCTACTGTGACCCGAACAGGAACTCCTTGGCGTGCGCCACTGCCTTGCGGAAGGCGTCATTGCGGAGGGTCACCAGGTGCTCCGAGTCGCCGTCGGACGGTTCAAGGTACCCGGTATAGCCGGGCCGCAGGACCCAGATGTCTCCCGCCGGCGGCAGGTAGAACACCCCGAAGGAACGCTGCTGGTTTTCGTCCGCCGTCCAGACGGGGACCACTGCCAGTGCGGCGCCCGTGGCCGGATTGATCCATTGCGCCCGCGGCAGCGGCTGTTCGTGCGCCTCGGGGTCCAGGAAGGGTGCGGTTCCCGGGCCCCAGCGCTGTTCGAAGCGCTCATGGAATGCGGGAATGAGGTGTGAATCGTAGCGCCGCCAGTCGCTCATGCAGCTTTCCGCCTCCTTGGATGATGGGGACTGGGTTTAATTGGTTCCCCGGTTCAGGGCCGGGGCCGGTTTCAGGCCCACGGCCTGCTTTCAGGCCCACGGCCCGCTTTCCCACCGCACCGGGGTGATGCGGATGACAGGTCCGGGTGCACGGCCGGGACTGTGGACTGTCCGGACCGGAACCACGGTGGCTGCCCCCGCAGCCGGCCGCCGGTCGTAGTCCGCGCGGCGTCCGGGATCACTGAGCACGTAAAACGCCTGCATGATTCCCAGGAGTTCGTCACGCTGGGCCGGGGCGCCGGCCGTCGCGGGGTTTCCAAGTGGCCGTTCGTCCACGTCCTCGGAGCTGCCGCCCATGTCGGGATGGTGGCTGCGCATGAGGACCCGGTACGCATGGGAGATCTCCTGCCGGGTGGCATCCCGGCCTACGCCCAGGACCGCGTAGTAGTCGGGGACATCCGTCATCCCAGCCTCCTGTTCACCGGCGCCCCCGCCGGGACCGGCAGGGGCGCGCAGGCAGAACCTAGGTATTGATCTCCTGCATCCCGCCCTGCCGGGTCTGGATCTCGATCTTGCGCGGCTTGGCCTGCTCGGCAACCGGAATCCGCAGGGTGAGGACGCCCTGGTCGTAGCTGGCCCTGATCTTCCCGGTGTCCAGGGTGTCACCCAGGATCAACTGGCGGCTGAATACGCCGCGGGGACGTTCCGAGGCCACGAGCTCCACATTGGGCTGCGTGGGGTCCTGGCGTTCGGCCCGCACCGTCAGGACGTTCCGTTCAACGTTCAGGTCCAGCGAGTCCACCTTCACGCCTGGAAGGTCGAACGCCACCACGAATTCGCCGTCCTCCTGCCAGGCGTCCATGGGCATCGCGGCCGGACGCGCGGCGGTTCCAAAGACCTGCTGCGTGAGCCGGTCCAGCTCACGGAACGGGTCGGTACGCATCAACATCATTTCCCACTCCTTCAGCTTCCAAGGTGATGGATCTGCGCCTTCGTCCAATGCCAGCTAAATCTATGGCAGTGGATATAGATTTTTTATAGCACCCGTGGAAAACTGAAGCAAGGTACCGGCCGGAACAAATTTTGGGAGTACGGATGGCAGATCCTGGGGCGGGACGGCCCGCGCGTGCGCCCGGGTCGCGGGCCCTTTACGCCATTTCGGTGGCCGCTGAGCTCACGGGCACCGGGCAGCAGAACATCAGGCTGTACGAAACAAGGGGGCTGTTGACGCCCTCCAGGACGGCCGGCGGTACCAGGCAGTACAGTGACGCCGATATCGCCGTCCTGCAGCGGATCGGGGAACTCCTTGAGGAGGGGCTCAACCTGGCGGGTGTTGCCAAGGTCCTGGAACTGGAGGCAGCGAACGTGGAGCTGCACCGGGCCCTGAAACGCGCCAGGTCCCGGCCGCAGTGATGTGCCTCCGCGTCCGATGGGGCCCTACTCCCGGCCGGATTCCTCCTTGGAGAGCTCTCCCGTTACCGGTTCGCCCGGGATCCTCGCGGTCCGCCAGGTGTCCAGGGCGATGACTCCGCCCAGGATGAGCAGCGACAGCGAGAAGGATGCAAGGGTGTCGGTGGGCCAGTGGTAGCCCAGGTAGAGCCGGCTGGCAATGGCAAGGATGATCCCGATCCCGGCCCCGATGAAGCCAAAGACGGCGGACCGGGGGTTCCGGCGGCGGGAGAAGATCAGGTAGGCGCCCACCAGCAGGAAGTCGCAGGCCCCCAGGACGTGTCCGGACGGGTAGGAGAAGGTCTGGTCCGCGCCGAACAGCATTTGGTCAACGGGGGGCCGCGAGCGCTGGACGATGTGCAGGATGATCTGGGAGATGATCACCCCTGTCAGCATCGCAGATGCCAGCAGGATGGGGCGCCAGGCATGTTTGGCTGCGAATCCCCAGACGAGGATCACCACCAGCACAATGATGGGCAGGGCGATGGGGCCGAAGAACACGGCCAGGAAGATCATGAAGGCGGTAAGTGCTGCCGAGCGGGTTGTCAGGAGCCAGTCGTGCACCGGGTGGTCCGCAACAGTGAGGCCGTTGGACTGCAGCACGCTGGTCAGCGTGGCAATGAAGAGCGCCAGCCCCACCACGGCCAGGATGACCGAAGCCCGGTAAAGCCGGCGCCGGTCGGCAGGGTCGATATAGCGCTCCTCCACCACGAACTTTTCATTGAAGGTGTGCCACTTGCCGGATTTGGCCTCCGCGGCTGCGGAACCTGCTGATTTCTGTGCCAATGTACTGCCCGTCCCTGCGCCCTGGTATGTGCACGCCGGATGGGCGTGCTGTGTGAATGCCTAGGCTGAAGATTATCCCCATGTAAGGCCGTTCGCTCCATCACCGGGCGGAAGGACGGCCGGCAGCCGTTGCGGCGGTCAGTAGGAGCCGGTGGTGAACTGCCAGCTGCGGCCGGCCAGCGGATTGCCGGCCAGGTCCCGGATTCCGGCAGCACCGCCCGTCAGCGTCACGGTGTAGCGGGTCTTGGCGGCCAGCGGTTCCTGGGGGTCGAGGATCCACTGGTTGGTGGTGCCGTTCCGGTAGACGGACGCTGCAACTGCGGCGCCGGTGGAGGCGTTCCGGAGGGTGAAAGTGGTGGTGCCGGCGCCCTGGATGGCTTCGCTGAAGGTGGCGCTGACGTTGCTGTTCCGGCGGACCAGGAGCGCGTTGCTGCCCGGGGTGTAGCTGGTGAGGGTGGGCGCGGGGCCGGTAGTGAAAGTCCAGCTTGAGGTGGCCAGCGGTGTGCCCACGGTGTCCCGGATGGCAGAGGTTCCGCCCACCAGCGTGGCCGTGTAGGTAGCGTCTGCGGCGAGGTTTGCGGCCGGGTCGAGGGTGGCGGTCCTGGTGGTGGCGTTGTACGTGACGGTGGCGGCGATGGCGGCCCCTGCGGCGTTTTTGAGCACGAAGGTCGTGGCGGAAACGCCCTGGACAGGGGCGCTGAAGGTGGCCGCCACGTTCGTACCCGCGGCCACAGCGGTGGCCTTGGCGGTTGGCGAAACCGAGGTGATGGTCGGGGCAGGAGCAGGAGCAGGAGCCACGGCGTCCGCGCCCGTAAACAGCAGGCGGTTCGGGGTTCCTGTGGTGGCACCGGTGACCACTCCGGGTGTGGCGTTGGCTGCCAGTGCCGCGGCCACGTCGGCCGGTGCCAGGGCGGGGTTCTGCGAGAGCAGCAGGGCTGCGGCACCGGCGGTGTGCGGGGCCGCCATGGACGTTCCGGACATGGACGCCGTGGCCGTGGTGGAGGTGTAGTAGTCGGAGGTGATGCCGACGCCGGGAGCGTACAGGTCAACGCAGGACCCGAAGTTGGAAAAAGAGGCCTGCTTGTCGGTGGCGTCGCTGGCTGCCACGGTCAAGGCTCCGGGGACGCGGGCCGGTGAGCCTGTGCAGGCGTCCACAGCGGAGTTGCCTGCCGCCACCACGGTGGTCACGCCGTCAGCCAGGACCGCCTGGACCGCACTGTCCACCGTGCTGCTGGCCGCGCCGCCGAGGCTGAGGTTGGCTACGGCGGGTGTCCCGGCAACATGGTTCGCGGCGATCCAGTCCAGGGCGGCCACCACGTCCGAGTTGTAGCCGGACCCGCTGCAGTCGAGCACCCTGACAGGTACCAGGGTGGCGCCCTTGGCGACCCCGTACGTTGACCCGGCCACAGTGCCGGCCACGTGGGTGCCGTGGCCGTTGCAGTCGGTGGTGCCGTTGCCGTCGGCCACTGCGGTCCAGCCCGCTGCCACCCGGCCGCCGAAGTCGGTGTGTGAGGCCAGGATGCCGGTGTCCACCACGTAGGCGGTCACACCGGCGCCGGTCCCGGTCCACGAGTAGGTCCCGGACAGCGGCAGGGTCCGCTGGTCGGTGCGGTCCAGGCCCCAGGGTGCGGGCTGCTCGGTCCCGGACAGCGTTACGGGCGCGTCGGGCTCCACGGACAACACTTTCCCGGACCGGGCCAGGGCCGCGGCCTGGGCGGGGGTCGCGCTGACGACGGCGCCGCGCAGGGCGTGTTCAAAAGTGCGGCCGACGGCGAGGCCCTGCCCGCGCAGTCCGGACACCTCGGCTGCCAGGTCGGCAGAGGGAGCGTACTGCACCAGGTAGCGGCCCGTTGCGTTGCCGGCGGCGGGTGGTCCGGGTGCAGGCACCGCGGCGGCGGGCAGGGACGCAGCGGAAAGGACGACGGCGGAGAGCAGCGCCGTGAGCGCAGGCAGCACGAAGAATCGGGTACGCATGTGGGGTCCTTGCGGTGGCGGTTGGCGGTACCAAAAGGATAGGAGCCGGAAGCGCACGGCTTCCGGCTCCTTGGACGATCCTGTGCCAACCCTTGGCGTGTGCTGCGGACCGGTTGCTGCTTACCTGGGACTAGGCTTGGTTCTCCCCGGTGCCCGGGCCGCCTGCTGCGTGGTTCCGCCAGCTGTGCTCGGGCTCGAAGCCCAGCAGCCGCCGCGCCTTGTCGATGGACAGCATCGTTTCGTGCTCGCCCAGTTCCTTGGTGACCTTGACGTCCGGAAATACCTCGGCGGCGAGGCCGGCGCTGGACCGGCTCATCACGGTGTCGGCATTGGCGATGATGAAGGCCTCGAACCCCGGCTTGGCGTTCTCCAGCGCCCGGGCCACGGCCTGGGCGCCGTCGCGGCCGTCGATGTAGCCCCACAGGTTCCATTTCCGCAGCGTCGGGTCGTCATCGAAGGAGGGGAACTTTTCGTAGTCGGCCTCGTCCATGACGTTGGAGAACCGCAGGCCCGTGATGCTCAGTTCCGGGTCCCACCGCGTCATTTCCACGGCCATCCGCTCCTCCAGGGTCTTCACCAGGGAGTAGGTGCTTTCCGGCCGCGGCGGGTATTCCTCATCCACGGGAATGTAGGGCGGGTCGATGTCGAACGGCAGCCCCAGCACGGTCTCGCTGGAGGCGTACACCACCTTCTTGATCCCGGCCCGCCGCGCAGCCTGGAAGACGTTGTAGGTGGACAGCATATTGTTCTCGAACGTTGCTGCGTCCGGGAGGATGCCCGGGGCGGGAATGGCACCCAGGTGCACCACGGCGTCGAACCCCTCATGCCGGTCATCCACCCCCAGCAGGGCGTCCACAACATGCCCGTAGTTGCGCAGGTCCACCACCAGGAGTTCCGGGCTGCGTTCACCTGCCCGGTCCAGGGTGAGGACCTGGTGGCCGTCGTCGGTGAGCCGGCGCACCACGTGCCGTCCCAGCTTTCCGGTTCCGCCTGTAACGGCAATTCTCATCAGTGTTTCCTTCTGTTGGAGTGCGTTCACCCGTGCGGTGTTTCGGTCAGGACGGAGGGCGCGGGGCTGCAAGGAACTGTTCGACGGCGGCGATTGCCGCTGCGGTGATCCCGTCCGGATCACCGCTGCCGTTGACGGACACCAGGATGCCCCGGCCCGCGTACACCGAGACTACTTCATGGGTCTGCCGGTGGTAGAGATCCAGCCTGCGCCGAAAAACGTCGATCGTGTCATCGGTGCGGCCCTGCTCCAGGGCACGCCGCTGCATCCGCTCCTCGAGTTCCGCGTCCGGCGCCGTCAGTTCGATGACAGCGTCCAGCACGTGGCCGTGGTCCGCGAGCATGTGATCCAGTTCCAATGCCTGCGGGGCGGTGCGCGGATAGCCGTCCAGCAGGAATCCCTGCCTCGCATCGCTTTCCATGAGCCTGTCCTTCACCAGCGCGTTGGTGAGGTGGTCCGGGACGAAGTGGCCGTCGTCGAGGTACCGCGCGGCTTGGTTTCCCAAGTCCGTCTTCCGCCTGACGTTGCTCCTGAAGATGTCCCCGGTGGACACGGCGGGGACCTGGAAATGCCGCGCCAGGTGCTCGGCTTGCGTTCCCTTGCCGGAGCCCGGTGGGCCGATGATAAGGAGCCTGCTCATGTTCCTGTCCTTCCGCAGCGGGGGCACGGTCTATGGGCCCGTCGGAGGCAGCACCGGATCCCGCTTCATTGTGCCGGTTGGCCCCTGTCCGGCGCCAGCAACCGGTGTTACGGCCGGGTGGTAAATGGGATTCGCCCCACCGGCACATGTATATACTCTGGTTATCGGTTTAGCAGCAGGCCGTTGGAAAGTTCGTCGATCCAGCGACCATCACCGGCTCCGCCGCCCAGTTGTGGGGCATGCGTGTGTGTTGCAGGCTCGTTTTGACCTGAACGAATGGCACCAAGAAACCGTGGCCGGCGAGTCAACAGCAAAAACCGATACATCCATCACCGAGCACCTGCATGAACTGGTCCTCAACAGCTCCGACGTTGAGGACTTCCTTAACGAACTGGCACAGGTGTCCGCCCGTAACCTTTCAGAGCCCGGCGACGAGATGCTGTGCGCCATCACCCTGCTCCGGCAGCGGAAGACGGCGACGATCGCCAGCAGCAGCCCGGAGGCAAAGTCCATCGGACGGCTTGAGCACAGGTTCGCCGAGACTCCGAGCCTGACCGCATACACCGAGCAGGAGACTGTCCACGCGCCGGACCTCGAGGACGATGGGCGCTGGCCGGACTACTCCCCTGCCGTCGTGGCGAAGGGAGTCCGGTCGGTTGCTGCCCTGCCCTTCCGGCTCGAAGGCGAAACCAAGGCAGCACTGCTGCTCTACTCCCGGCGCGCCCACCGCTTCGAGGGCCGGGTGCTGAAGTTCGCCGAGGATTTTGTCAGCCAAACATCGCTGGCGCTCCGTCTTGCAGTGCGCTTTGCACATTACAGCGAGGCGGCGGCGAACCTCCGCGCCACCCTTGAGTCCCGCACGGTCATCGACATGGCGGTGGGGATCATCATGGCCCAGAACCGGTGCAGCCAGGAGGACGCTTTCGCCATCCTGAAGACCGCGTCGAGCACCCGCAACACCAAGCTCCACGATGTGGCCGCGGCCGTGGTGAACGCCCTGGGCCAGGGGCCCGCGCGCACCCATTACGACGGCTAGGCCCCGCGGCCTGCGGCATCCCCGCCCGCCCAGTAGAATGGTGCCAACTTTTCGCCGGGGGGCTCAATTTGGAACAGCAGCGTGTTTGCCTTGTCGTGGAGGATGACGACGATATCCGGGGCCTGATCTCCGTGGTCCTTGCCCGCGCAGGTTTCAAGGTCACCGCCGTGGCCACGGGCGGGGAGGGCATCGCAGCAGCGGCCGATCCCGCCACCGCCCTGGTCACCCTGGACCTTGGTCTTCCGGATATGGACGGACACGTGGTGGCGCGCGCCATCCGCGCCCTCACCACCGCGCCGCTGCTGTTCCTCACCGCCCGCTCCGAGGAGGACGACGTCCTTGCCGGCATGGCGTCCGGGGCCGCCGGCTACCTCACCAAACCCTTCCATCCGAAGGAGCTGAAAGAGCTGGCCGGGAAGCTATGCCCGGCGGCGGCCGCCTCCCAGGAGCCGCACATACCCGGCACATCGCACTGCTGAGCCGCCGGCCGGCAGTCCGGCGTAACCCCTCAGCGGCAGGGCGGCGCCCGACGGCGGTGCGTTGGCTGCTCTTCCCAGGATGATCCGTCCACGGGGTACCGGTGGACCATGATGCACCGCAGCCAAGCATGTGACACTATATGCGCATGAATGCAGATAAGAATGCTTGCTCCCTGGGCACTGACAGCCAGTACGTGGAGCTGGCCGTGGAGGTGTTCGCCATGCTGGCCGATGCCACCAGGGTGCGCATCGTCCTTGCCCTCCGTGATGGGGAGATGGCGGTGGGCGCCCTTGCGGACGTGGTGGGCAAGTCCCCTGCCGCTGTTTCCCAGCACCTGGCCAAAATGCGCCTGGCCCGGATGGTGTCCACGCGGCAGGACGGGACGCGTGTGCTCTACCGGCTGGAAAACGAGCATGCACGGCAGCTGGTGGCCGATGCTATTTTCCAGGCCGAGCATGCCCTCGGCGGGGAACCGGCCCACCACCGGATCGCCAACCACCCCGCGCAACGGAGTGCCTCATGAGCCGGCCGCACCAGGAGTCCACGCACACCCATGACCACGACCACGACCACGGGGAAGGGCATGACCACGACCACGGGCACGGCCACGACCACGGGGAAGGGCATGACCACGACCACCATCACCATTCCGGGTTCAAGGGCTGGCTGTTTGAACTGTTCGTCCCGCACACCCACGACGCCGCCGATTCCATAGACGACGCGATGGAAGCCAGCACCGAGGGCGTCCGGGCGCTGAAGATCAGCATGTTCGTGCTGCTGGCCACCACCGTGCTGCAGTTCCTGGTGGTCCTGTTCAGCAGCTCGGTGGCCTTGCTGGCGGACACCATCCACAACTTCTCCGATGCCCTGACCGCAGTGCCCCTATGGGTTGCTTTCATCCTGGGGCGCAGGGCCGCCAACCGCCGGTACACCTACGGCTATGGCCGGGCAGAAGACCTGGCAGGCCTGTTCATCGTGGCCGTGGTGGCGCTCTCCGCCGTCGTGGCCGGCTGGCAGTCGATTGACCGGCTGATCCATCCCCAGCCGCTGCAGAACCTGGGCTGGGTCATGGCCGCAGGCCTGATCGGCTTTGCCGGAAACGAAGCCGTGGCCATCTACCGCATCCGGGTGGGCCGCAGGATCGGTTCCGCCGCGCTGGTGGCGGACGGTGTGCACGCCCGGACCGACGGCTTCACCTCGTTGGCTGTGGTGATCGGCGCCGTCGGCGTCATGCTCGGTTTTCCGCTGGCGGACCCCATTGTCGGCCTGGCCATCTCCGCAGCCATCATGGTGCTGCTCTGGGGCACTGTGCGGAGCATCGGCCGGCGGCTCATGGACGGCATCGAACCAGACCTGGTCTCCCGCGCACAGGTGGCGCTGGAGGAGACGCCGGGCGTGCTCGCGGTAGGAAACCTGCAGCTGCGGTGGTCCGGCCACCGGCTCCAGGGATCGGCACGGATCGAGGTCGCTGACACGGAGTTGTCGCAGGCGGAAGAGATCCTCGACCGCGCCGGGCACAGGCTTCGGCACGCACTGCCCAAGCTTGACCATATGCTCCTGGCTCCCGCCACCCGGCGGTAGCAGGCACCAAACACAGAAGTGGCCCTGCCAGCCGGCGGGCCACTTCTGTGTTTTTGAATTTTTGGGCTAGGCCCGGGCAGTCTTTCCAGGCAGCGCCAGTTTGAAGACCTTGGCCCATGATGAACCCACCTGCTTCAGGAGCGGACCTGTGGTGTACTTCAGGCCGTAGCGCTGGCAGATCTCACGGACCCTGGGTGCCACTTCCGCGTACCGGTTGGAAGGCAGGTCGGGGAAGAGGTGGTGCTCGATCTGGTGCGAGAGGTTGCCGGTCATGAGGTGCATGAACTTGGAACCGGAGATGTTGGCGGACCCGATCATCTGGCGGACGTACCAGTCCCCGCGGGTCTCTCCATCCACCATCTCTTCGGTGAAGGTGTCGGTGCCTTCCGGGAAATGCCCGCAGAAGATCACCGCGTGCGCCCAGACGTTGCGGATGGCGTTGGCTGCGATGGTCCCGAAGAGGGCCTGCTTCGCGGAGCCGGTCAGCATGGCCAGGGCGGGGGTGGCGGCGTAGTCCTTGGTGAACTGGGTGACCACCTTCTTGCCCAGGGCCTTGAGGTCCTTGAGCAGGGCCTCCTTGGACTTGGTGCCTTCTTTGTACTCGGTCAGCTCGAGGTCGTAGATGGCGATGCCCCACTCGAAGACCGGGGCCAGGATGGCGTTGAACAGCGGGTTGGCCAGGTTGATGGGCTTCCACGGCTGCTGCTCATCCATGCGCAGGAGGTTGTATCCGACGTCGTTGTCCTTGCCCACCACGTTGGTCCAGCGGTGGTGCAGATCGTTGTGGGTGTGCTGCCAGGACCGCGACGGGGTGACGAAGTCCCATTCCCAGGTGGTGGAGTGGATGTCCGGGTCCCGCATCCAGTCCCACTGGCCGTGCAGGATGTTGTGGCCCAGTTCCATGTTTTCCAGGATCTTGGCCAGGCTCAGGAGGGTGGTGCCGGTGACCCAGGCAGCCTTGTTCTTGCTGACCAGCAGGGCGGCCCGGCCGGAAAGTTCCAGGCCGCGCTGGATCTTGATCATGCGGCGGATGTAGGCGGCGTCTTCCGCGCCGCGCTTGCCCAGGATCTCGTCCCGGATGGCGTCGAGCTCACGGCCCAGCTCAGCCACCTGTTCGTCGCTGAGGTGCGCGGCCGCGGGTGGCCGGACGCTGGGGCTTCCCGATTCGGCCAGTTTTCCGGGGCGCGTCCTGGAGGTGCCGGCGCTGGCACCTGCGGCGGTGGTGGTTTTCGTGGGTGAGATGACAGTCATACGGTGCTGCTCCTCAGAGTTCGAGGTTGACGGGTCCGGCGGCTGCCGAAACACACGTTTGGATCAGTTGGCCGGGTTCGCCATGGATTTCCCCGGTGCGGAGGTCGCGGACCTGCCCTGCGAGCAATGGCGTAAGGCAGCTGTGGCAGATTCCCATGCGGCAGCCGCTGGGCATCAGCACCCCGGCGTCCTCGCCGATGTCCAGGATGGGGGTGTCGCCGTCGGCCTCCACCTCGCGGTCGGAAGCCTCGAAGGTGACCAGGCCGCCGTCGTGCCCCACGCCTGCGTTGAAGGTGGTGTTGAAGCGTTCGATCATCAGGTTGCCGGCATCGCCGGCCAGTGCGACGTCGGTCCCGGGGGCGCGCGTGGTCAAGGCCGCGCGCTTCCACAGCGCCTCGGCGTCGTCCAGGAAGCTGTCCGGGCCGCAGGCGTAGGCTGCCCGCTCTTTCCAGTCGGGGCAGATCTCGTCCAGCTCACGGGTGCTGGAGAAGTCCATCCGGCCCTGCTCGCCCGTGTACCAGTGCGCCAGGCGGAAATTGGGGAACTGGTCCGCGAGCTCTGCCAGCTCTTCCCGGAACAGGCTGTCCCCGGGCGTGCGCGCGGAGTGGACCAGGACGACGTCGGCATCCGGACGCCGCGGCACAAGGGTACGGATCATGGACATCACCGGAGTGATGCCGCTGCCGGCGGTGACCATGAGGAGTGGGCGGGGATGCTCCGGAAGGACGAAGTCCCCCTGCGGCGGGGCCAGGAACAGGACGTCGCCGGGCTTGGTGGTGCGCACCAGGGTGCCGGAGACGGCGCCGACGTCGGTGACGGTGATGGCCGGGTCCTTGCCCGCGGGGGCGCTGAGTGAGTAGGAGCGCCAGTGGCGGACCCCGTCGAGTTCGACGCCGATGCGGGCCCACTGCCCGGCAAGGTGCGCCTTCCAGCCCCGGCCGGGACGGAAGAAGATGGTTGCCGACTGGGCGGTTTCCTGGACCACCCTGGTCACCACGCCCCGGAGCTGCCGGGCTGAATAGACAGGGTTGAAGAGCGAGAGGACATCCTCCGGCGATAACGGGGTGGTGAGTACTGAAGCCGCCTGGGCCAGCTGTCGTAGCCGGATCATGCGTCAAAGCCTAGGGCGGCGCGAGCCATATTTCTCTCTCTCCGTCATATGACCGGTCAGCAGTCACAGTGTAGTTGGGGCGCGAAGCCCCCACACCGCACTTTAAGAGTAACGGTTCGGTCTCGCAAAAGGTTCCCAGCGTCCTGTCGGCTCCATCCCAGGTCCGGGGCCCCGCCGCATTCCCGGCTGGGATGATGGCTTCGTGGGTATCCCTGGTGAGACTGTCAATATTTTCAAGACCGTCGTGTTGTTCGTGCTGGCCGCTGTGGCGGAAATAGGTGGGGCCTGGCTGGTGTGGCAGGCCGTTCGCGAAGGCAAGGACTGGTGGTGGGCCGGGCTTGGCGTGATCGCGCTGGGCGCCTACGGTTTCGTGGCCACGCTCCAGCCCGATGCCCATTTCGGCCGGATCCTGGCGGCCTACGGCGGCGTGTTCGTGGCCGGTTCCCTGGCCTGGGGCATGGCCTTTGACGGCTTCCGCCCGGACCGGTGGGACATCGCCGGGTCCCTGGTCTGCCTCCTGGGGGTTGCCGTGATCATGTTTGCTCCCCGCAGCGGCGGATAGCCGGGCGCGCTGTTAGCGGGGGTGGCTAAACTCTAGCCACGACGAAAGGCGGGACCTGTGGACCGGGTGGACTACTGCGTTATCGGCGGCGGGATCGTGGGCCTGGCAACGGCTTACCAGCTGTTGCAGAAGCAACCGGGAGCTTCGCTGGTCCTGCTTGAGTCTGCAGAGTCCCTGGCTTCACACCAGACCGGACACAACAGCGGCGTCATCCACTCCGGGATCTACTACGCCCCGGACAGCCTCAAGGCACGCTTCAGCAAGGCGGGGTCGCAGCAGACCAAGGAGTTCTGCCGGGAACATGGCATCAGGTACGCCGAGCCGGGCAAACTGCTGGTGGCAACGTCCGCCGTGGAGCTGGACAGGTTGAACCGCCTCGAAGAACGCGCGGCCGTCCATGGGCTGGACTGCGAGAGCATCGACCGGGACGAACTCAACCGGCGCGAACCCAACGTTGCAGGCCTGGGCGCCCTGTTCATCCCCAGCACCGGCATCGTGGACTACCGGGACGTGGCGCGAAAACTGGCCGGCCTCATCTCTGCTGCCGGCGGCCGGGTCATCACCGGAGCCCGGGTGGACTCAATCGTGGAGCATTCAGACCGGGTGGACGTTGGCACAGCCCAGGCCCGCTATTCCTGCCGGCGCCTGGTGGCCTGCGCGGGCCTGCAGTCGGACCGCCTGGCGGAAATGGCCGGAATGAAAATCGATGTGCAGATCATTCCTTTCCGCGGAGAATATTTTGAGCTGCCGGACGCCAAATCCGGCTACGTCAGGCACCTCATCTACCCGGTACCGGACCCGGACCTGCCCTTCCTTGGGGTCCATCTCACTCCCACCATCCACGGCAGCATCACGGTGGGACCCAATGCGGTGCTGGGCCTGGCCCGGGAGGGCTATCCCAAGTTCTCGGTGGACCTCAGGGATGTGGGCCGCTATGTGCGCTTTCCGGGGCTGTGGCATGTGGCCCGGACCAATGCCGCCACCGCGGTGCGCGAGGTCCGCAACTCGCTGTTCAAGGGAAGCTACCTGCAGGAATGCCGCAAATACGCCCCGGGACTGGCGAAAGCGGACCTGCTGCCGTACGAGGCAGGCATCCGCGCACAAGCTGTACGCCGGGACGGAACGCTCCTCCACGATTTCCTGCTGGCAGAGACGGACCGGATGATCCACGTTTTGAACGCCCCCTCCCCTGCCGCAACTGCCGCCCTGCCCATCGGGGATCATCTGGCCGGCAAAGCCGTGTTCCGCCAAACTCCCTGACCGGCAGGCCCGCACCTGCCGCGGCTAAACTGGCCCGGTGATCAACAGTGAGCAGCCCCCCAGGCCCACCGTCCCGCCGTCGCGCGGAAGAATGGCCGAACGGCTGCTCCCCGGCGGCGAGGAACCGGACCCGCGTTTTACGCTGGCCAACGAACGCACCTTCCTGGCCTGGATCCGGACTTCGCTGGCGCTGCTTGCAGGCGGCATCGCCATCGAGGCGTTCACCTCCGGCCTCTTCATCGAACCTGTCCGGAAGGGCCTGGCCATCCTGTTGCTGCTGCTGGGCATGATGCTCAGCGGTGGTGCTGCCCTGCGTTGGCTCCGGGTGGAACGGAGCATGCGCAACAAGGCGCCGCTGCCGCTGCCGCTTTTTGTGCCCCTGTTGGCCGGGGCAGGCGCGCTGGCCGCCGCCGTCGTGCTGGTCTTCATCCTCTGGCGCTGACCTGTGGCATCACGCGCACCCAGCCCCCACGGCGATCCCGGCCTCCAACCCGAGCGGACCGCCCTCGCATGGGGGCGGACCATGCTGGCGCTGGCCACGGCGAGCGCTTTCTTCCTGCGCTGGCTCCCCACCTACGGCGCGCCCATCCTGATGCTGCCGGTGATTTCCGGCGGCGCTGCCCTTGGCATCTACCTCACCCAGCGCCGCCGTTACCGGGCCAGGTCCCACGGCCTGGCAGGCGAAAGCATCGAAGCCGACCTGCCCGCCGTGCTTTGGACTGCCTTTGCGGGCGTCGCGCTGGGGTGCCTGGGAATTGTGGTGGTCCTGGTCAGCTAGAACATCGGCAGGACAAAGCCGGCCAGCAGCGCCACGGCGCCGATTGCCGTCAGGCAGCGGCCCAGGACCGACGCCGTCCTGCCGGCCTCCTCCGGCCTGGTGGTCTGCCACTGCGTGGGGCGCTTGGGGTGGTAATAGATGGGCAGGGTGTCCCCCGCGGCCATGTCCCTGATGTCATAAGGGGACATGGGGGCGTGGTGTACCTGGTGCTTCCGGTCGAGCCAGCGGAAGCCTACACCGGTGGAATCCGAGTACACCACGGCCTCGGCAACGTCCCAGGGGTGCACGAAGCGGCGGAGGAATCCGGTGTAGAAGAGCAGCCCCAATCCTGCGGGCAGGCACAACCAGGTGAGCACTTCCAGGATGGGACCTGCCATATCGAGCGCAGTGGGCATGGAGTTGATGGTACAGCTCAGGGGCTGGCTCCTTCAGCACCGGGTACGTACGCTGAAGGGGACCGGACCGGAGTAAGGGGAAGCCATGAACGATCAGGATATTTTGACGCACATCCAGGCCCTGGTGGAGGAGGAGCACTCGCTGCGCGAAGGCCCGGGCGACGGGCAGGCGCCGGACCAGGCACGGCTCAAGTACGTGGAAGAAAGCCTGGACCAGTGCTGGGACCTGCTGCGCCAACGCCGAGCCAAGAAGGATTCGGGCGAGAACCCGAACGACGCCGAGGCCCGCCCGATCAGCGAAGTGGAGGGTTACAGGCAGTAATGCGGATTGCAGTAGCGCAGGTCATCAGCGGTTCAGACCCCGCAGCCAACCTGGAACTGGTCTGGGAATACGCCGCCCAGGCCAAGAACGCCGGCGCCCAACTGGTGGTCTTTCCCGAGGCGACCATGCGCGCCTTTGGCCATTCCCTGAAGGACATTGCCGAGCCCGTGGACGGACCGTGGGCCGGCGAGGTCCGCAGGATGGCCGCTGAGCTGGACCTGGCGGTCGTGGCCGGCATGTTCACGCCGGGCAAGGACGGCCGGGTCCGTAACACCCTCCTGGTCACCGGGCCCGGGGTGGAGGCGGCCTACGACAAGGTCCACCTTTTTGACGCCTTTGGCTTCACGGAATCCAGGACGGTGGACGCCGGGGAAGCCCCGGTGACGTTCGAGCTGGACGGGACCGTGTTTGGCCTGGCCACCTGCTACGACGTCCGCTTTCCGGGCCTGTTCACGGCAAACGCCAATGCAGGCGCCCAGGTGAACATCGTGTGCGCCTCGTGGGGCGCCGGCGAAGGCAAGGCAGAGCAGTGGGACCTGCTGGTGCGCGCCCGGGCCCTGGACAGCACAACGTTCGTGGTTGCCTGCGGGCAGGGCGATCCCCAAACGGTGGGCGCCGGCCCGGCGGGCACCGCACCCACCGGCATCGGGCACAGCGCGGTGGTCACACCCCTGGGGAAGCCCGTGGTGGTCCTGGGCGGGAAGCCTGAACTCGCCGTCGTCGACATCGACCCGTCAACCGTGGAGGACGTCCGGGCCACACTGCCGGTCCTCGCCAACGCCCGCACTTTCTGAGGGTGAGGCCACGTTCATAGCTTCGAAACACACGCAAAAGAGCGCCTGACGGCGGGTCTCACCCGCCGTCGGCCGCTTTTGCCTTTGCCTGCAGGGAATGGGCCGGGTTGCGGGATACTGCGGACGTCAACGGACAAGGGGCCGTTTACATGCCCGAAACATAGCTGATACGTGAACTTCACGCGCGGGCGATTTGTGTAACGTGGCCGCAACTTTAGGCGGCATTGGTTGAAACACACGCCGCGAAAAATGGAGCCCGGGGGAAATGCCGCGGGGCCAAACGGGTCCCGCACCACGTTCACATTGCGAAGGGACCCACCGGTGGAAATCACTGCCCAACACGTCTGGCTGATGATTTCGGCCGCAATGGTCCTCCTGATGACCCCCGGGCTTGGCCTCTTCTACGGCGGCATGACCCGCGCCAAGGCCGCCCTGAACATGATCATGATGAGCTTCATCTCGGCGGGGATCGTCGGCGTGGTCTGGGTCCTCTGGGGCTACTCGATGACCACCGGAACCGGCGTCCTGGGACTGTTCGGCAACCCCTTTGCCAGCTTTGGCCTGCAGGACCTGATGGGTTCACCGGACCTCCTCAAAGCCGGTTACAGCGCTACCTTCGCCATTGTCACTGTCGCACTGATCAGTGGCGCCATCGCCGACCGGGCCAAGTTCAGCGCCTGGGTCCTGTTCGTGCCCGTATGGATCACCCTGATCTACTGCCCCCTCGCCTACATGATCTGGGGTGGCGGGCTGATGAGCGCCGGCGGGGCCGTCACGGACATCTTCGGCCAGGTCATTGACTTCGCCGGCGGCGCCGTGGTGGAAATCAGCTCGGGTACAGCAGCCTTGGTGCTCGCCGTTATTGTTGGCCAGCGCCACGGGTTCGCGAAGGACCCCAACCACCGCCCCCACAACCTGCCCTTCATCATGCTCGGCGCTGCAATCCTGTGGTTTGGCTGGTTCGGCTTCAACGGCGGAGCTGCCACCAGCGTGGAACAGGCCGGCCTCATCTGGATCAACACCCTGGTGGCTCCTGCCGCGGCGATGCTGAGCTGGCTGGTCACCGAAAAGATCCGCCACGGACACCCGACTTCCCTGGGTGCAGCCTCCGGCGTGGTCGCCGGGCTGGTGGCCATCACCCCTTCCTGCGCCAACATCAGCCCGGTGGCCGCTATCGGCCTGGGCCTGGTGGCCGGAGCCGCCTGCTGCGTGTTCGTGGACCTCAAGTACCGGTTTGGCCTTGATGACTCCCTGGACGTGGTGGGTGTCCACCTCGGCGCAGGCCTTGTCGGCACCCTCTCTTTGGGGTTCATTGCCCTCCCGGTGAGCGGCCAGGGCGGCGGCCTCTTCTACGGCGGCGGAGTCCAGC
The DNA here is from genome assembly GCF_056396685.1 of Pseudarthrobacter sp. 05T312. Classification (NCBI taxonomy): domain Bacteria; kingdom Bacillati; phylum Actinomycetota; class Actinomycetes; order Micrococcales; family Micrococcaceae; genus Pseudarthrobacter; species Pseudarthrobacter sp. 05T312. Next base: position 45,533 of record NZ_JBFTLY010000002.1, read on the forward strand.
AGCTCATCGCCCAGGTGGCCGCGGTGGTCATCACGCTCCTGCTGTCCGGCGTCGGAACCGCGGTCATTGCCCGGGTGATCCACAAGACCGTTGGCTTCCGTGTCAGCCACGAGGCCGAGACCGCCGGCGTGGACCTCGCTGAGCACGCCGAGACGGCCTATGCCTTCGGTGAGATCGGAGCCGGCTTCAACCCCCTGCGCCAGGCCGCGGCCCACATTCCAACGGCCCCGGCTGCCGCTGAACGGCACGCCAAGGAAGACTCCTTCGCGTAAGTCCGGCCCTAGTCCGCAAGGATCTTGTAAAGCGCGCGGCGCGTTTCGTCCATCTTTTCCATGGCGGCGGCCCGCTGCTCCTCGCTCACCCCGGTGCGGAACTGATGGATGGCGCCCATGAGCTTGCCAATGCTCTGGTGGAAGTCCCTGTCGGCACTGTCCGGTTCGGCGTTCCAGGCGTTGTCCATCTCCTCAGCGTGTTCGGCGACGTAGGCCTTGCCGGCGTCCGTCAGCGCAAACTCCGTGCCACGGCCCTCACCGACGGCCTCGATCAGCCCCTCATCCACCAGCTGCTGGAGCGTGGGGTAGATGGATCCCGGGCTGGGCCGCCACATGCCGCCGGTCTTCGCGGCGATGGTCTTGATCAGCCCGTAACCATTGGACGGGGCCTCTCCCAGCAGCGAGAGGATGGCCGCGCGGACATCACCCCGGCTGGCCCGCCGTCCGCCGCGTCCAAAGCCCGGACCAAACCCGGGACCGAACCCGGGTCCGAACCCGGGACCAAAATTGGGCCCAAACCCCGGACCGAAGCCTGGCCCGCGGTGGCCATGCGGCCCCCGGCGGCCCCTCCCCCGTTCAAAGCGGCCTTTGCCGAATTCAGGGCCCTGCTGTTTTTCGTCGAATATGCCTTTCATGGTGGCATCGTCCTTTCACTGTCAGTTTGTCGCTGCTGTTTCAGCGAAAGTTAACGATATGTCGGTAGCTATCGCTGGTCAATAGTTTGGCGTGACCAAATCCTGACCTTCAAGGACCTGTTCCACCCCTCGGGAGGAGCGTATTCTGGTCCCACCTTCGAGCGCGGGGGCTGAGGAATGGCAAAGAGGCGGAAGCGCAGGCGCGGTTTTGGTGCAGCCCTGGGAAGGGTCCTGGGGTTCCTCGCAGCGAGTGCCATGTGCGGCGTGCTGGCCGCCAGCCTTGTGGTCCCGGCCGTGGCAGCGGCGGGCATGGGGGTCAGCTCGTCCATTGGCTTCTTTGAAAGCCTGCCCGCGGAGCTGACAGTCCAGCCGCCGTCGCAGGCCACCAAAGTCCTCACCTCCGACGGGCAGACAATCGCCACTTTCTATGCGGAAAACCGCGTCAAGGTTCCGCTGGACCAGATGTCGCCCTTCATCAAGGACGGCATCGTCGCCATCGAGGACAGCAGGTTTTACACCCACGCCGGCGTGGATCCGCAGGGCATCCTGCGCGCACTGGTGTCCAACCTGACCAAGGGCGGTGAGCAGGGCGCGTCCACCATTACGCAGCAGTACGTCACCAACGTCCTGAACGAGGCGGAGCTCTCGCAGGACAGGCCGGACGCGGTGGTGCTCAACGGGCAGAAGAACTTCGGCGACAAGCTGCGTGAAATGAAGCTCGCCATCGCGCTGGAGAAGAAGTACACCAAGGACCAGATCCTTGAGGGCTATCTCAACATCGTGTTTTTCAGCAGCAACGCCTACGGGATAGAGGCCGCGGCGCGCTACTTCTTCAGCACCACCGCGAAGGACCTCACCCTGCCCCAGGCCGCCTTGCTGGCCGGACTGGTCAACAGCCCCACCCTGTACAACCCGGTCACCAATCCCGACAAGTCGATTGTGCGCCGGAACCAGGTCCTGTCCGAGATGCTCCGCCTGCGAAGGATCACGCAGGCCCAGTACGACGCGGCAGTGGCCACCCCCATCGAACTGAAGATCACGCCGCAACAGCAGGGCTGCGCCAATGCCGCGATGGCGCCCTACTTCTGCGACTACATCTCCCACCTGATCCTGAACAATCCCGCCTACGGCCCCACGGAGGCTGAGCGTGAGCGGAGGCTGTACCGCGGCGGCCTGACCATCGTCACCACCCTGGACAGCAGGCTCCAGGCGGCGGCCCAGGCCCAGGTGGACGGGACAGCGGGTACCAATCCGGACCGGTGGGCAGCCTCGCTCCTGACCCTGCAGCCGGGCAGCGGCAAGATCCTGGCCATGGCCCAGAACACGGTGTTCCTCCCCCAGCCGGGCAAGTTCGATACCAACCTGAACTTCAACGTGGACGCCAGGGACGCGCAGGGCAACGACCTCAACGGCGCCGGCGGGTTCCAGCCGGGCTCGACCATGAAGCCCTTTACCTTCGCGGAGTGGTTGAACGAGGGCAAGCCGCTTACTGCGGAAGTGGATGCCTCACGTCGGGTCTATCCTCTGGGGTTCCCGTGGAAGGACAGCTGCGGGAAAGTGCTGGGAGCGTACAGCACGGCGCAGGCCAACCCGGCCCATGGCGCCGCCGATGACCTGCAGAACGCCGAGGACGGCTTCTACCGGCCGATGCCCGTCAACTACGGCCTGTACAACTCCATCAACACCGCCACTTTCGCCTCGGCAGCCCAGCTCGATTTTTGCGGCATCCAGAAGATGGTGGACTCCGTGGGCCTGCACAGTGGCTTGGACAGCACGCCGGTCAACATGCATCAGCTGGGCAACCTGCTGGGCGGCACGGGCGTGGCTCCGCTTACTTTGGCGAACGCCTTTGCCACCTTCGCCACGGAGGGCCGCTACTGTGCGCCGATCGCCCTGGCCGAGGTGACCGATGCGGCAGGGGCAAAGCTGCCCGCCCAGGCCCCCGACTGCCACGACGCCGTCAAACCCGATGTGGCCCGGGGCGTCAACTCGGTGCTGCAGGACGTGCTGAAAAAGGGTTCCGGCGTCTGGATCAACCCGAAGGTACAGGACAAAGTTCCCACCGCCGCCAAGACCGGAACCTCCAACAACAACGGTTCCACGTGGGTAGTGGGTTACACCACCGGCCTGGTCACGGCGTCCTTCTTCGGCGACGCGCTGGAAGGCCAAAAGCGGGCAGGGCAGAACGTGACCATCAACGGAACCTTTTATCCCAGCCTTGACGGGTACATGATTGCCGGGCCGCAGTGGGCCAACTACATGCTCAAGGTGGCGCCGCTGTATCCCGCAGCCCCGTTCGCACCACCGCCCGCCTCGATGATCGGACCCAACCCGAATTACAAACCCTAGGCATCCGCGGTGACGCACCCTGCCAACGCGGCGTCGCAGCGGGTATGCACACGGATCGGCCTGGTCCACCAGGGCCAGACTGACAGGTACTACAACGCACGGTGCGGGCTGTTCGCGAAAGTAAACCAAAACGCCTAGCCGGTCCCTTTCCACAGCCGCTTCCACCACGAGCGTTCCGGCTCCGGCGCGGCCGGCGCCTCGTCGACCCGCACGGCACGCCGGCTGCGCCAACGCTCCACTTCTCCCTCCACGTCGCGGGTCTTGGTGACCACCGGCGGGCCGCCCTGCAGCTGGCGGCGCGCATCAACCACCCGCCGGTTGAAATCCGCCAGGACATCGCGGACCTGCTGCTCCGTGTACTGGGCGTCCAGTTTCGCGTCGAGCCCGGCGTCCTCAGCGCGGAGGAGGATGGCCGCCGGCCCCAGGCCGCTGATGTTCTCCCGCTGGATCAGCCCCTTCACCCACCAGTCGGGATCGTATGACTCGCCCAAGCCGGGAATTGGCTTGCCCGCGTACTTCAGGTTGTCGAACTTGCCTTGCGCCATGGCATCCCGGACCAGATATTCCGCGCGGGCGGCATCACTGACTTTTTTGCGCTTCTCCCGCTCCTGCGCGTCGAGGGCATCCAGCGCGGCTTCCTCCTCGGCGCTGATGCCGGCGCCACGGTATGACCGCACCTCGGCCGCACGCTCCAGGCGCTTGCGGAAATCCCCTGCGCCGCCGCTCATCGCTGCCACCGCCTTCCCTCGCCGGGTCCCAACCTCCAGTATTCAGCGGCGGGCCTGCTCGTTCAACGCCCGGGGGCGTACGACGACGGAACAGCCCGCCGTCGTCCGCCCGCCCGGCGCCGTGGCAAAGGTGGCGGTTGTTGCACTGTCAGGCGTTGGCGTGCTCGGCAAGGATGCCGTCGATCTGGCCGACTGCCTCCTTGAGTCCCTCCTCCATGCCCATCGCCATCATCTGCTCCAGCTGTTCCTCGGATTCGAACTCGGAGTGGATGGTCATGCGGGTCCGCACCCCCAGCGGCTCCAGGCTGACCGTGGCGTGGCTGATGCCGAACTCCCCGGTGGGGTTGCCGTCGCTGTCCGCAAAACCATCGTCGAACTCAAGCTGGCGCGGCGATTCGATGCTGGTGAACTCCCACCACCCGTGGGCCTTGTCCCCTTCGGGGCCGGTCATGTAATAGCTGGCGCGTCCGCCCGGAACGAAGTCGTGCTTGTAGAAGGTCGCCGGATAGGTGGGCGGACCCCACCAGCGCTCCAGCTGACGCGGGTCCTCGAAGAGCTGCCAGACGCGTTCCAGGCCGGCGTCGAACTCGGCAACGAGGGTGAGGCTCAGGGCCTCGGGGTTCTTATCCGTACTGATGACTGTCATGGCATTGCCTTCCTAACCTTCAGTGAGAATCCGGGCCATCCGGTCGGCGCGCTGCCGCCAGACTTGTTCATAGTCCTCGAGCAGCCGGCGGGCTTGCTGCAGTCCTTCATGGTTGCCCCGCACGATCTGTTCCCTTCCGCGCTTTTCCTTGGTGACAAGGCAGGCGCGCTCCAACACCGCCACATGCTTCTGGACGGCGGCGAAGCTCATGGCATAGAGGGCGGCGAGCCCGGATACTGAGGACTCCTCGACGGTCACCCGGCGGACAATGTCGCGGCGGGTGGAATCGGCGAACGCCTGGAAAAGGCGGTCCAGTTCGGCCTCACGGAGCTGATCTACAACCATTTGGTTGTACGATATCCCGCGGGCCCGCCCTGGTCAATGGCATTTTCTGTCTCCCACGCCGGGCGGGTCCCGGCCGGTATCTTGAAGATCATGAGCATCTTCCTTGTGGGGGCAGGCCCTGATCCACTGGGCTTTCCGGGCGTCTTTGACCAGTTTGCGGATGCGGTCCGCCGGCATGCGGCACCCGGCCGGGCTGCCAGGATTGCGGCGGCTGTGCACCATCGCGGAGGAAGCCTGGAGGAGCTCATGGAGCCCTGCTCGGCGCCACTCCAAGCCAGGCTTGGCTGCGGGATCGTGGCCATCCCGCTGGGCGGGGACAAGCCGGCGGATCCTGCCGCATTCGATGGCGTGGACGGCGTGGTGGTGGGCGGCGGGTTGACGCCGGCCTATTGGGAAGGCCTGCATCCCGTGGCCGCCGCCATTTCCCGCCTGGTGGCCGCGGGGAGCCCCTACTTGGGGTTTTCCGCCGGGGCCATGGTGGCGCCGCACCGGGCACTGATCGGCGGCTACCGGATCAACGGGGTGGACGTGTGCGGGGAGGAATGCTCGGAAGGCCTGGAGGCAGTGGAGATCCGGACGGGCCTGGGACTGGTCCCGTTCACGGTGGATGTCCACGCCGCGCAGGCGGGGACGGTAAGCCGCGCAGTGGGGGCCGTGGCGGCGGGCCGGGTGGAGTGGGCAGTCGCCATTGACGAGAACACGGCAGTGGTGCTGGACCCGGCAGGCGCCAGTGGGTACCGGGTTATCGGGAGCGGCAACGCCTGGGATATTCGCAACGCAGGGGGCGGCGCCGTCGTCTCGCTCCGCGGCGGCGCCTGACGGGGCCCGGGCAGTTTGCAGTCCAGGCGCAAGCTAGGAGTCGAAGTGGGTCTGGACACTGCCTCCGGAGAGCTGTTCAATCAGTTCCTTGGCCACTTCCCTCAGCTTCCGGTTGCGGTTGCTGGAGACCTTGGTGAGGATTTCCATCGCTTCTTCCTGCGAACACCGGTTTTGCGCCATGATGACGCCGCAGGCCAGGTTGATGGCGGTCCTGCTTTCCAGGGCCGCTTCCAGGTCGTCAGCCCTGTTCTGCGCCGTGCTGATGCGGACCGAGAGGTGCAAGGTGTTGTGGGCAGCGGCGGCGAAGCCCGCCGCTTTGTCGTAAACGTCTGCCGTGAACACTCCGGGCCGCGTGGCGAAAAAGTTCAGTGCGGCGCTGGCCTCGCCGCTGATCTCCAGTGGGACACCCAGGGAGCTGTGCACGCCCCGCCGCACCAGTTCCTGGTTGTACGTGGTCCACCGGGCGTCCCGCCCGACGTCGTCAATCAGCACGGGCGCCATTTCACGCAGCGCCCTGATGCAGGGACCGTCCCCCAGCGCCTGCTCGATAAGGTCCAGTTCCAGCGCCCTGGCGCTGCTGCCGGCCGCAGTGGTGGGGCGCCGCCGGAGCTTCAGGGTGACAGCGCACTCGATGTCGTCCCCAGCTGCCTCAGAGACAGCCGCTGCCGCCATTCCCGATAGTCCGGAAAGGAACTCAACGGCATTCTCGGCGCCTACCAGGACCTCCTGGAGGTGCTGGACAGTCACACTGTTGGCAGGATTCAGCATGGGGTTCATCTTACGGTTTCCGACCCTTGCGCGGCAGCGGAAGCGGCTCTTGGGGTGGGCTTATGCTGAAGGCATGGCGCAGCCGCTTCCGCTTGACGAACCCAGTACAGTCACCTCTGGCGAAGCGCTGCAGCAACGTGTGCGGAAACCACGTGGAACCGGCAGTCCGCGGCAGGACATCAGTGCCTCGACATTGGCCGGGACGCCGGCCTTCCGGGACTAGGAACGGCCCAGTGGGCTTCGATCAGAACGAGCCGGAACAACGGCGGCGGCTGCGGGCGGCAATGAAGGCAGCCGACATCTCCTTGGCCGCTTTGTGGCTGAAATACTTCGGCCTGTCCGGCGACGCCGGCCCGGGCAGGCCGGCGGAGGCAGAGCGGGACAACGACGGCGGCAGCGAACCGGGGACGACGACGGCGGGCGCGTAGGCGGCCAAGTTCCCGGGGGCAGGAGCCGCTATATCAGATCCATCCCCAAGGGCGTAGTGTCAAAGGTAGGAGATTTCGGGATGGTGTCACGATCCGGAGGTTGAATAAAAGGGCCCACCGCGCCAAGAGCGGCGGCCGCCAGCCAGGACGGGCAACGCCTGGCACAACTACGGATCGAGGCCATGTGGCCGGGAACAACGCTCTGACCGCCGCCGGCCAATACCAGGACCTGCGGCTGGAAAGCCCCGGATTCCACGGGTTCCTCCTCGGGCTGGTCACCGGCTCCGCTTCACGGCCTGGTACGCGACACAGCACCTTGGACGGCGGCCAATTGTCCGCGCCGCAGGTTGGAGGGCGGGAATGAACGCCGACTGGACCGGGGGCCCCGACAAACTGCTGGAGGCCGACGAGCAGCGCAAGGATGTGGCCCGGCGGTTCCGAAACACGCAGGTCCCGATGATAAAACTGTGGACGTACTACTACGGCCTTGGTGGTGACGCCGACGAGATGTCGTTTGACGCCTATCTCAACGAAGCGCTCCATCTTCCAGCGGCCCAGGTAGGCCTGATTGCCACGGCCATGAGGGAATTGTCCGAGGGCGGGGACCAATGACCACCGGCGAAGGGCAACCGTTCCAGGAACCCGACGGGCAGCCCCTGGAAGATGCCGAACAGTCGCTGCAGCAGCTGGTCCTGGGAAGCCAGGACATCAGGGGCTTCCTCACCGAACTGGCTGTTCTGGCCAGTACGCGGCTGTCCACCCCGGGCAACTCCATCCACAGCGGCGTCACCGTGCTGAGGCACAAAAGACCGCAGGCCGTGGCGGCAAACGATGCTGCGGCAAAGGCCCTTGACGAACTGCAGAACGGATTTGGCCAAGGCCCCTGCCTTACGGCACTCCAGCAGGGAACCACCCTCCTGGTGCCGGACCTTGCTGCCGAAACCCGCTGGGGACCCTATGTCCGTACCGCCGCCCGGCACGGCGTCTGCTCCATCCTCGCCGTCCCGCTGGACCTGGCGGGGGACGGCGAGGCGGTCTTGAATCTCTACTCGGGCAGGAGCAACGGGTTCTCCGGAGAAGACATCGCCACCGTTGAGTCGTTTGCAGCCCAGGCCGCCAGTTCGCTGCGGCTGATCCTGCGGATATCCCAGCTCCGCGAAGCCAGGAATGACCTGGCCGCCGCCATGCAGTCTCGCACCGTGATCGACATAGCTGTCGGGGCGATCATGGCCCAGAACCGCTGCGACCGGGACACGGCCTTCAGCGTCCTTACCCGCGCCTCAAGCACCAGGAACATCAAGCTCCGTGACGTGGCCGCCACGGTCATTACCTCGATTTCAGGGGAAGAGAGGATCACCGCCTACTTCGATGAGTAGCTGTGGCGCCGGTCACACGTGATGAGATTCACTCGCAACAAATGCGTGATTTGGTTGAGCAGGCTCGTCCGCCATGGGCACTATGGATAGGCAGGGCCGGAATATCCGCCCTTGACATCCTGGTGACGCAACGAGGCCCACCGGTGAGCGCAGGCCACCGACCCTCCGAGCGCGGACAGGCCATTGCCGGGGACACAACCGGCTTGACACAGGAAAGTACTGAACAATGACGTTTAACACTGCCGAATCCGTGACGCTGAAGATCTGGGACCGGGCTTCCCTCCACGAGACCCTCGATTCCGCGGTCTCCGACCTCTCCGCGCGCCACAACACCACCACCTGCCGCATTGCCGTCACCTGCAGCGGACCCAACACCTTCACCTTGAGCGTCCGCGGGAACGAGCCGGCACTGGCCCTCTAAGCCGCCCACCCGCACAGGGCGTTGACGACGGCGGCCCCCMCCCGCCGTCGTCAACGCCCTTTTTGCTGCCTTAAGCATTGGTCATGAAGATCCGGCGTAGCATTCGTCAGGGATAGCCAAACGAGGGGAAGGGCTCATGGCAACGCAGCAGAGGCACACCAGGTTCACGTTCGAATCGCTGGGGCTCCCCGTCATCCAGGCTCCGATGGCCGGCGGACCTTCCACCCCGCAACTGGCAGCAGCGGTGAGCGCAGGTGGCGGACTGGGTTTCGTGGCGGCAGGCTACAAGACTGCCGCGGCCATGCGGGCAGAGATCGCGGCAGTGAGGGAACAAACGGACAAGCGCTTCGGCGTGAACCTGTTCGTGCCCCAGGAATCGGTCATCAGCCAGGCCTCCCTGCAGCAATACGCCAGGTCGCTGGCCCCCGATGCGGAACGCTTCGGGGTGGCCCTGGGCGAGCCGAGGCATGACGACGACGGCTGGCACCAAAAGCTCGAAGTATTGCTGGACCTTGCACCCGCCGTGGTGTCCTTTACCTTCGATTTTCCGGGCGCCGACATTGTCGAGGCCCTGAAGAATCGCGGTGTGTACGTCATGGCCACGGTGACCGGCCGGGAAGAGGCCCTCCAGGCGCTTACCCGGGGCGCTGATGCCCTGTGCGTCCAGGGGCCCGAAGCCGGCGGCCACCGGGGCACGTTCAAGGCGGATGCGCCTCCTCCCCTGGTGCCCCTCCACGGGATCCTTGGCGACCTCGCCGACCTGGAGGTGCCCCTGGTGGCAGCGGGCGGCATTGCCACGGCGGATCACACCCGCGCCGCGTTGGCCGTCGGTGCCGTCGCCGTGCAGGCCGGCACGGCATTCCTCCGCGCCGACGAAGCGGGAACCAAACCGGCGCACCGGGCCGCGTTGGCGTCCCCGGACCGTTTCACCACCACGGCCGTCACCCGGGCCTTTTCGGGCCGCAATGCCCGCGGACTGTACAACGAGTTCATGCGCCGCCACGACGCCGAGGCCCCCTACGGCTACCCGGAAATCCACCATCTCACAACGCCCTTGCGGGCCGCTGCGGCGGCAGCGGGAGAGCCGGACTGGTTGAACCTGTGGTCGGGCATCAACTACCGGAACTGTGTGGAGGGCCCGGCCGCTTCAATCCTGGCGAGCCTGGGGCCGTAAGGCTTGGCCCGCCGTCGTCCGCTTGTTAAAGCCCGACGGCGGGCCGGCCCGGAAGGGAGCCGGCCCGCCGTGCGCGCCATGGAAGCGGGGGTGCCTTAGAGGGTGGCGGTGTCGATCACGAAGCGGTACCGGACATCCGATGCCAGCACGCGCTCGTAGGCGTCGTTGATCTTCTCAGCCGGGATGACCTCGATCTCGGCGCCCAGCCCGTGCTCGGCGCAGAAGTTGAGCATCTCCTGGGTCTCGCGGATGCCACCGATCATGGAGCCGGCGAAGGAACGGCGTCCGCCGATCAGCGCGAAGGCGTTGACGGGAAGGGGTTCCGCCGGGGCGCCGACGTTGACCAGGGCGCCGTCGAGCTTCAGCAGGCCGAGGTAGGCGCTGATGTCGATCGAGGCGCTGACGGTGTTGATGATCAGGTCGAACGAGCCGGCGAGATCGGAGAAGGTGTTCTCGTCGCTGGTGGCATAGTAGTGGTCGGCGCCGAGCTTCAGGCCGTCCTCCTGCTTCTTCAGCGACTGGGACAGGACGGTTACTTCGGCGCCCATGGCGTGGGCAAGCTTGACGGCCATGTGGCCCAGGCCGCCGAGACCGACGACGGCAACGTTCTTGCCGGGGCCGGCGCCCCAGTGCCGCAGCGGTGAGTAAGTGGTGATGCCGGCGCACAGCAGCGGTGCGGCGACGTCCAGGTCGATGCCCTCGGGAATGGTGACAACGAAGTCTTCGGTCACCACAACGTGGGTGGAGTAGCCGCCCTGCGTGATGGTGCCATCGCGGTCAACGGCGCCGTAGGTGCCGATGTTTCCCTTGAGGCAGTACTGCTCCTCGCCCTTCTGGCAGTTGACGCACTCCTTGCAGGAGTTGACCATGCAGCCAACCCCAACACGGTCGCCTACTGCGTGCTTGGTGACGGCGGAACCTACCTCGGTGACGATGCCGGCGATCTCGTGGCCGGGAACCAGCGGGTACTGCTGCGGGCCCCAGTCACCGCGGACAGTGTGGATGTCCGAGTGGCAGATGCCGGCGAACTTGATGTCGATCAGGACGTCGTGGGGACCCACTTCGCGGCGCTCGATGGTGGTTGCCACCAGGTCCTCCGTGGCGGACGGGGATGCATAAGCCTTGACGGTAGTCATGGTTCTCCTGTGATCTGTTGGGGGATATTTAAGATGCTACCGGGGTTGTTCGGAGCGAACCCCTGAAAAGGACGGGCCAGCGGGGCCCTGCTGTAACTGGTCTTGAGAGTCCTACCTTTGGCGATGTTCCTGTACGTAACCTGGTCAGGGACGGAGGAGCACCTTAATGGCCCGGCGTTCGTCCATGGCTTTGTATGCGTCTGCGGCCTGCTCCAGCGGCAGTTCGAGGTCGAACACTTTTCCGGGGTTGATCCCGCCGCTGAGGATCAGGTCGATCAGCTCCGGCAGGTACTCCCGGACCGGGGCGGGGCCGCCGTGCAGGTGGACGTGCGAGGAGAACAGGTCCCGGCCGGGCAGCGAGACGTCATGGGAGACGCCCACGAATCCCACATGCCCGCCGGCCCGTGTGGCGTGGATGGCCTGCAGCATCGACTCCTGCGTGCCCACGGCTTCCAGGACAGAGTGCGCGCCAAGGCCGCCGGTAAGTTCCTTGATCCTCTGCACACCCGCGTCACCGCGCTCCGCCACGATGTCGGTGGCACCAAACTCGCGGGCCAGTGCCTGCCGGGCCGCGTGGCGCGACATGGCGATGATCCGTTCGGCACCCATCTGCCTGGCTGCGAGGACCCCCAAAAGCCCGACAGCGCCGTCGCCCACCACAGCCACTGTCTTGCCGGGGCCCACCTGGGCCGCCTTCGCGGCAAACCATCCTGTACCCAGGACATCGGAGGCGGCCAGCAGCGACGGAACCTTGTCGGCGTCGGGCATGCCAGGCGTGGCCACCAGCGTGCCATCCGCCAAAGGGACGCGGAGGTACTCCGCCTGGGAACCGCTCACGCCCTGGCGGTGGACGCACCCGCTCTGGTAGCCGGAGCGGCAGATCTCGCAGGTGTTGTCCGATGCAATGAAGGACCCCACGACGAACTGGCCGGGCATAACGTTCTTCACGTCGGACCCGACTTCCTCGACGATTCCCACGTACTCGTGGCCCATGGGAACTGGCCTGGAGATCTTGTCGGCGCCGCGGTATGGCCACAGATCGGACCCGCACACGCAGGCGGCAGCGAGTTTGATGACTGCGTCCGTGGGCTTCTGGATGGTGGGCTTGTCACGGTCCTCGACGCGGACGTCTCCGGGCGCGTGCATGATGGTTGCGCGCATGCTGGGTCCTCCAAAGGGTGGAACGGCTGAACGGGACATCTCCATCAAACCCGTCCCCGGCATCCATGGCGAGGGTCCTGCCGTAACTGGTTCTGGCAGAACCTCCTTACGGTCCCGCCATTCGTCGTAACGTGTTCCCTATGGATAACCGAGCCGAGGTACGGCAGTTCCTCTCCTCACGCCGTGGACGGATCACCCCGGAGCAGGCTGGGATCGAACCCTACGGCGGCCGCCGGCGGGTGCCTGGGCTGCGCCGTGAGGAAGTGGCGCGGCTGGCAGGCGTCAGCGTCGACTACTACACCCGGCTGGAACGGGGAAACCTGCACGGTGTTTCGGACAGCGTCCTGGATGCCATCGCCGGCGCCCTGGAACTGGACCGCGCCGAGCATGACCACCTCTACGACCTGGCCCGGGCGGCCAACACGTCAGGCCGCAAGCGTGCCGCGGGCGCCGGGGGTTCCGCGCCGTCGAAGGTCCGGCCGGAGCTGCAGTTCCTGCTGGACGCGATCACCGAAGCTCCGGCCTTCATTGGTAACAACCGCCTGGATATCGTGGCCGCCAACACCCTGGGCTACGCGCTGTATTCGGACATGTACCGCAATCCGTCACGGCCGGCCAACCACTCGCGCTTCATTTTCCTGGACCCGCGGGCCCAGAACTTCTACACGGACTGGGACCGGGCTGCCCACACCAATGTCGCCATCCTCCGCCGGGAGGCCGGCCGCAACCCCCATGACAAGGGCATTGCCGAACTCATCGGCGAACTCTCCATGCGGAGCGACGTCTTCCGCACGCTCTGGGCAGCCCACAACGTCCGCCGGCACTACGCGGGCACCAAGTTCTTCCAGCACCCCGTGGTGGGGCTCCTTGAGCTGAACTACCAGGTGCTGGGGCTCGAAGAAGACCCGGGGCACACCCTCACGGTCTATCCCGCCACGCCCGGCAGCCCCTCCGCGGAAGCCCTCAAGCTCCTGGCATCCTGGGCGGTCACCGAAAACATTATGGAAACGGCGCAGGCAAAGGTCGGCAGCTAGGCCCGGCGCCGCAGCTACTGTGCGTTCGACGCAGGCCCGGGCGTTCCAGCGTCCGTTCGCCGTCGGCCTGCCAGTTCGCCGAACCGGTCAACTGCCTCATGGGCGGCACGGTACAGGGCGGGGTCCGACCAGGGCGCACGCGCCCATGCGCTCACGGCGGCAAGCGCCCCGGCCAGCAGCGTGGCGGAATGATCGTCTGGGGCTCCTTGGGCCAGGACGGCCTTCCGATCTTCTTCCAGGGTGTCCGCCATGGTCCGGGTACTGACCCGCTGCCAGACATCAGGGATGGCATCCACGTCGGTCAGACGCTCCCGGAGCGGCCAGTTTCCGACGAAGCGGGCCACCCAGTCCTGGTGTCGCGGCTTATATTCCTTGATGAACTTCCGCCGCTTCCACGTAGGGTAGGCACCCAGCGCGAGGAGGCACGGGACGAGGACTGCCAGCGCTGTCAGCACCCAGCCGGCTTGTCCGGCGTCCCCGTCCTGGACCGCATGCTTGTAGAGTCCCAGCATCACTCCTGCGGTGATGGACCCCAGGATCCAGGTGACCCCCAGTATGGTGCTCCAGCGTTCCTGTGCCTTGGTGGGCTGCAGGGCCGGCGCCGGTTCGGCAGCCACCAGGGCTTCCGCTTCTGTGAGGACGGTGTTCAGGAGCCTGCTGGTGCCTGCCCCCGGCATCCCGGATTTGTCCGGCACTTCAACGTAGACGGGCGGCAGGCCCGTCAGGTCCTGCGCGGCCTGGTTCAGCTCCGCCATGTTCCCCCCTCACCTTCGTTTCCCGTCGGCCCTTTCGGGACGCGCCCTCAGAGTCTACGGTTAGGCCGGCTCAAGGCGGGTAGTCCTTAGACTTGCCAATGGACGTTAATGCCGGGACCTGATGAAGGAGCGAAATTATGAGTGGAGTAGTGGTTGTAGGGGTGGACGCCAGCCCGTCCGCGCGGAAGGCGGCGGAAGTTGCGCTGGACCTGGCCGAGTCGCTGGGGGCCTCACTGCATGTGGTGACCGCCTTCGAAATGGAGAACGCCGAAACCTTTGGCGTTGGCTCGGATAAGGTGAGGATTTCCAACGCCGACAGCTCCGAGCTCGTGGCAAGGTCCCTGGGCGCATCCCGGCCGGGAGTGGAAATTACCCACTTCGCAGCCCGCGGCAAGCCCGCTGATTCACTGATCAAGGAAGCCATCCGCCTGGACGCCCGGGTGATCGTGGTGGGCAACCGCAGGATGCGCGGCATTGGCCGGCTCCTGGGCAGCGTCGCCAACAGCGTGGCGCACAACGCCCCGTGCGACGTGTACATCGCCAATACCTACGAGGACTGACCTGCTGACGCAGGAAGGTGGGCGGACGACGGCGGACCTTCCCGCCGTCGTCCGCCCACCTTCTTTGCGTGGTCAGGCGCCGTATTCCTCGTCGGTGACGTGATCGAGCCAGGTGACAACCTGCCCGTCAGCATCCGCTTCATGCATGGCGACGTGCGCCATGAAGCGCTCCGGCGTTGCCCCGTGCCAGTGTTCTTCCCCCGGCTCGATGTAGACCACGTCGCCCGGACGGATCTCCTGGATCTCCCCGCCGCGCCGCGCTACCAGCCCCACCCCATCGGTGACGTAGAGTGTCTGGCCCTTGGGGTGGTGGTGCCAGGCGGTGCGGGCACCGGGGGCGAACCGGACGTGCGCGCAACCGATGGCTGACTGTTCATCGGGGTTGCGGATGCCGTCAATCTGCACGGTGCCGGTGAACCATTCCTTCGGCCCGGCCGAGGTCTGGCCGCCGCTCTTGGTGTACTTCATGTTCTCCTCCTGTTGTTTGGGATGGATTGAAACTTGGAGACGGTCAGGCGGGCCGGTCCGTGAACCTGACCGTCAGGCCTGCGAGGACCGACGAAACCGCCAGGATGGCTGCTCCCGTCAGGAAGGCCCCGCCATAGCCGGCGGAGTCGAAGAGCACGCCGCCCAGCGTGGAGCCGACCGCGATCGAGGTCTGGACCACGGCCACCATCAGGCCTCCACCGGCCTCGGCGTCGTGCGGCATGGCTTCCGCGATCCAGCTCCACCAGCCCACCGGGGCGGACGTGGACATCAGTCCCCAGAAGCCCAGGAGCACCACCACGGCGGCAAGCCAGCCGCCGGCCGGAACGAGGGCGGCCGCGATGACTGCCATCAGTGCGGGAATGGCCACCAAGGTCCGGTACAGGCCTTTGCCCAGGAAACGGCCAATCAGCATGGTGCCGGCAAAGCCCGCCACACCGATCACCAGCAGGACCAGGGACACCGTGGCCACATCAACGCGGGTCACTGTCTCCAGGAACGGACGGATGTAGGTGAACAGGACGAACTGCCCCATGAAGAAGGACCCGCAGGCGGCCATGCCCCAGGCGACGGTGCGGCTCTTGAATGCGGCGAAAATCCCGAAAACGCTGCCCGCAGCCCGCGTCCCGGCCTTCATTGAAGGAAGGCTGATCCATTGCCAGACCAGGGCGAGCACCGCCACGGGAACCAGGCAGAAGAACGCTCCACGCCAGCCGATGACCGACCCCAGGTAGCTGCCCAGGGGCGCGGCCAGGACGGTGGCAAGGGCGTTGCCACCGTTGAAAATGGCCAAGGCACGCGGCACCTGGTGTGCCGGCACGAGCCGCATGGCGGTTGCAGCGGACATGGACCAGAACCCGCCGATCACCACGCCAATCAGGGCCCGGCCGACCATGAAGAGCAGGTATCCCGGGGCCATCGCCACCAGGGCCCCGGAGACCGCCATTAACGTGGTCAGGCCCAAGAGGAGCGCCTTGCGGTTCATGTTGCCGGCCAACGCGGATACGGACAAGCTGGTGAGGACGGCAAACAGCCCGGAGATGGCAATGCCCTGGCCTACCATCCCCTCGGAGACCTGGAGTTCGGCGGCTATGGGGGTCAGCAGGCTGACCGGCATGAACTCGGATGCGATGAGCCCGAAGACGCACAGTGACATGGCGAAGACGCCGCCCCAGTGCGCGGGGTGTTGCGCGCCGGGTTTTTGGGGCGCGCTGGTACTGGTAAGAAGTGTTTCGGGGGCCATGGTTTCCATCAAACCGTGCCGCCGGGGCCCTAGCGAGGGCCCTGCTGAAACGGGTTTTGCCAGACCCCCTTTAGCGCAGCCCGGCGGGGCGCCGAACCTCCCGGGGCCGGGCGTTCTCCGGTTCCGGCGGCCGCGGCTTGTAGACCCAGGCCACCAGCACCACGGAAATGATCATCAGCAGGAACCAGGCCACGAGTTTTTCCAGGCCCACCGGGTGCCAGCCGTCCACCTGGCTCGGGTAGAGCCACGCGCCGGACCATGTGGCGATGTTCTCGGCCAGCCAGATGAACAGCGCCACCAGCAGGAAGGACACCACCAGCGGCATGCGGAACTCCCGCCGGAAAACGCGGAAGTGCATCACGCACCGGCCAAAGATGAGCACGACGGCGGCGAGCAGCACCCAGCGCAGGTCCCAGATGTAGTGGTGGGTGAAGAAGTTGGCGTAGACGGCGGCAGCGAGGACCGCGGTGACCCAGCGGCGCGGGTAGGCAGCGAAGCGAAGGTCGAACAGTCGGTAGACGCGCACCATGTACGAGCCCACGGCGGCGTACATGAAACCGCTGAACAGCGGTACGGTACCGATGCGCAGGACGCCTTCGGCCCCGTAAGACCAGGAACCCATATCGGTCTTGAACAGCTCCATCACCGTGCCCACCAGATGGAACAGGACGATCACCCGCAGTTCGCGCAGCGTTTCCAGCTTGAACGCCACCATCAGGATTTGAATCACGACGGCGGCGACGGTCAGGAAGTCGTTGCGCGCCAGCCCTGCACCGTCCGGATACCAGAGCCTGGCCGCCAGCAGCACGGCCAGGAGCGCAGCGCCGAAAATGCAGGCCCAGCCCTGCTTGAGTCCAAAAACAGTGAATTCAGTGAGCTTGGCCTTGACACCGTTGGCGGGGGCCGTGGCCAGGAAGCGGTGGGCGCGTTCATCGATCCGCCGCTCCAAAGGGGTGGAACTACGCACGGATGCCTTGGTGCTGCGCAGCCTGCGGGCTCCTCCGGAGGTCCTTTTCCAGTTCGGCCAGGCAGTAGTCCTTGAACCAGTGCCTGATGCGCAGCGGAAGCATGGGGTAGGCCACCGCGAGGATGCGCCAGGTCCGGTCGTAGCGGCGCTGGTGGCGGTCGCTCCAGGCGAGGCCGAAGTCCTTGCGCAGCTGCTCGGGGAGGAGCCCCGCGGTGAGGAACCTCGCGGACGGCATGATGGCCCGGTACCAAAGGGCAGTGTGCTTGGGGAACAGCAGGCCGCGGCCCACGCGCACACCCTCTTCCTCGGCGTGGAGGGTGGCGACCTGGTCTTCCCAGTAGCGGCCGAAGGCGGCCCGGTCCTTTGGCCACATGTCCGGTGGAAGCTGCAGCGCGGTGCCGATCCGTGAGTAGTCCTGGTACATCGCGTCAGCGGCGGCGTCCTCGAGCGGGCCGTGGATCTTCTCGATGATGGTCAGCGCTGTGTCGTACAGCGTGGCTGCCACCCAGAGCTGAAGTACCGGGTCGAAGGCGTTGTAGCCGGCGGACGATCCATCCTCCGGACGGCGTACCGGGACGTGGGCACGGTTGACCCTGCGCCGGACCTCCTTGACCTGCTCTTCGGTTCCGTACACCACGCCGTACACGTAGGTGAGCGTGCCCTTCAGCCGGTTGACGGGGCGTTGGGTGAACGTGCTGTGCGCTGCCACCCCGCGGCCGATCGCAGGGTTGGCCAGCTGCAGCAGGATGGCCCGTCCTGCCCCGGCGAGCAGGATGCCTTCTGCCCGGTAATCGGCAATTCCCTGCACCATGGGAAAAGGCTACCGGAGTGCTGCGGCAGCGGGGCGGGGACTTTCGGCCCGTCGTCGTGCGTGCCGTTGCTGCCGGCTGCGGCCCGTCGTCGTGCGTGCCGTTGCTGCCGGCTGCGGCCCATGGCTTAGTATCCGTCGCCCCGCACCGGCCGCAGCGACGTAATCATTTGCCTGATGTCCGCGTACTCGGCCGTTTCCCGGTACTTCTTCGCCAGTTCCGGATACGGCAGCGAGGGGTCACCGGGAGTTGTATTGTTCCGGGGATCGTAGAACGCACCAAACATGGCGCTGGTGGGCGGCCACCGGAAGAAGTGCAGGATAGGGCAGGCGGACGGTCCGGTTGGGTCCGGTCCGGAGGTGATGCCGTAACAGGCTGCCTGGACACCAGGCGGCCCGGGCGTCCCTGCATCTCCCCTGGTCTCAAACACGAACTGCGGCACCACACCGTCCAGGGCAAGTTCCGGAATGCCTGCGGTGTCCAGCACTTCATACGGGTACTTCTGCGAGCAGGACGACCCGATGGCCATGTTGGTCCGCAGCGTCGCCATGAGCTTGCCGGCCTGGTTTCGAACCTCCGCAAAGACACCTCCGCCCTCGGGCAGTTCCCCCGCGGGATCGGTGACGCTCCAGGCGGCGGGCAGGTCGAACGCCATGGTGTGGTCCGCCGTCTGCACCGTGCTCCACCCCGCGGTTCCGGGCGTACCGTCTCCGCGCTCCCCCGGCAGGCCGGCGGAGGCCGTGGTCGTCGGCATCGGTCCCGGGGCGGTGGCGGTGCCCCGTTCGGAGCTGGTGGCGGAGCCGGAAGAGGACGACGGCGGTTGCTGACTTCCCGGCTGCGGCGAGCAGCCGGCCAGGACAAGGGCGGCCAGCGATGCTGCCGAAAGTGCCTTGAAGAACCTGCGCACCTTCCCAGTGTGGCGCGGCATGTCCGGGCGGAGGAGGGCCGGAGGACCCGACCTGTTGCCTCCCCCGCCCGGGTCGGGCGTTACCGCTCCAGCAGGGACACGTCCCGGACGGCGCCCTTGTCCGCGGAGGTGGCCATGGCGGCGTACGCGCGCAGCGCAGCGGACACCTGCCGGTCCCGGTCCTTGGGCTTGTAGCCGCCGTTGATCAGCAACTTTTCGCGGCGCTCGGCCAGGAGCTCATCGGAGACCTCCAGCTGCAGCGAGCGCTGGCTGATGTTGATGCTGATGATGTCGCCGTCCTCCACCAGCGCGATGGTTCCCCCTGACGCAGCCTCCGGGGAGATGTGGCCGATCGACAGGCCGGAGGTGCCGCCGGAGAAGCGGCCGTCCGTGATGAGGGCGCACTTCTTGCCCAGGCCGCGGCCCTTGAGGAAGGACGTGGGGTAGAGCATTTCCTGCATGCCCGGACCACCCTTGGGGCCTTCGTAGCGGATCACCACCACGTCGCCTTCCTTGATGGACTTGTTCAGGATCTTTTCCACGGCTTCGTCCTGGGATTCGCAGACCACAGCCGGGCCGGAGAAGGTCCAGATGGACTCGTCCACGCCGGCGGTCTTCACCACGGCACCATCCACCGCGACGTTGCCGCGCAGTACGGCCAGGCCGCCGTCCTTGGAGTAGGCGTGCTCCACGGAGCGGATGCAGCCGCCTTCAGCGTCTGTGTCCAGGGAGGTCCACTCGTTCGACTGCGAGAACGCGGTGGAGGAACGGACCCCGCCGGGAGCCGCGTGCCACAGGGCCTGCGCTTCTTCGGTGGCTATGCCGCCGCGGATGTCCCAGTCGTCCAGCCAGCCGTCCAGGTCGTTGGAGTGCACGGAGTGGACGTCCTTGTGCAGGAGGCCGCCGCGGTTCAGCTCGCCCAGCAGGGCGGGGATGCCGCCGGCGCGGTGCACGTCCTCCATGTAGTAGGTCTTGTCCTTGGCCACGTTCGGGGCCACCTTGGCCAGGCAGGGCACCTGGCGGGACTTGGCGTCCATCTCGGCCAGGCCGTAGTCCACGCCGGCCTCCTGGGCCGCGGCCAGCAGGTGCAGGATGGTGTTGGTGGAGCCGCCCATAGAGATGTCCAGGGCCATGGCGTTGTCGAACGCCTTGGCGGTGGCGATGGAGCGGGGCAGCACCGACTCGTCGTCGCCGTCGTAGTAGCGCTTCACAAGCTCGACGACGGTGGCGCCGGCTTTCTCGTACAGCGCCTTGCGGGCGGTGTGGGTGGCCAGCACGGAGCCGTTGCCCGGCAGGGAAAGTCCGATGGCCTCGGTGAGGCAGTTCATGGAGTTGGCGGTGAACATGCCGGAGCAGGAACCGCAGGTGGGGCAGGCGTTCTCTTCGATGAGGTTGATGTCCGCGTCGGAGATGGACTCGTCCACGGCGTCGGCGATCGCGTTCACCAGGTCCAGGGAGCGCACGGAGCCGTCGGTCAGGGTCACCCGGCCAGCTTCCATGGGGCCGCCGGAGACAAAGACCACGGGGATGTTCAGCCGCAGGGCTGCCATGAGCATGCCGGGGGTGATCTTGTCGCAGTTGGAGATGCACACCAGGGCGTCGGCGCAGTGGGCGTTGACCATGTACTCCACGGAGTCGGCGATCAGGTCGCGGGACGGCAGCGAGTAAAGCATGCCGGAGTGGCCCATGGCGATGCCGTCGTCCACGGCGATGGTGTTGAACTCGCGCGGCACGGCGCCGGCGGCGAGGATCGCGTCGGAGACGATCCGGCCCACCGGAGCCAGGTGGGTGTGGCCGGGGACGAACTCGGTGAAGGAGTTGGCCACGGCAATGATGGGCTTGCCGATGTCGGAGTTGGCAACGCCGGAGGCGCGCAGCAGTGCGCGGGCTCCGGCCATGTTGCGGCCGTGGGTGACTGTTTTTGAGCGAAGTGCAGGCATGCTTACCATCCTGCTGGTTCGGCGTTCAGGGTGGAAGACAGCCCTGCTACTAGTAGTGTGAGTACCAGAGTAATAGTATTTAGGAGTGAACAATCCCGGACGGCGCAAGGAACTCGGCCTCTTCCTGCGGGCCCGGCGCGACCAGGCGCTGCGGGCCGACTACGGCCTCCCGCCCGTGGGCCGCACCCGTGAGCGGGGGCTCCGCCGCGAGGAGGTGGCGTTCCTTTCCGGCGTCAGCGTCACCTGGTACACGTGGCTGGAGCAGGGCCGGGACATCAGCCCCTCCCGGCAGGTCCTGGAGGCCATCAGCCGTGCGCTGCATTTGTCGAGCACCGGCCTGGGCTACGTCCTGTCGCTGGGTGGCTACGCGTCCGCGGCCCCTGCCGGGCCGGCAGCAGATACTGCCCCGCCCCACATCCAGCGCCTCCTGGACGCCCTCGATCCCAATCCGTCCTTCGCGTTGTTTCCGGACTGGGGCGTGGCGGGATGGAATACGGCCTACGCGGCGCTGTACCCCAATATCGCCACTGTGCCGGCGGCAGACCGGAACCTGTTGTGGCTGGTGTTCACCGACCCCTACGTCCGGAACCTGCTTCCCGACTGGGACACCACCAGCAAACGGTTCCTGGCCGAGTTCCGGGCCGAAACCGGGCAGCGGCTGGGCGATCCTGACATCCAGTACCAGGTGGAACGGCTCAAGGAGGCGAGCCCGGAGTTCCGGCAGGGCTGGGACCTGTACGACATCCTGGGTTTCGAGTCCCGCGAGCGGCTGTTCCACCACCCCGCGGTGGGGGTGCTCCAGCTGGAGCACCACCAGGTGTCCCCGTCGGACCGGCCGGACCTGCACATCGTGGTCTATACGCCGGCCCCGGGCAGCGATGCCGCGGCGCAGATGAAGTCCCTGCTGGCGGGGGCCTAACCGGGCTGCGCTGCGAGGTAGGCGAGCGCGGCTACCGCCTGGGCCCGCGTGGCCACGGCGAGGGTGGGGTGGACGGCGGGGAGGAACGAAGGCGAGTGGTTGGCCGGGATGTCGGCGTCCACCGTTCCGTTCGCCACCGCCCGCCGGTAGGTTTCCGGCGGCACGGAGCCCACCACCCAGTACACGTACGGAATGCCGAAGGCGTCGGGAATGCGGCTGAAATCCTCCGACGCTGTCTGCGGGGCAGTTTGGTAGACGGCATCGGCGCCGAAAGCCTCCGTGAAGGCGGCGGTGACCCGGGCGTTGGCTTCCGGATCGTTGCTGGTCAGCGGGTACTGGTCGTAGTACTCGAACTCCGGTTCCTGCGGCGAGCCCGCAGCTGCGCACTCACCCCGGACGATCCGCTCGATCGCCGCCATGATGGCGGTCCGCAAGTCAACGTCGTAGGTGCGGAGGTTGAGCAGCAGCTCGGCCCGGTCCGGGATGATGTTGGCCGTGGCACCCGCCCGCAGGGACCCAACGGTCAGGACGGCGAACTTCCCCGGCATGGTTTCACGGGACACCACGGTCTGGAGGCGGAGGACGATCGAGGCGGCGAGCACCACTGGATCAACCGCCTTGTGCGGCATCGAGCCGTGGGCGCCCCGGCCGTGGACGGTGATCCGGACTGAATCACCTGCCGAGAGGATGGGACCCGGCGTGGTGCCGATGGTTCCCGCCTCGGTGGGCATGACGTGCTGGGCCAGCGCCACGTCCGGCCGCGGGATCCCGGCGGCCAGGCCGTCGTCGAGCATTGCCTGCGAGCCCGCCGCTGTTTCCTCCGCCGGCTGGAAGAGGGCGGTGTAGGTTCCCCGCCAGGCATCCCGATGGCCGGCGAGGTACTTGGCCGCCCCGAGCAGGGCCACCACGTGCATATCGTGCCCGCAGGCGTGCATCACCCCCGGGTTGGCGGAGGCGTAGCTTGCGCCTGTTGCCTCGGCGACCGGGAGGGCATCCATGTCGGCCCGGGCCAGGACCCCGGGGCCTGCCCCGTTGGCAAGCACACCCACCACACCGGTACCGCCAAAGTGCCGGACATCGAAGCCCCAGGCGGCCAGCTTCTCGGCAACGGCTGCGGAGGTTTGGTGTTCGGCGAGGCCGAGTTCCGGACTCCGGTGGAGCTGTTCGTAGAGCGGGACCTGCCAGTCCAGCTCCTGCCCGATGCCGTCCGCAGCGTTGTTGGCCAGTTCCATGTGAAGGCTCCTTCCGGCCGGCGGCAGCCGGCCCTCACGGCCACCATAGGCAGCACCCATGGATGGTGTCCATGGGCAACCAAAAGCGGCCGGCGGCGGGAAATCCCGCCGCCGGCCGCTCTTGCCCACGGACGCTAGGCCAGCACCCCCTGCCGCACGACGGCCGGCTTGAACTGTGCACCCGCGCCCGGGAATACCGGCACCTCGATCCGCGCGTGGGTGTGGACCTCGGTGACCGTGGCCTTGGTGTGCCGGGCAATGTTCTCCATGCTGGTCACCCACATGCCGTCCATTGCCTTGACCCGCTCCATGAGCTGCTCCAGCGCGACGGCCTTGGAGGGCCGGCCGGAAATGAAGGGGTGGTTGGTGAGGACGAAGCAGCTGCCCTGTGAGTGGTGTGCTTCGGCTTCAAGCGTCCACATTTCCAGGACCTTCGCCGGGCTCTCGATCACGCCGCTGCCGGTGACTCCGGGGTAGAACGCGTACTGCTCCCAGTCGTCAAGGGTCCAGTCCACGGGGATCTCGACGATGTCCCGGGGATCGTCCGCGGCGACAGCGAAGCGGTAGGGTGCATCGCCGTCGAGCAGGCTCGAATCGTAGAGGAAGCCGCGGTCCGCCAGGAGGCCCGGAGAGTGCCAGTTGAGCTCCCACCAGGGTGCCCGGTAGCCCACAGGCCGGACACCTGCGACTTTGGCGAGGGCCTCCAGGCCGCGGTCGATGTAGCTGGCCTCGGTGGCGGCGTCGATGCCCTGCATGGGCTCGTGCAGGTAGCCGTGGTGGGCCACCTCGTGCCCGCCGTCGACAATCTGCCGGACCACGTCGGGGTAGGACTCGGCGGTGAAACCGGGGATGAAGAAGGTGGCCTGGATTTCCTGGCGGGCCAGGATGGCGAGCAGCCTTGGAACCGCGATCTTCGGGCCGTAGGACTGGTGGCTCATCAGCGACATGCGCCGGGGGCTGGTGGGATCGTGGGCGATGGTGCAGGACTCGGCGTCCACATCGAAGGTGAAGGACGCTGCGGCCTTGAAGCCTTCGGGCCAGGTGATGGGGTGCAGGGGGTCCGCGATGGCGGGCTGGTTCACGGGAAATCCTTTCGGCGGGCGCTGGGCGCCCGCCTGGTTCTACGGGATGGTGAGCTTAGAGGGCGGGCAGGGCGGGCGTGCTTTCCGTCCCTTTGCTCTCTGCTTCCGGAGCGCCTGCGGCATCAGGGGCGGCTGCGGCCTGCTGCGTGGTGCGCGGCTCGATGGCGAGGTAGCGGATGTGCTGGCGCGGGCCGAGGATGGCGTACACCCCGGCGCTGGTCAGGCCGCCGGCCAGCCAGGACAGGTCCCAGCCGCCCAGGGCCACGGCGATGGGGCCCTGCATGATGGGGATCAGGCCGTACATGAACAGCCACGTTGCGAAGATCCCGGCCACGAGGGAGATGACGCCGGCGAAGTTGACCACCGGCAGCCGCTTTGTGCCGACGCCGTCGAACAGCCGATCGGTTCCGCCCGGCCAGCGCTTCTCCAGCCAGAAGTAGTGCACCAGCATGATTCCGCCCCAGGCGGCCACCCAGG
The DNA here is from genome assembly GCF_056396685.1 of Pseudarthrobacter sp. 05T312. Lineage (NCBI taxonomy): Bacteria > Bacillati > Actinomycetota > Actinomycetes > Micrococcales > Micrococcaceae > Pseudarthrobacter > Pseudarthrobacter sp. 05T312. The sequence goes on from NZ_JBFTLY010000002.1 coordinate 70,202, forward strand.
CCACCAGGCCGATCAGCCAGGCGTCGAGTACTGCGGCGAAGTCCTCCTGGAAGATGAAGAAGACGACGGCGGCGAGCGAGAAGACGCCGACGAACAGGTTCAGCTTGCGGCGGCTGATGGAGATGTCCAGGGCCTGGGTGGCCACGGAGAAGGTGTAGATGTTCAGGATGTTGGTGGCAATGGGGCCGTGGAGCACCATCAGCAGCACTGGCAGCGCCATGGCACCGAAGTTCAGGACGATCAGCTTGCCGGGATCGATCTCGCCGCTGTTGGTGGCGAGGCTTGCACCCAGGACACCGAGCCACACGACGGGGATGAACTGCCCGAGTACAGAAGCGAGGTAGACCTTTTTCTTGGGGACGCTGGTGCTGACGAACCGGGAGTAGTCCGCGGCGTAGGTGAACCAGGTGATGCCCCAGCCGATGCCGATGGCGGTCATGACGGCGCTCATGGCGGCGATGCGCTCGGAGCCTTCCAGGACGGCGCCGGCAGGACCTGCGTAGCTCCAGTCGATGTCCATGCCGAACCATGCCACCGCGGACATGACGGCCAGGATGAGGATGGTGGGCGGAACGGTCCATTTTTCAAAGGCGGCAATCGCCTTGTAGCCAAACCAGGCGATGGCCACCTGGAGGGCCATGATGAAGGTGGCGACGCCGATCTTCCAGCCATAGTTGGGGGCGTCCGGGTCAACCCACCCGAGGGTTCCGAAGAGTGCCATGACCAGGTCCAGGATGATCCACGTGTTCACCGCGCACCAGCCGATGACCAGCAGGGCCTGGATGGCGGCCGGCAGGTAGTTGCCGCGCCGGCCGAATGCCGCCCGGGCCAGGACCATGCCGGTGGCTCCGCTCTTTTGTCCGAGGAGGACGAAGCAGCCAAAGAGCAGCATGCCGATCAGGTTGCCCAGCACCAGGACGGTGATGGTGTCCGCCAATCCGAGTCCCAGCTGGATGCCGAGTGCCCCCAGCACCCAGTTGATGGGTGCCAGGTTGGCGCCCGCCCAGATCCAGAACTGGCCGGATACCTTGCGTGTGCGTGCTGATTCGGGGATGGGCTGCAGCCAGGCTTCGTGGTCCACGGCGTTGTGGTCCTGCGTGGCCTGGTCAGGTTGGCCGTGCGTGGCTGTTGAAAGCTTTTCTTGCATGGGGGCCTCCGTGAGGTGGATAAGTACAAATAAGGCTATGTGGCCCTCATCACAAGCAACAAGATATAATCTGTCGAACAAATCCTCCTACTACGTTACGGACTGTCGTGTCAGTGTTTCTTGGCGAAATACTCGCCCACCCCGCCCTTGCCGCCGCAGATCCAGTGGTCCACCCGGAAGGGGCCATGGCCGACGCGCAGCCGGTCCGCTGGGTGCACTCCAGCGAAGTGCTGGACATCGCTCCCCTGCTGCGCGGTGGCGAACTGCTGCTCTGCGGCGGGATCACGCTGGCCACCGCCTCCCCGGCAAAACGCGAAGACTACGTCCGCGGGCTGGCGCAGCGGGGCGTCGCAGCCCTGGCCATCGAGACCGGCGGGGCACTGCCGGAAATCCCTGCGGACATGCTGCAGAAGGCGGAGGAATACGGCCTTCCCGTCGTGGAACTTCGGAAGGTGGTCCCGTTTGTCGGCGTCATGCAGGCCATCAATTCGATGCTGGTCAGCGAGTCCGTGGGGCACCTGCAGCAGGCAGATGCCGCGACGCGCGCCATGGCGGCCGAACTCGCCCACGGTGCGGCACTGGACAAGATCCTTGGCGTGCTGGCCGGCATCACCGGGTCAGCCGTAAAACTCACCTCCCCCTGGGGCGTCACCATGGGCAGCGCCGTTCCGGAGGGCTGGAACGGCGGGGTGGACGCGGCTGCCGGCGAAGGAACAGCGGACGACGACGGCACAGGGACCGGTGGGCACGGCGGCTTCTACGCGGTGGCCGGCGGAACGGTGATCACCGTCGACATCCCCGTGCGCGGGGTCCTGATGGGGCGGCTGGAGGTGCATGTGCCCGATGTCGCGGACACGGCCCTTGCGCAGGTGGCCGGAGAGCGGGCCGTGGACATCCTGGGCCTGGCACTGCTGCAGCACACACCCCCGGGGCTGCATGCCCTGGCGGGTGCCGAACTGATGCGCGCCGTGCTCAATTCCGCGCCGGAGTGGCGCCTGGAGCAGCTGGCCCCCGCTGCGGGTTTCCCCACGGACTCCCCCGCCGTGGTGGCAGCCATCCACGCGGCGGCACCGCAGGAGCTGCGCGGCGCCGTCGAAAATTTCCTGAGCTCACAGCGGATCCCGTGCGCCGCCTACCTGGACGACACCGAACTGGTGGTGATGATCGGGCTGCCGTGCACCGAAACTGCCGGTGCGCGGCGGCAGCTCCTGGAATCCCTCCGGGACCTGGAGGGTGACCACGATGCCGTGATCGCCGTGGGTCCGCTGGCTGACGGGGTGGCGGAGGCGGCCTGGTCACTGGCGGAAGCCCGGCGGGCCCTGGAGGTACGGCAGATCCAGCGCCGGAACGCATCGGCGCGCAGGCGGCACGCGGCACGCGGCCTGGTGGTGCTGGACGCCCAGGACACCGCCGTGGAAAGCCTCGCCCTGACCTGCCTGGATCCCTCATCCCGGGAGGCGTTCGTCAACCGGCAGTTGCGGGCAGTCCTGGAACACGATGCGCAGCGCCAGTCCCAGCTGCTCGAGACCCTGCAGGTGTGGCTGGACTCCGGCTGCAACACCGCGCAGTCGGCGCGCGAACTGCACCTGGAACGGCAGTCGATGCACCACCGGCTGCAGCGGATTTTCGACCTGTGCGGTGGTGATCCGCGCGGCACCGGCCGGCTGGCGGCCCTGCATCTGGCGGCGCGGATGGCCGGGCTGCCCTGACCTTGGACCGGCGCCGCAGAAGGGCTGCGGCCGTAGGTAGCCCACCGACAGGCTATAGGGGCACTAATTAGGGGGTGCCCGGAATTGTTTCGGGTGCCCCGAGCAACAACACTGATCGGATCAGGAATCGGTGGCGGCTTTCACCTTGGGGGCTAAATTGAAAAAGAATCCGTTCTTCCGTGGTCTGTTGACAGCGGCGTTGATTGCTCTGGGTGTGCTGGTGGCACCGGTGCCGGTATCCGCCGCGACAGGCGATGTCGGTGTTGAAGGCCCGTCGCATGCCGGTACTGCGACCCCCACAGGCACCAAGCGCGCCACGAGCGTGTTGTGGTTCAACGACGGATCCTGGTGGGGGAATTTGTGGGACACTTCCTCCGCCAAGTTCCACATCTTCAGGTTCAACGCAGCCACGGGTTCCTGGGTGGACACCGGCGTGGCGACGGAGTCGCGGGCCAACACGCATCATGACGTGCTGTGGGACGGGAAGACGCTGTACGTTGCAAGCTACCGCTTCGTGAATGATGAACTGCCGGCTGAGCCAAACTTCCCCACAACGATGCGCCGCTACAGCTACGACGCCGGTACCAAGAAGTACACGCTGCTCGGTTCCAGCCAGATCAACAATTCCAAAGTCGAAGTCCTGACCATCGACAAGGACTCCACCGGCAGGGTGTGGTCCACCTGGCAGGAGGACAACAAGATCTACCTGAACGTGACGGCTACTGACGGCAAGACGTGGGGTCCCCCGTTCCAGGTTCCGGGATCGATGAGCAACGTCTCCGTGGATGACACCTCGGCGGTGATTTCCTTCGACGGAAAGATCGGGGTGATGTGGAGCCGGCAGATGGGGGACTCCACCGATGGAATGTACTGGAGCTACCACGTGGACGGCGCATCAACGACGGCCTGGAGCACTCCCGTGGCTGCGGTGTCCGGGCAGCGCAGCAGCGATGACCACATGAACCTCAAGTGGCTGGACTCCTCCGGCGGACGCGTCTTCGCGGCGATCAAGACCTCGTACACGTCCCCGTCGCAGCCCCAGATCCAGCTGCTGGCCCTGAGCGGCACAACATGGTCGGCGCATACAATCGCCACCGTCGCCGAGTGCCCCAACCGGGTGATCGTCATGATCGACGAGAGCACCCAGCGGCTGCGTACCTTCGCCACCTATCCCAAGCCGTCGGGCACCACCGACGCCGGCGTCTGCACCGCCTCGGGCGGCGCAATCTACGAAAAGTCCACGCCCCTGGACAAGATCAGCTTCACCACCACCAAAACGGCCCGGATCGTCGATGCCGACCAGTTCGTGCACAACGTGACGTCGACGAAGCAGAACGTCAACAGCGCTGCCTGGGGCACTGCAAACAGCGGCCTCCTGCTGCTGGCAGATGCCAATGCCACCAGCCAGTACTGGCACTACTTCGACCCGACCGGTGGCGGCAGTGACACCACGGCTCCGACCGTGACGGCCACGTCTCCCGCCGCGGGTGCCTCCGACGTGGCAGTGACAGCCAATGTGACGGGCACGTTCTCGGAGGCCATGGACGCCTCCACAATCACCGCGGACACGTTCACGTTGACCGACGGAACGGCTCCCGTGACCGCGACAGTGTCTTACGGCGCCGCCGGCAAAGTTGCAAACCTGAACCCTGACGCCGACCTTGCAGCGGGGACCAAGTACACCGCCACGATCAAGGGCGGTACCAGCGGTGTGAAGGATGTTGCCGGCAACGCCCTGGCCGTGGACAAGACGTGGACTTTCACCACGGCTGCGACCGCACAGACTCCGATCGCCATAAAAGCAGCTTCGCTCAATGGCGCCCTTGGTGCAGCCACCACCCCCGAGGTGTACGGCCTCAAGGACGGCGGCGGCTACCAGAACTACCAGGGCGGCGCCATCCTCTGGTCACCGGCCACAGGAGCCCACATCTCCTTCGGTGCCATCCGCGCCCTTTGGGCAGCCACCGGGTTCGAAAACGGCGGCCTCGGCTACCCGACCACCGACGAAGTGGGCGGCCTCAAGGACGGCGGCGTCTACCAGAACTACCAGGGCGGCGCCATCATCTGGTCACCCGCCACAGGAGCCCACCTCTCCGTCGGCGCAATCCGGGGACTCTGGGCAGCCACCGGGTATGAATCAGGCCGCCTCGGCTACCCCACCACCGACGAAGTAGGCGGCCTCAAGGACGGCGGCGTCTACCAGAACTACCAGGGCGGCGCCATCATCTGGTCACCCGCCACCGGAGCCCATCTCTCCGTGGGTGGCATCCGCTCCATCTGGGCCTCCACCGGGTATGAATCAGGCCGCCTCGGCTACCCCACCAGCGATGAGTACGCGACGGGCATTGACGGCAGCGTGGCCCAGAACTACCAGGGCGGCGTTATCCACTGGAGCCCCACCGGCTCCTACATCACCTGGCGATAGGGACTGCGCCGGCCAGCCGCGTCAGCTGGCCGGGCGGCCCCCCAGCCGCGTGGTGACCTTGGCCGCGGCGGCCACGCAGGCCTCGCCGAGGCTCTCGAACTGCTCTTTGGACACCCGGAACCGCGGCGCTGGAATCAGGACGGCCGCCACCACGTCGCCGCGGTGGTCGCGGACGGGCGCGGCCACGCCCACTTCGTCCATGGACGATTCGCCGTAGTTCCCCGCCCATCCCCGCTGCGCAACCTCCTGGAGCCTGGCCTCGTAGGCTGCCAGGCCGTCGTCGTCCAGCCCCGGGAAGGTGATGGTGCCGCTCCTGAGCAGCTCCCGCACCCGCTCGCCCGGCAGGGTGGACAGGAAGACCTGCACTGAAGCGCTCATGGCGTCACGGTAGCGGGCACCCAGCGGGGTGGTGTGCTTGATCTGGTGGTGGCTGGCGATCTGCTCCACGCAGATGGCCTCGTCTCCGTTCCAGAGCATGAGCGCGCTGGTCTCTCCGGTCTGCTCGGTCAGCTGCCGCAGGACGGGATAGGCCACGCGGCGCTCCTCCATCTCGGCCAGCAGTGGCCCAGCGACGGCAATGAGCCCCAGGCCCAGCCGGAACCGCTTGGTTTCCGGGTCGCGCTCCACCAGGTTTTCCTGCTCGAACGTGGCCAGGATCCGGGAGACGCTGCTCTTGTGCATGCCCACCCGGTTGGCAATTTCGGTGACGCCCAGCAGGGGTTCGTCGGCTGTGAAGGTGCGCAGTACGGCGATGGCGTTGACGACGACGGAGGCGCCTTTGGCATCAGTCCCGCCATTGGAGCCGGCTCCGTTGGCACTGGTGTCGGAGGTCTTTGCAGGAGTCATGGTGGAGACCATCTTTCCCTATTGTCGGGGATGGACGCCGAAAGCGGCGCCGTGGTGCACGGCGCCGCTTCGGCTGTTCAGTTGGTTATCCCTTGACGATGTTGTGTTCGGGGCCGAACGGGAACTTGGTGATGTTCTCCACCGAGTTGTCCTCGCCGATGACCAGGATGTCGTGCTCGCGGTAGCCACCGGCTCCGGGCTGGCCGTCAGCCACGGTGATCATGGGCTCCATGGAGACCACCATGCCCGGTTCCAGGACCGTATCGATGTCCTCGCGCAGCTCCAGGCCCGCTTCGCGGCCGTAGTAGTGGCTGAGGACGCCGAAGGAGTGGCCGTAGCCGAAGGTGCGGTTGGCCAGCAGTCCGTTGCTGATGTAGATCTCGTTCAGTTCGGCGGCGATGTCCTTGCACACGGCGCCGGGCTTGATGAGTTCCAGGCCGCGCTTGTGGACCTCGACGTTGATGTTCCACAGCTCGAGGGAGCGTTCGTCCGGCTGGCCCAGGAAGAGGGTGCGCTCCAGGGCGGTGTAGTAGCCGGAGGTCATCGGGAAGCAGTTGAGCGAGAGGATGTCGCCCTGCTGCAGCTTGCGGGTGGTGGCCCAGTTGTGGGCGCCGTCGGTGTTGATGCCGGACTGGAACCATACCCAGGTGTCGCGGACTTCCCGGTCCGGGAAGGTCCTGGCGATCTCGTGGACCATGGCTTCGGTGCCGATCAGGGCAACTTCGTACTCGGAGATGCCTTCGCGGATGGCGTTGCGGATAGCTTCGCCGCCCAGGTCGCCGATGCGGGCACCGTGCTTGATGACTTCGATTTCCTCGGCGGACTTGATCATGCGCTGGCGCATGGCGTCCTGGGAGACGTCCAGCAGCTGGGCGCCGGGGAAGGCGGCCGCGATCTTCTCGCGGGTCAGGCCCGGGAGGAAGTCGTCCTCGACGCCCAGCCGGGTGGCCTTGACGCCGCGCTGGCGCAGGGCTTCCTGGAGACCGAAGAAGAAGTTGTCGCGGCGCCAGTCGGTGTAGACGATGTTCTCACCGTAGGAGGTGCGCCACGGCATGCCGGCGTCGATGTTGGCGGTAACGGTGACCGAGTCGTCGGCGGTGACGACCAGGGCGTAGTTGCGCCCGAACGTGGTGTACAGGAAGTCGGAGTAGTACTTGATGCCGTGGTAGCTGGTGAGGATGACCGCATCCAGCTCCTTGGCGGCCATGATCTTGCGGAGGCCGCCAAGGCGGCGCTCGAATTCCGCGTCGGAGAACGTGAGCTTGCCCTTGGTGCCATTGTGCAGGACCTTGAGGCGCTCGAGTTCGGCGATGGAGGAGGCGTTGTCGGCAGTGATGGTCACGGGTGGTGCCTTTCTAGTGGGTGCCAACTGCTGTTGGTGCAGTTGGTGTTGGTTTGCATCGTGAGGTTGGTCTGTGGTGCCCGGAGGGGTTTGGGGGCCTGGTCAGAGGTGCTTGAGGGGCTTCCGGGAGGTTTCGGCGGCGAAGAGCACGGCCATGAGGGATACGGCAGCTGCCGCCACGAGATACCAGCCGGGGGCCAGCTTGCTCTGGGTCATGCCGATCAGCAGGGTGGCCATAAAGGGCGCCGTGCCGCCGAAAAGGGCGTTGGAGAGGTTGAAACTGACGGCGAAGCCGCTGTACCGGACTTTGGTGGGGAACAGTTCTGCCAGGAAGCTGGGCAGCGTTCCGTCATTGAGGGTGAGCATGCCGCCCAGCAGGATCTGGACCAGGACGATCACCATGAAGTTGCCGGTATCCAGCAGCATGAACGCGGGGACTGTCAGCAGCATGAACAGGACGGACGCGGTGATTAGCATGCGCCTGCGGCCGAACCGGTCCGAGGCGAGTCCCGTGAGGAAGATGAAGCCGATGTAGCTGGCCAGCGCGATAGTGGTGGCCAGGAAGGATTCGGTGGGGCCGAAGCCCAGTTCCTCGGACAGGTAGGTGGGCATGTAGCTGAGGATGACGTAGAAGCCGACGGCGTTGAGCAGCACTGCGCCACAGGCTATTACCAGCTGCTTGCGGTAGGTCCGGAACATGTCCAGCGCGGGGGCTTTGGGAGTGGATTCTTCCTGCTCGGCCAGGGCGCGGAAAGCCGGGGTGTCCTCCAACTTGGTGCGGATGTAGCGGCCAATCAGCCCCATCGGGGCGGCCAGCAGGAACGGCAGCCGCCAGCCCCACTGGTGCAGTTGGTCGGTGCTGAGGACCGAGGTGAGGAGCGCCGCGATGAGGGAGCCGAGGAGCAGGCCGGCGGCGGTGCTGGCGGGGACGACGGCGGCATAAAGGCCGCGGCGGTTGGCCGGAGCGTATTCCACCAGGAAGGCTGATGCCCCGGCGTATTCGCCGGCTGCCGAGAAGCCCTGGACCACTCGAACCAGTAGCAGTAGGACAGGGGCCAGCATGCCGATCGTGCCGTATCCGGGGATGAGTGCGATGCAGAAAGTGGAAACGGACATGATGACGATTGAGAGTGATAGCGCCTTGCGCCTGCCCAGCTTGTCGCCGATGTGTCCCCAGAAGAAGCCGCCCAAGGGACGGACGAAGAAGGAGATCGCGAAGACGGCGAAGGTAGCCAAGAGCGCGGTCTGCCTGTCTGCTTCGGGGAAGAACACAGACGAGATGACGGCTGCGAGGTAGCCGTACACCGCGTAGTCGAACCACTCAACAAAGTTGCCGATGAAGCTCGCGGTGACCACCCGGCGTCGAACGTCCTTACCCGCAACGGCGTTGTCCATGCCCCTGCCGGCCCCGGTGGGAGCGTTGGCGTCAGCGGCAACCACTCCTGCCTGGGGTGAGTTCTGTTGGGTACTCATAAAACCACCAATAATGTTGGAGTTGCATTCCTTGCAACTTGGTTGTTTCAACATAGGCCGTGATATGCAGCACAGTCAAGGGTTTTTTTCAGCATTAAGTCGCGACTTATACCTGTTGACGCAGGACAAGCGCCCGCAAGCAGGTTCTATTGGATGCAACGACGCATGTTGCACTAAGAACAACAGCGTTGTTTTTGTGGAGGCCTTCTGGACGCTGGACGCGGTTCCGCAAGAATGGATCCTTGAGTCGCTGCACCAGCAGCCGCCGTTGGACATACTGGGCTCGACAACGAGGGGCCTAAAGACTCGGGCGGAAAGGGGCGCCCTGACCCATACTTGCGCCATGGACGACACTGCTGCCAAGGAGCGCACTGGGCGAAGACCGGACCGGATCCTGCTGAGCCTGGTGGGCGTTGTGGTTGTCCTGGTGGTGGTGGCGCTGGCGGTGGTCTTCACGCGCGGCGAGCCTGCACCCTTGGATGGGGCAAGCCCCGCCGGAGTGGTCCAGCGCTACAGCAAGGCAGTGATCGACGGCGACAGCACCACGGCCCAGTCCTACCTCACGGACGCTGCCAAGAGCCGGTGCCGCGGCACCTATTCCGGCGAGCCGGCCCCCGCCCGCGTTGTCCTGATTTCGACGACGGAACGCACCGATTCGGCCACCGTGAAGGTTTCGATTTTCCGATCGTCCCAGGGCGGACCGTTCGGTCCTTCCGAGTACGAGATGGAGGACTCCTTCGCGCTGCTCAAAGTGAACGGAACATGGAAGATTGACCAGCCGCCGTACCCCCTGATGGCCTGCACCGACGTCCCGGTGAAGCAATGACGGCCCCGGCAGCCCCGGTGGCCGCCGTTCCCTCCAGCGGCCTGGCAACCCTCCGCCGACTCATCATGTACGTCCTGCTTTTTGCACTGGTGGTCATCGCAGCCTCGGGGCTCCAGGGCCTGCTGGAACGGCTCTTCCGGACGGCATCCACCTTGGTGTCCGGTGATGTCGCAGGGTTGGCACTGTCACTTGCCTTCACCCTGATCGGTGGCCCGCTCGGGCTGCTGTGGTGGTTCGCGTGGAGGCGCCTGGACGACGAATCCGAACGCAGGGCGCCCGGGTGGGGCCTCTACCTGACCGGGATGTACGCGGTCTCGCTGATCATCAGCACCACGTCGCTGCTGAACCTTGCCACCTCCTTCATTGACACGCAGGAGAGCCAGTGGCCTTCCCCGCTGGCCAACGGCATCGTGTGGTCGGCCATCTGGTGGTGGCACCGGTGGATGTGGAGGCACCCCCGGAAACCGTCATCGCATCTCGAAGACGTGCGGGCCGTCGTCGGCTCCGTGTTTGGACTCCTCCTTGGTGCCGGCGCCGCCATTGCAGCGCTGGGCAGCCTGCTGGACGTGGCGATCCGCGGTTTCGCGGCAGCGGCTTCCTTTGAGCCGTGGTGGTTCCCCGTCCTGAGGTCCGTGGTGTGGGCGGCCGGCGGAGCGGCCGTGTGGTGGTGGCACTGGTTCCGGGAGGGCGGCCGGCGCTTCCAGACAGGGCTGGTGGACGTCACCATCATTGCCGTGGGCATCTTCGTCGCCGGCATCACGGCCCTGGGTGGCCTGGGCGTCATCCTGTTTGTCCTCCTGCGGCTGGCATTTGACCGGAGCGATCCCTTGAACGACCTGCTCGAGCCGCTGGCTCCTGCCCTCGCGTCCGCCGTCATCGGGGCGCTGGTCTGGCGCTACCACCGCACCGCGTCCGTAACCCGTTCCACCCGGACGCGCCGCGCCAGCCTCCTGGTGACGTCCGCCGTGGCGCTTGCCGCGGCGGCATCCGGCATCGGCGTCGTGGTCAACGCACTCCTTGCCACAGCCGTGTCTCCGCTGGCCGGCGGTGCCACCCGCACGCTGCTCCTGGGCGGCTTGAGTTCCCTGGTGGTGGGAGCACCTGTCTGGTGGCTGGCATGGAAACCGAGGCACCAGCCACGGTCCGCCGCAGACATTCCGCCCGGCCGGCGGGTCTATTTGGTGGCGTTCTTCGGCGTCAGTGCCGTGGTGGCCCTCATTACGCTGCTGGTGATTGGCTACCGGCTTTTCGAATTCCTGCTGGGCGACGTCACCGGCGGAGGGCTCCTGGACCGCATCCGCGCACCCCTGGGCCTCCTGGTGGCAGCCGGGCTGGTGGCGGGCTACCACTTCGCGCTGTGGCGGCATGACCGGGTCCTGTTCGCCGCCGCGGCACCCGTGCACAAGCACATGACCGAGCGGATCACCCTGGTCAGCGGCTATCCGCCCGGTTCCATGGATCCCCAGGCATTGGCGCGCGGCATCGCTGATGCCACGGGAGGTGCCAAGGTGGCCACCTGGCTGATGGCGGACGACGGCGGCGCGGGAGTTCCGCCGTCGACCGTTCTTGCTCCGGGGGCAGAGGAGGCCGTACGGCTGGTGGCGGCAGCTTTGGAAGGCGTCACGGCCCAGCATGTCCTGGTGGTTGCCGGGCCGGACGACCGGCTGGAAGTGATCCCCCTCGCGGCCGTCGGCGGCGCTCCCGTCCTTGGCAGCCCTGCGACTGACCGGGTCCTCCGGCCCTGATGTGCGGCGAGGCAGACGCCCGGCGATAGTGGAAGGGAGGCCGGCGATGGCTTCATGGGGACGCGCGACGCGTAGCAGCGTTGCAGCGGCAAGGAGGAGCGGGGGCCGGGCAGGTGCCCTCGCGGCAGTCCTGCTCGCATTGGCGGGGTGTTCGCCTGCTGGCACGCCGCCGGCCAGCAGCCCGCCAAGCAGCCCGGCGCCTGCGCCGCCGGCCAACAGTTCCCAGACACCTGCAACAGCTACCGCAACAGAGTCACCGTCCGGGCCTTTCTCTGACGCTGAGCTTGCAGCGATCATCAACGGCGTGGGACGGTCGCGCAACCTGCCGTATCCTACGGCCCAGGACTCAACCCGCCTGCGCTCGGGTGCGGCAAGCGGGTCCCTCCCGCAAACCCGGACGGAAACCACCCCGGGTGACTGCGCTGCCCTGCTTCCCCAGGACCCGTTCACCCGCTGGGCCGACAAGAACATCAACTTCGCCGAGGGCATCATGCCGCCGGCCGGCGCGGAATCAGGACCTACGACCACCATCTGGGTCATCCTCCGGAGCGCGGAAAGGGAGTCCATCGCAAAGGCCGATTTTGGTTATACGGACGACCTATTGGCCCGCTGCGGGCAGTTCGACCTGGCCGCTACGGAGGCGGGCAGGACCTCCACCTATGCCCTCCAGTTGCTGGCTGCTCCCCCCATCGCCGACAAGCAGCATGCATTCATGCAGGTCACCAAGCCAAAGGGGCAGGGAGACTTCGGCATGGCCGGATTGCGTGTCCTGGACGGCACCCTGTCCATCACGCTGACGCTCTCTGCCGCCACCCTGAACTCTGAAGCCGACGCCAAACCGGCCCTGGACTCGATGGCGGAACTGGCGAAGGAGCTCATCAGCGAAGCGGGCAAGCCCCAAGCACCAGCGGCACCAAGCGCTCCAAACTCAATGTCGCCTGAACAGATGGTGGCGCTGTTCAAGGGCATGACCGCCCCCGGCGGGGAAACGGTGAGCCTGCCGCAGGCGGGGATCATTGGGCCTCCCCAAGGCTCCACGCCCACAGTCCCGACGCCACCGGCCGACTCCCCCTGCACCTTCGATGACCAGGCGTACACCGCGGCCCTGGCTGGTTCTGTCGTCGGGCAGGGGCAGATCCAGGGGGCCGCCAAGATGGACTACACCGAGCTCACCGTCGTCAACATGCCTTCGACAATGCAGTCGCCCTACCCGTTCGACGCCAGGGCGGAACGGCTTCCGAAATGTTCCTCTGTGCAGGAAATCCTGTTCGAGGGCACGAGCCGGACGTGGTCCCCTGTTGCCGCATTGGCCACCGCGATCACCGCTGATTCGAGCTACGCCGTTGCCTATCAGCTCAGCGACGGCACAGGCCAATGGCATGTGAGGTGCGGGGCGCGCCGGGGAACACTGTCGATCGAGGCGGGCAGCGTCACGGCTTCCCAGGCCGAGGCACAGTCTAGAGCCGACGCACTGGCATCGTTCTTCGACGCTGTTTTCTCCCGTGCAGGAAAGTAAATGTGCCGCCGATCCATCTCCGCTGGCAGCCTTCCTCAAGATTTGCGCAGTTTATCCGGCTGCTGGATTAACTCTCTTCCCTTGGCATTCAGCGGTGCCTAGTGTGGGCACACACGCGTTACTAGGGGGATAAGTGAACAGCTCAGTTGAAGGTCTTCAAGACGCCACCGACCGGGATCCGCAGCAGGTCCCAGCGGTGGATTCACTGGACGTACAGCAGCGGGTTGCGGAATGGACGTCGGACTGCCTTCTGACCCTCCGCAGTCCCGTCCGATTCACCCGCGCAGACTGGCCCTAGAGCCGGCCGGCCTCCCGGGCGCCCTGCTAGCTGGACGCGTCCCGTTCGATTTCTTCGGCCAGGTCGTCCACTTCTTCGGGGCGGGCGTCGATGCCTGCGTCCTCGAACCGCTCCGCCAGGACATGCGCTACGTCGTCCTGGACCTGGCCAAGCTGGATGTCATGGCGGACATCCTCCGCAATGCTCTCGGGTGTCTCGGCGTGCCCGGGCCCGGCTACAATCCCGTCGTTGCCGTCGAAGGGATCGTTGGCGCCGCCCGCTCCGGAATCAGTCATACTCCTGGGTTACCCTTCCGGTGCCGCTGGTAAACGCCCGGCCTCGAGGGGCCTGCCTGCCGGGCCTCAGCCCAGGAAGGTGCGGTGTACTTCGCTGCCGTAGCGGCCAATGATGGCCCGTTTGGCGTTTCGGAAGGCGGCGAGGTCGCCGGCCTGGCCATGCTGTTCCACGCGGCGCCGTGCCAGTTCGTCCGAGATCACGTCCAGGAAGAGTTCGGCGAGCAGGAGCCGGGCGGAGTCGCGGAACCGCCCCCGGCCGTCGACATAGAGCTGGACGGTGGGAGCCGCGGTGTTGATGATGACCTTCCGCTCATCCTCGGAGTAGACGGCGCGGTCCGTAGTGTTGTGGAGGTTCCTAAAGTCGTAGCCGGTAAAGAGGTCCACGCCGTGGTCCCGGCTCGGGCGGTGGGCTTCCCGGCGCATGGCCGGCAAAGCTCCGGCGGCACCATGGTGCGGCGGCTGGTCTGCGGTACGGCGCGAGGCGTGGTCGGCGATGACCACCTCGCAGAGCGCCCAGTAGTCCCCGGCCCGGGCGGTAATCTGTCCCTGGTCACCGGCCTGCTCCCCCACCGCAGTCCATTCGAGCCGGAGGGTCTCCGCGAGTGCGCCGACGGGAACAGGTGCAGGCAGCGGGTCCAACCGGATCGAGGCCGGAAGATCCAGGTCAAACTCCAGCATGTCCCCTTGGGGCAGCTGGTGCGGATCCAGCAGCAGGGCAACGTGGAATGGATGCACTGGTGGCCGGTAGTAGAACGGTGTCGTAAACCGCAGTGCCGCCGGCGATGGTGCCTCCGGTGGCTGTTCGCCGTTCCCGTTGCGGGCCACAGATGCTGTTTCCAGGCCCAGGTCCCGGACGGCGGCCTCGCTCATATGCTGCAGCAGGTGCTCGATCATCTCGGCCGTCCGCCCCGAGGTGGTGGCACGTTCCAAATGGGTAAGTTTTTCCTTCTCCGCCTGTACGGGCGCCGCGATCATCCGGCTTACCGCGCGGGAGAACGCCGCAACGAACGGGTCCTTGGTATTCAGGCCCTCCCGCTCGTCGCTGATGATGGCTACGCCCCTGCCCAGCATGTCCGTCAGCGCCGGGCACCGGACCATGCCAAAGAGGTATTCGGTGCCCACCTGGTTCTCGAACTCGAACATCTGGCAGTCGAGCACGGCCATGCCCGACTCCACCACCAGGCCGGCGGTGCGCTCGTCGCCCTTCAACGTCAGCTCGACGCCCTCGGCCCGCTTCAGCGTGATGGTAAATGCATACTGGGTTCCATCGACGCTGAAGCTGCCGGGTGCATCCGGGCCCACCAGTGTTGTGGCCGGAGGTTCCCGGAAGCGGATGCTGTCGCTGCCGTAATCCCCGTTTCCGGGGTGTCCGTGCAGCAGTTCCACGGTGCGCCGGTCCAGGACGTCCCGCAGGTAGATGTTGTCCGCGAGGAGTTGAAGCAGGGTTGCCTGCTGGGTGATGGTGGCATGCGGGTTGTCGACGACGATGGTGACCTTGGTGCCGTTGCCGCCCCCAGGGATGCCGAGCCGGGCGTAGTCCGCGGGGAACGCCTGCCGGTCAGCACCGTCGTCGTCATACAGGTAGCCGCCATTGCTGCCGCGGAAGATGTCGATCCGGGTGAAGCGCCCGGCGTGGATAGTTTCGATCCAGCCGTGGCCCAGGCCGAAGATGGCTTGCTTGAGCCCGCGGCCGAAGTATCCGCGGCCTGCGCCCTCGCCGCGCGCCAGCGGGCTGTGGGCGCCGCCGTAGCTGAGGATTCGGCCGGCTTGCCCGAAGGACATGCCCTCTGCCTGGTCACTGACCGTCAGCACCGCTCCGGAGTGGTGCCGCTGGTAACCGACCAGGATCCTGCCGGTTACGTTGCCGCCCGCTTCTTCCACCCGCGCGTAACTGTCATCGCTGTTGGTGATGAGCTCCACGAGCGCCTTCTCAACGGAGGCGAAGCGCCGGGAATCGATCCCGATCACGCGCTGGTCCACTTGGATCTGGGCAACCGTCATGGATGCTTCCTTCGCTCACAACCGAAGCTGATGGCCGGACCCAAGGGAACGGAGGGCCGGGTACGTGGAGCGTAGCAGGAGGCAGGCAGGTCAGGACACCCCGGCAAGGATCCCATCAATGCGGGCCAGCAGTCCGGGCCAGCCGTTGCCCATGCCTTCGATGGCGTGGCGTCCCATAGGGGTGTCGAGCTGGAAGCCGGCGTGCTCGAAGTGGAGGATGGTGCCGCCGTCCACTGGCTCAAGGCGCCAGGTGATGGTGGTGTCCAGCTGGCCTTCGGAGAAGAGGAAGCTGATGGACGTGCCGGGGTCAACGGTGAGGATTTCGCACTGCTGCTGGCCCCAGGCGTCCATGTCCATGGTGAAACGGTGGCCCACCACGGGGGCAATGTTGCCCGGGGCCCACCAGCGGGCCAGGAGTTCCGGCGTGGTCAGCGCGGCCCACACGGCCGCGGCGGGATGCGGGTAATGGCGTTCAAGCCTGATGGCATTTTCAGTCATTTGGGATTCTCCTCGTCCAGAAGGTCTGCCAGCGCGTCCAACCGCCGGTTCCAGTAGTGCTCGAAGTGCTTCACCCAGCCGCCGATCTCGGCGAGGCCGGCAGGCTGCAGGTGGTAGACCCTGTTCCGCCCCTGCCGTTCCTCGCGGACCAGCCCTGCGCCCCGGAGCACGGCCAGGTGTTCGGATGCGGCCGGACGGCTGAGGTCCAGCAGACCGGTCAGTTCGCCGGCCGTCCTGGGCCCCTGGCGCAGTTCGTCCAGGATGACGCGCCGCGCCGGGTTGGACACGGCGGCGAAGACATCGGGAAGCACCGCTCCATTATATGTCGGAAATTTCCGACGCATAGCGCCCGGGGAAGCAAGATGTGCGGCATGTTCCTCTTATCACATCGGGGCTACGCTGGGCCGAAACAGGCGTACGCTGTAATTACATGCAAATGCATGAACTTAACCAACGGACCGAAGGAGAATGCCCCATGAAGGCATGGCAGTTCACCGGCACCAACAACCCCCTTACGCTGAACGAAGTGGCTGAACCCAGCGCAGGTCCGGGCCAGGTGGTGGTCAGCGTCAAGGCCGCCGGGGTGTGCCACTCCGACGTCACCGCCATCGACGATGCCGGCTGGATGCCGCTGTTCCCCGAACTCCCGCGCACCATGGGTCACGAAAATGCGGGCGTCATCACCGAGGTGGGCGCCGGCATGGAGCACTGGAAGGTTGGCGACCGGGTTGGCCTCTCCCCCGTCATGAAGGACGGCGACGCGTTGGGATATGGCAAATGGGACGGCGGCTTCGGACCAAAACTCCTCTCCACCGACGACAACCTGGTGAAGCTGCCGGACGAGGTCTCGTTCGAGCTGGGCGCGATGGCCACCGACGCCGGGCTCACCGCGTACCACGCAATCATGGCTGTGGGCGGCGCCAAGGCGGGCATGAAGGTTGGCGTGATTGGCCTGGGCGGCCTGGGCTACATCGGCGCCCGCGTGGCAGCACTGTCAGGTGCGGAGGTCTATGGCGCCGAGGTGAACCCCGAGACGCAAAAGCTCGCCGATGAGATCGGCCTCGCCGGAGTGGCCGACTCCATTACCGCGTTCAAGGACAAGAACCTGGACCTCATCGTGGACTACGCCGGGTTCGGCACCACCACGTCCGCGGCGCTTGAAACCCTCGCCGAGTTCGGCACGCTGGTCCAGGTGGGCATGGGGCGCCTCGAAGCGACCATCAACACCTACCCGCTGATCATCAACCAGCTGTCCATAAAGGGCTCCAAGTCGGGCACCAAGGAAGACCTGGAGAACCTGTATGCCCTGATGAAGTCCGGCGAGTTGAACCCGCCGATGAACCTCATCAAGCAGGCAGATATCCCCGGCGCCATCGACAAGCTGCGCAAGGGCGGCGTGGTGGGCCGCTTCATCGCGGTCTACGAGGACTAAATCAGCCACGCACTTTGCTGAGCGGACGACGGCGGGCATGTCCCGTCGTCGTCCGCTTGCTTTTTTGACGGCTGCTTCGGCGTGCCCGCGGTTCATCCATTAGGCTCGCTTTTGGTCCGCTGTGGGCCTTGACCCGGCTGCGCCGGACTTATTGGGGGGGACATATCCATGGTGGGAACCGGCTGTACATCAGAGACGCCGTCCAGTCGCTTGGCGTGGCCGCACGCCACGGTAATGGTTCTGCTGCTGGCCGGGTTGGCGGGATGCACCTATTCCGATCACCCGGCAGTGCCGGCGGCCGCCGTCCAGTCCTCCACCCCCGCCCCTACAGTGTCCTCCACCGCGAAGCCCGCCCTCAGCGGGGAGACCGTGCGGGACTCGTTTGGCAACGTGGACTTCTACACCACGGCGGCGGGCGACACGCTGGCAGCAGTAGCCAAGGCAAACAAGCTTTCCGAGGCGAAGGTGGCCGGGTTCAACGGACTCCAGCCCGGAGCCGTCATCCCTGCGGGCACGAAGCTCCGGCTGCTGCCGTCCGGTCCAACGCGGGGCGCAATGGGCGCTGCCACGGGCGGCGTAGACGGCATCCCAATGGATTACACAGTGGAACCCGACGACAGCCTGGCCGGCATCACCTACCGGTTCAACCTGACCGAGGAGCAGTTGGCGGAAGCGAATAAGGTTCCGTTCGCCTACGAAAAGGGGAACGTCTTCTTCATCCAGGCCGGAAGGGCCATCCGCCTGCAAAAAAACCCGGTGGACAGCCGCTCGGGGTCCGGCACAGAGGTCAACAACTCGTTCGGCCAGACGGTCTTCTACACCACGGTGGACGGCGACTCGTTCGACAGCCTTGGCTACAAGTTCCGCTCAACCACCGCACAGATCCTGCTGTACAACCCGTCCTTGGTGGCGGACCAGCCCATTCCTGCCGGTACGAAGGTTCGCCTGATTCCGGGCGAGCTGAAGATCGAAGGTGCCCAGGGAACCTTCACCACCGACGCCAACGGCATCCCGCTGACCTACACCACGGCGCCGGGCGACATCGAGCGGCAAGTTGCCTTCCGCTTCGGCGTCGACCAGCTGCGCTCGGCCAACCGTCCGAGCACGGGCACGGCCGGGGCTTGGTATGACTTCGCCGACCTGCCCAGCGGCGAATTGTTACCGGGCCAGACCATCAGCCTGGCGCTCGACAAGCCCATCAACAAACCCAGTCCCTGACCTCCGACGCTGGTCCGGGCAGCGCCTTACCTCCGGCTTCTTCCTTCACTGCCGGCGGGACGGGGCCGCCGGCCCAGCCTGTAGCCGGCCCAGAAGGCGAGCACCAGCAGCCCGGCCACCATGACCGCCAACCCGACCTGGGTGCCCTGGGTGATGAAGGCCGCCCCGTTGGCAGTGAAAGGCTGGTTGCTGAGCGGCGCGTACGCGAACCATCCGGTGAAGTCGCGGTTCAGGTAGGCGATCAGGACACCTGCCAGTACGGCAACTAAGCCCAGCAAAGGCACTGCGGCGGCCGGAACGGCGCGCCTGGATGGTTCATTTTCTTTAGATGTGTTGTCTTCCCCCATGCCGGCGAGTCTAGCCCGGACACCGCCGGGCCGCAGGCCACCTACCCGGCCCGGCACTTCGGGTTTAGGCTAGGCGGATGTTGACCATTGGCACCATTGTCCTCGGCGTCAACGACGTCGCCGCCGCTACCAAGTTCTGGAACGATGCCCTCGGCTATGTTCCCCGGGAGGCCGGTGACGATACGTGGGTGACCCTGGTGCCGTCGTCGGGCCCTGGCGCGGAACTGTCCCTCATGCTCAGCGAAACCCCGGTGCAGGACCACCCGCGGATCCACCTGGACCTGTACGCGGAGGACCAGTCCGCGGAGGTGGAGCGGCTGGTCTCGCTCGGCGCCCGGCGCGTGGACTGGGACTCGTACCCGGAGGATCCGGACTTCGTGGTGCTGGAGGATCCGGACGGAAACCTGTTCTGCGTCATCGACAAAAGCCCCCGGTAGGACCGCCCGGGACGGAACCGCCGCGCGTACCGCCGCGGCGGAGGCAGCTCCTGCGTCAGGCGGACGACGGCGGGTGCGCACCCGCCGTCGTCCGCTCGCGTGTCGCAGCAGCAACGCCACCGCGGATCCCGGCGCGGCTGGCACACTGAGCCAATGAACAAGGCACCCGAACCCGCGCGCCGGCCTGGCATCCGTGCAGCGATGTTTGTCGATTTCGACAATGTTTTTACCGGCCTCCAGGCCCTGGACCCGGCCGCGGCGAGGCGGTTTGCCGAGGATCCCAAGCAGTGGGCCGATGCCCTGTCCGATGGCGGAGCCGCTGACGACTCGCGGAGGTTCCTGATCCGCAACTGCTACTTGAACCCCATGGTGTACTCCAAGTACCGCCCCTACTGGACGCGGGCCGGGTTTCGCGTGATCGACTGCCCGTCGCTGACGCAGCGCGGAAAGAGCAGCACGGACATCAACCTGGTGCTGGATGCCATGGATGCGCTTTCCGGAAGCGTGGCCATCGAGGAGTTCTTCATCGCCTCGGCCGACGCCGATTTCACCTCGCTGATCCAGCGGTTCCGCGCAGCTGACCGGATGACCACTGTGATTGCCGCCGGCGCAGTTGCTTTCGCTTACCGGGAAATGGCGGACCATGTGGTGGAGTCGCATGACTTCGTCGCCATTCTCAACGGCACCACCGCCGAACCCATCCATGCCGTGGCTTCGGCGAAGCAACCGCCCGGCCCCGCAACGGCAAAGTCGAAGCCGAAAACTGGTTCGCCCGCGGTGGCTGAGGTGCTGAAGTTTGTCCGGTCCGCGTCCGGCCCGGTGAAAGGAGCCTTGGTGGCGCACCGGGCCCTCAGTGCGGAGCCGTCGTTGAAGACGGACTGGGCTGGCCTTGGCCGGTTCGGAGCATGGGTGGCCCAGATCGGCAAGGACATCGAGTACTCACCGGCCAAGGGCGGCTGGGTGTGGGACAGCAAGCGGTTCTCCGCTGAGGACCTTCCCGCCCCCGCCGAAGTTCAGCCCGGCGTCGAGGAGCGGGTCACCCGGGTGACGGATGTGCCGGCCTTGTCGGCGGCCCAGTTTCGGCAGATCTTCACCGCCATGGAGGCCCGGCTCAGGGAACAGCAGCTCAACCGGAATGAGCTGGCCCGGCAGGTGCGGGACGACTGTGTCAGTGCCGGGGAACCGGTCTCCCGCAATGCCGTGAACTTTGTGCTTCAGGGCTTGGCGTACGCCGATTTTCAGCTGCGGGATGATGCTACCGCGGCCGAGATTGCTGCCGCGTGGACGGCCAATGTGGAGGAACTTTGCCGGGTGGCGCTGCTGGAGTTCGATGCTTCAGAAAAGCTGGCGGTCCGCCGGTGGGCGAGCGGCGGGTTGCTGGAAAAGTGAGCACAGTGGACGACGGCGGCTGCTCATCCGCCGCCGTCCACTCCCCCCAACAGTGTGGCCCGGCACGCACCGTTGAGCGCCGGGCCGGCTACGCTGCGAGCGGCAGGTCGAACAGCTGCTCGGCAAGCCTGATGAGGTGGCGGGGAGCGTCACACTCGCCGTCCAGCCTGTCGCGCCCCAGGAACAGGGCAGTGCCCTGGATGGTCCCGTCAAGGTCGACGCCGGCCTCGCGGATGAGCACTTCGGCGCGCGGATTCATGGTCGGGCTGTTGGCTTGGCTGTCCAAATAGACATGCCAATCAGTGCCGGCGAGGACACCGATGCCGCCTGACGCGATTTTCTGGAAGGCCGTCTCGTCAAGGTCGATCGGCCGGATATGCACCGGCTGGGTAAGCCGGGTGGGAACGACGAGGGCGTTGTGGGAGGTCATCATGGTGGTGTCCTTTGGCTGAACCCCCGGCTTCGGGCGCGGTAAGGCTTGCCGGGGTGGTGCGGGCGGCCGCGGGCTAGGAGTCCCGGGCGGCCGCCCGCTGGCCTGGTCAGCGCTGGTTTTTGCGCGGTTTTACAAAACTGAGCTCGCTGTTTTCGCTTTTAGCTCTTTTCTCGGCACGTTTCTCCAGGATTGACTTGCCGGCCTTTTTCGCGGCGCCGCTTTTGGGGGATTTTCCGGACATCGGAATCACGCCTTTCTTTGCTTTGCGTTACCGGCTACCATACCTACTTTTATTTTTTTATCCAGTCCTGCGGTGGCGCATCGGGAGGCGGCTTGATGCCGCCAGCGCAGCACGGAATGGGCGCGGCCGGTTCACTGGCGTATTTCTGCAAATCTTTTTGTGCCGCGAGGATTTTTCCTATCTTTGTTTTATCCCGCAATAACCGCCGGAAACTCAGCCGCCGCAGAGAAAACGAACTTTAATTCGCATATTTCACTACTGCCAGAATTTAGTTAGTTCCGCGGCGATGGCTTTGCCCTGGTTGTATCCGGCCTGAGCCGCGGCCGGCCGGAGTGAGAAGTCCATGGCGTTGGCGCCGAACATGTGCTCGGCCGTGCTGTCCGGGGAGATCACTTCGACTCTGCTGCCATGTGCATGGAGCTCCTCCACCTGTGCGGCGAGCTGCATGCCCCACTCAAGAGGCATCCGCGTCCTGCCGCCAAAGGGTGACAGGACCAGGACCCTGCCACACCCTGCGGCCAGGTCGGCGTTCTCATTTCGCCGGTAGCCGCCGTCGATGTAGCTCCTGTCCCCAACCCGGTAGGCGGAGCTGCTGGAACAACTGGCGGCGACCGCGTCAACCAGGTCGATGCCGCCGGACCGCTCGAACACTTCCGGTTCGCCGGTATTGGCATCCACGGCTGTGATCAGCAGTTCATGCTCCGGCCATTCCTGTGTCGTCAGTCGGGCCGCAACGGTGGCCCGCCACCGCCCGGAATGGTCATAGTCCGCCGCCAGGTCGATGGCGGCGGCGCCCATCTTCCGGCGCATGTCCGCCGCGGTTGCGGAACCGGCGATGATCCTGCCGGTCCGCTCCAGATGGTTGGGGACCGGACTGCCGGCTGACGGAGTTCCGGCGGGCTTCGGCCGCTGCGGAAGCGGTGCGTCCATGACGGCGGCATAGAGCTCCGCCGGACTGGCGCCCGCGATCTGCGCAGCGGCCGTGGATCCGGCCGATGTTCCGACGACCCGGTCGGCCGCCGTTACGTCCAGCCCGGCGTCTGCGAGGCCGGCGAGAACGCCGATCAGCCACGCGTTTCCTGTGGAGCCGCCGCCGCCGAGGACCAGGGCGCGCCCGGAAGGAACCGACGGAACGGCGTCCGGGACGGGAGAAGGTGTTGTGTTCATGGGAGTCGCCTTTCGCGAATTTGCCTGTGCGGCGCTCCCGGTGGGCGGCTGGGTCAGCCGCGGATCGTGGACTGCGGGGGAGCACCCATTACGGATATAGCGTTCATGGGTCTCACCTCCTGGAGTCGGTTCACGATCAGGGGAATTTTGGCACACGGGTGCTGATGTGCGCAACGGGTAAGTTTGTAGCGATGATTTCGATTGACCGGGCAGCCCCGCGCGTGATGATGTCCGCCTGCTCCTGGACTAACACCTCGCGGACATGTTCGCCACTTCGCCGGCCGAGAGCGTCCATGCACTGGACCACTTGGCGCTGTCCGCCCCGTCCATCACGTTTTGGACGGCCCGCGAGAACGGCCACCTTTTGGGGTGCGGCGCGCTCAAGCTGCTGGACTCCCCCGCCAGTCCGGGAAGGCATGGCGAGATCAAGTCCATGCGCACCGCAGCAACGGCCCGGGGCCGGGGCGTGGCCACCCTCATGCTGGGGCATATTCTTGATGACGCCCGTGCGCGGAACCTCGGGAGCGTTTATCTGGAGACCGGAACCGAGGACTACTTTGCGCCCGCGCGCCGGCTGTACGCCCGGCACGGGTTCATGGAGTGCCCGCCGTTTGCCGACTACGTGCTGGACCCCAACAGCGTCTTCATGGTGCTCCGCCTCTAGCTCCACCATAAGGAAGGCGGACGACGGCGGGTGGGCGCCCGCCGTCGACCGGGACGTTCGGCTCTGGGGCCCTTCCCGGGGGCCTGAAAGACTGGCCGCAACAGTCTGCACGCAGAGCGCAAGGAACATCATCATGGCCGATCATTTCCGTCCCGCCAAGCAGGTCATTCGGCCGTGAAGTTTCTCGATAATCCGCCGCGGTTCCTGTTTTTCACCGGCAAGGGCGGGGTGGGCAAGACCTCGGTGGCCTGCGCCGCCTCACTCTCCCTGGCCAGGGAGGGCCGGAAGGTACTGCTGGTCAGCACGGACCCCGCCTCGAATATCGGCCAGGTCTTCGGCATGGCCATTGGAAATACCATCACCGCCATTCCTCAAGTGCCGGGCCTCTTTGCACTGGAGATTGACCCGGAACAGGCGGCCGACGCATACCGGGAGCGGATCCTGGCCCCTGTCCGGGGAGTGCTGCCCGAGCAGGAGCTGGCCGGCATCGCGGAGAGCCTGTCCGGTTCCTGCACCACAGAGGTGGCGTCCTTCGATGAGTTCACCAGCCTGCTTGGAGACGACACCGCATTTGCGCAGTACCACCGCATCGTCTTTGATACCGCGCCTACCGGCCACACCATCCGCCTGTTGCAGCTTCCCGGGTCATGGACCGATTTCCTCGCTACCGGCGCGGGCGAACCGTCCTGCCTGGGACCGCTGTCCGGACTGGACAAGCACAAAGAGGTGTATGCAAAGGCGGTCCAGGCGCTCGCGGATCCCCTGCGCACCCGGCTTGTCCTGGTGACCCGTGCGCAGCAGTCGTCACTGAAAGAGGTTGAACGGACTTACGTGGAGCTCCAACGGATTGGAATCTCCGGCGGGTACCTGGTGGTTAACGGCGTCTTTCCCCAAGCCGGCGGTGAGGAGGAGCTCGCAAAGGCCGTTCGTGCCCGGGAAGCGGCGGCCCTGGCGGCGATTCCCGAGTCAGTCGCTGGTCTCCCCCGCGACATACTGGACCTGAAACCCGCCAACATGGTTGGTGTGGCAGCGCTGGAATCCCTGTTCAGGACCGCTCCCGAGGCTGTGGAGCACCCGGCGTCGGTCCCGGAGATCGAGGATGCTCCACTAGCTGCCTTGGTGGACGGCATCGAGCGCGACGGCCACGGGCTGGTGATGTGCATGGGCAAGGGCGGCGTGGGAAAGACCACGGTCGCCGCTGCAATCGCGGTCTCCCTGGCCAAAAGGGGACATGCCGTCCACCTCACCACCACCGATCCGGCAGCGCACCTGGTCGAGACACTCCATGGGTCTGTTGCGGGGCTGAAAGTGTCCCGGATTGACCCAATAGCGGCCATCGATGAGTACCGGGCCCACGTGATGGAAACCAAGGGCCGGAACATGGATGCTGAAGGACGCGCAGCTTTGGCTGAGGATCTGATGTCTCCCTGTACCGATGAGGTGGCGGTGTTCCGGCAGTTTTCCCGGGTGGTCCAGGAATCGCGGCGGAACTTCGTGGTGATGGACACTGCCCCCACCGGCCACACACTGCTGCTCCTGGACGCCACCGGCTCCTACCATCGGGAGATATTCCGCCAGGTGGGAGACTCCGTCGGATTCGTGACGCCGCTCATGCGTCTGCAGGACCCGCTGACGACGAAAGTCATTCTGGTTACTTTGGCTGAGACGACGCCTGTGCTGGAGGCCAAGGAGCTAAAGAATGATCTGGAACGGGCCGGAATTGAGCCGTGGGCCTGGGTCATCAACAACTCGATCGCGGCTGCCCACCCCCACACGGCTTTGCTTCAGGCCCGCGCCGGACACGAAATCGAACAGATCGCCGAGGTGCGGTCCATGGCGCAAAGGATTGCCCTGATTCCCCTGCTGCCCGAAGAGCCGGTGGGGGAAACGAAGCTGACCTCGCTGACCGCTTTCAGCCGCGAGCGGGTGTAGGGAAACCCTATGCGGACGACGGCGGGTGGGTGCCCGCCGTCGTCCGCTTCCTCTGGGCTGCTACTGGCTGAAGGGGACCTTTTCCCAGCTCAGCACGTCGGCGCCTTTGGCGCTGTTGCCGGCCACGGTGAAGCGGACGTAGTCCACGGCGTTGTTCGCGCCGTCCACGGTGATCCGCTGCAGGTTGTCTGCGGCCGGTGAGCCGTAGATGCCCAGCCAGGGTGAGCCCGCGGCGAGGGGCTGGTTCTCGGTGAAGACGTGGCTGTCGCCGTTGACCAGGTAGACCGGGGCGTCGAAGTTGTTGGTTTCCTCGACCATGGCCTGGACGATCCCGCGGAAGCCGGAGACGGTTGCCGGGTTTGCGGTGGCGTCGGCCAGCAGCGACGGGTCGAACATGTCGGCCTGCTGCATGAGCACCACGGCGCGGTCGTTGCTGCGCCTGGCGTCGGCGAAGGTCTGGTGGATCTGGGCGATCACGGCGTCCGTGCGGTGTTCCACCTCGGCGAGCTGCTCCGGCGTGGGTTCAGTCTTGCCCAGCCCGGTCCACGGCAGGAGGGAGTTGTTGCTGCCCTGGACGTTCAGGACGGAGAAGGCCACCCGGTTCTTCTCGAAGCGGACGTCCTCCGGGAGGCCCAGGTTCTCCTGCGACTTCACCGGCATGGTGGTGCCCAGGGTCTTGCCGGGCTGGTTGAAGAAGACTTCCCGGATCTTGTCCAGGCGCTCCAGGGGGTTGTAGGCCCCGTTGTTGGTGCGGTGGCAGTCCACCCACTCGTTGTCGCCGGGCGTGTAGACCAGTGGGTGGGTGAAGGTGTCGAACTGGGTGCGGATGTAGGAGAAGTACTGGTCCGAGCAAACGGAGGAACCGTTCTTGATATCGCCCACGTGTGCTACAAACTTCAGTTCCTTGTCCGCGTTGAGATCCTGGATGCGGGACGGGAACTTGGCGATCTCGGCGGCGCCATAGGGGATGTCGCCGATGGCGGCGAAGGTGAAGGCCTGGTTGCTGTCCGTGGTGTTGTCCGCGGCCTGGGCGGGAGCTGCTGCTCCGGCCAGGGTGGCAAGAACGGCCAGAGTGGCAAGGGCGGATTTCACGTACACGGTCTACTCCTTGAACGGGGATGTTCCGCCCGGCTCATTGGGAGAGGCTGGACAGAGGGTGCCCGGCAAGAATGCTTGACCAGGGATAACGGTGGTGGGCTTCACGATGGCCGCACGGTGAACGCGCAGGGACAGGACGCTTCGCGGGTGCCGGGTGCCTGGTTTTCTGGGCGCGAGGTGTCTGGGTGCCTGCCGTTATGCTGGGGAATCAGCTTTCTGTGGGGGGAGATATGAAACCCGGCATCACTTCTGCCGCGTACGCGGCCACGGTCCTTTTCCTGGCAGCGTGTTCTGCCCAGGAACCCGCTCAATCGCCGTCCGAAAGTCCGGATCCGGTCATCCAACAGGAGATCACCACCAAGCTGATCATCTCCGCTGGGGGCACCAAGGCGGTCACGGTGGATGATGCATCTGCCACGCCCCAAGTGGAAGCCAAAGTGGTGGGAAAGGTGTCCCGTGACGGTGCTGGTTGCGTCACGGTCCTGGCGGATGACGGCGACGACTGGACCCTGCTCTTTCCTGCGGGCACCACCTTCCGCGGCGAAGCCGTGGTCCTGCCCGGCGGCACGTCACTGGCCCAGGGTGATCCGGTGGCCCTTGATGGAAACCGGGTGCCTGCCAATGAAGGCGTGAGCATGTGCCTGAACTACGCCAGGCTCCTCTCGGTCGAAACAGCAGCGGTAGGTGCAGGCGGCTGACGTGGTGCGGGCGCGCCTGCATCGGTGCGCTCGGCTGACGCTTGCTACAAGGCAGCGAGATAGTCCACTGCCGATGCCTCCAGCACGCTGGTCTCTCCGGGCAGGCAGCCCGGCGGCCAGTGGGTCGGTTCCCGGTCGGGTTGTTCGGCCTTGTATTTGCGACCGCTGGGCGATGTCCACGCCGGTGGCTCATTCCTGGAAGCGGCACCCGGACTCCACCCGGTCCGATGCTTGAGCCGGTGGTGCTTTGGGCACAGCTGTCCCAGATTGCCGATTCCGGTGGTGCCTCCGCGCTCCCAGGCCCTGAGATGGTCCGCCTCATTGTCGGGGCTGGGGCTGCTGCACCCCGGGAAGGTGCATTTGCCATCCCGCATCCGCAACCATCGTTTTAGCGCCTCCGTGAGCCGGTAGTTCGTGCGGCCAAGTTCCAGCGGGGCTCCGTCGCGGGGGTCCACCAACACGCGGTAGAACGAGCCGGCACCTTCCGTGACGAGTCTGCGTGCCATGGACGCAGGGATGGGCCCATAGTTGTCCAGGTCTGCTGGCTCGTCCGTGACGCCAAGGAGGGAAAGGATTGGTACCGTGACCAGCACATCGGATTTGAGGGACGGCCCGGGTCCGGCGAGGTCCGCGGTACCACCGAGCAGCAATTTGGCGGCCACGTCTGCCCTGAGCTGGGTGAGGGTCCTTGGCTCGTCCGGTCCCTGCAGCCCACGGGCCAGGGCGGACGTCTTGTTCCACACCGCACAGGCCGAGTCTGCAGCCAGATAGAGCGAAACCCAAGCCATTCCTTCCCGGTCCGGCGAGTACTCCATCCGCCGGTCCGCCCACGACTTCACGTGCCTGCTTTCGAGGGACTCGGGGTGATGGCGTTCCCGCCAGGCACGTAACTTCCGACGGAAACGGCCCGGCACCAGCTCTCCGGCAGATGCACCCCGAGCCGCGTTGGGCGCCTCCGGGTCCAGGAAGTGGGCTTCCAATGCCGCTGTAGCTGCAGAGTCCAGGCCATTGGCTTCGTCAACCATGATCTGGGCATGCCGCCAGGAAACGGCGCCAGCCTCCATGGCGTTGAGCGTAGCCGGAAGAGACGTGGTGAGCGCATGGGCGTCCTGCAACAGCGCGGATGCGGCTCCCTCGCCGACGGTGAGCGTGCAGGCGACTTCGGCGACGACACTCATGTCCCGCGCCGATGATTCATGGGTATTTTCCGCCGGCGCTTCCATGGCGGCGGCGGCCTCCGAATATTCTGCGAGCAGCCGGACTTTCACCGCTGCAGTAGCAGCTTCGACGCGGGCCACGATGCCCAGGCCGTTTAGGCAGGACTCGGAAAGTTCATGCAGCGGGTCGTAACCATCCGAGCGGCCGACACCGTCCCAAGGGTCCGAAGGTAGGTTCAAGGCTCCCGCCAACTGGTCCACGAACCCGGTCAGGGATGCGACGGCACCGGCGATTCCGGCCGTGCCTTTCGCATCCACAACCGCTCCGGTTCCCATAACCAAAGACTGTCACGGGGGTCTGACATTCTTAGTTGGGCGCCTTCGACGGCACGGTCCAATGCAGCGCCACATCGTCGGCCGGAGCAGCCCCTGCCATTGGGCGGCTGGGGCGGAACGGACGACGGCGGTGGAAACCCGGCGTCGTCCGCCCTGGTTGGGTGGGGGTGTGCATAGCTGCTGCAAGAACTTTGCAGCAGCTGTCAGGAACGTGATGTCACGGCTGTTCGGGGATCCAAAATGGTGCCGGCACCCCTGCGCCGGTGAGGTTGTCACAGCGAACCAGTTGGGTTCCTATCCTGGTCAGCGCGCAGTTCTCGAAACTGGGCCCATCGTACGGGACGAGCGTGTCGCTGCCGGTGTCTGCATTGGCAGCGGGGGCGGCCAGCGCGAGAAGAAGCAGGGGAAGGATAACTACCAAGCGGTGTAATGAGTTGACGGACCCGGACATGGCCTGTCCTTTCGGAAAGCAGTTTGTTTGGACACGTCCACTTTCCGTCTGGCGGCACCTCATCCACATCCGGCGGTCACCCTTAAAAACAGGCGGGGTAGCCTTAGATCTGTACCGGTGGGGTTCGGCGGTGGCAAGCTGGATTTGTGGCGAATGCGCGGAGCGCCGGCGATTCTGAACTGGTGGGACGGGAAGCCGACCTTTCCGAACTGACCGGCATCATCAACAGCGTTTGCTCCGGAACAGCGAGGACGTACATCGTCACCGGCGACGCCGGCATCGGCAAGACAGCGCTTGTCACACGAGCCATCGCGTCAGTCCCGCGGAACGTCCTCGTCCTGAGCGGGGGTGCGCTCCCCCTGTCATCCATGGACGTGCCGTTCCTCGCACTGCGGGCTGCGTTCCGCGCGGCGGAAGCCGGCACCAACGGACCAGTCCCCCCGCCACCGGTGCTCTCGGGTGACTCCCGCCCCGATGTACTCGTCCAGATAGACGAGTGGCTGACAGCGCTGTGCCGGCGGTCGCCAGTGATCCTGACGATCGATGACCTCCACTGGGCTGACCAAAGTACCCTCGATGTCCTCATGTACCTGGTGGCGGGACCCAGCGACAGGGCCCTCGGCGTCATAGGCACCGTGCGGACCGACGGAGGTACCTTCCATCGCTGGATGACCGACGTCCGGCGCATGCCGCGGGTGGATATACATCGGCTCGAACCCTTGGACCGCCCCGACACCGAAGCGCAGCTCGCAGGCCTTCTGGAAGCTCCTCCATACCAGTCGCTCGTCACTGATGTCTTCGCCCGTTCGGCCGGGAACCCCTACCTCAACCGTCTCCTCGTTGCGGGGCTCACCGCAGAATCACGGCGTCTTCCCGCCGGCTTTCCGCCCGACCTGAAATCCGCGGTCCTGCGATCCTGGCAGGGCTTGTCGTTCGGAGCCCGTGAGTTGACCCAGATCATGGCGCTCGGGGGACGGCCGGCCAGCAGTACGGAACTGCTCGACGTCGCTGGGTCCGCCATAGGACCCGCCGGTGTCCTGCCGCTCCTTCAGTCAGCTGTGGAGGAAGGCCTCCTGGACGTGACCCAGGACGGTAAGTATTGGTTCCACCATCCCATCATTGCCGAAGCACTGGAACAGGGACTGGATGCGGGCGAGCGGCGGCGATGGCATGCGGCGTTCGCTGCCGCCCATTACCAAAGGCTGGGCACCGGGCCCCCACCGCCCGCGGACGATGCCGTGGCTCTCGCCGATCACTACTCCGCGGCTGATCGGCCCGGGGAGGCCCTCCGGTGGGCGATCGCCGCAGCGGACATGGCAGCGGCACAAGGCGCCTTTGGGGATGCGATCCGGCTCCTGCGGCGGGCGATCCGGCTGCAGCCAGCCGTTCCGGACTTTGGGGAATGGCCACGGGATCTCTGGGACAAGCTCCGGGCCGCAGCCGGGGAAGCGGGCGCACTGGCACTTGAACTCGAAGCAACAGAAGAACTACTGGCACACGTGGACCCGGTGAGGGAGCCGCTGCAAGCCTCCGAACTTTTGGTGCGCCGGATGCACCTTCAGTTCTCTACCGGGCAGGCCTTCCTTCCCATGGCGGACATCCAGGAGGCTGTCCGCCTGTCCGCCGCAGCACCGGAGAGCCGGCAACATGCAATGTCGCTGGCCGAATTCGCGCACGCGAGCATGTGGCACGGCGAGCCGGGCGCGGATGCTGCGGCGGCACAATCGCTCGCCCTGGCGCGGGAGGCGGGCGATCACCGGGCGTTGGCCTATGCCCTGACTGCGGCCGCAATTGCTGAGCTCGCCGCAGATCGGTTTGAGGCAGCCCGGAACCTGGCAGCCGAAGGCGCGCGCGAGGCGCTCCGGGCACGCGATTTTTGGGCATTCGTCCATGCGACGTACTGGACAGGCAATGCGCAGGGCCCCTGGACCAGCGAGGAATACGCAGACCTTCTGGGGTGCGCCAGGCAGGAGCTGGTACAGCAGGGAGCCCCGCACTCGTATACGGCCAAAATTGCGGCAACCGAGGCGGCCAGCTACTTGGCCATCGGCGCGTGGCCGAAATGCCGGGCGGCGCTGAGGATAGCCGTGGGACTCGATCCCGGCCCGATGGGGGATGTGGATGCCAGGCTGACGGCCGCCCGGCTGGCCCATTTACAAGGGCGCCATGATGAGGCTGCGATCTATCTTGAGCGCGCAGAGGAGTTGTACAAGGACAACTCGGGCTACCTCAACCTCACGTTTGATGCGGTCCGCGCCGAAGTCCATGTGGCAGCCGGACGTTCGCGGCTTGCCTTCTCGGCAGCCATGACCGGCGCCACCAGCCCCGGCCCACCTCCCACGATGTGCGAATGGCTGCTGCCCATCGCGGCCCGTGCCCTGGCGGACCAGGTCCGGCAGGAAAGGGACCACGGCCTCACCGGTTCCGAACTCCTGGAAGAAGCCACCCAGCTCCAGGAAAGGTTCCCGGAGATACTCCATGAACGGATGGGGCACTCGGAACTGTACAAACGCCAAGTAGCGGCCTTCAATGCCCTGTACGCTGCCGAGCTCGGGCGGGCGAGGAACGATGCGGGCAATGCAGCGCAATGGGGAGCTACCGCCGACGCGCTCAGGGACGCGTCGTTGCCATGGGAGGAGGCCTACGCCTGCAGGAGGGCCGTGGAGGCCCTGCTGCTGCACGGGCACCACCGCGGGCCACGTGCAGCTGAATTCCTTCACCGGGGCCTCGCGCTGGCGGCCCAACTTGAAGCAGCACCGGTCCAGTCGGCCCTGGAGCTCCTGGCCGCCCAGGCGCGGATCCCTTTGACGCCCGTCAAGCGCACATCCCTGTCCCTTCCCGCGCGGCTTCCAGGGCTTACACCACGGGAACTGGACATCCTGAACCACATCGTGGCCGGCCGGACCTATGGCGAAATTGCCAGGGCCCTGATGATCAGCGAGAAGACGGTGAGCTCCCATGTCTCGAACCTGTTGCGGAAGACAGGTGCTGCCAACCGGGTGGACCTTGCGCGGCTGGCTGCAACGGACGCCCCGCAGCCGGATTAGCGGGCGGATTGCGTGAATTGCGCAATCCTAAATCCGTCGGTCCCTAACATCCGGCAGTCCCTACACCTCCGCCACCGGTGCCGCGAACTGGGCCTCGTACAGCCGTGCGTAGGCCCCGCCGGCGGCCAGCAGTGAAGCGTGGTTCCCCTGTTCCACGATCTGGCCGGCCTCCATCACCAGGATGAGGTCGGCGTCGCGGATCGTGGACAGGCGGTGCGCAATCACAAAGGACGTCCGGTCGGACCGCAAAGCGCTCATGGCCTTCTGCACCAGCACCTCGGTCCGGGTATCCACCGAAGACGTCGCCTCGTCGAGGATCAGCACAGAGGGCGAAGCCAGGAATGCCCGGGCAATGGTCAGCAACTGCTTCTCGCCGGCGGACACGTTGGACCCTTCATCGTCGAGAACGGTGTCGTACCCCTCGGGCAGCGAGTGCACGAACCGGTCCACGTACGTTGCCCGCGCCGCCTCCAAAACTTCAGCAGAAGACGCAGCAGGCCGCCCGTAAGCGATGTTGTCCCGGATGGGCCCGCCGAACAGCCACGTATCCTGCAGCACCATCCCCATCCGCGAGCGCAGGTCGTGCCGGCTCATGGTGGTGATGTCCACCCCGTCCAAAGTGATCCGGCCACCGTCGAGTTCGTAGAACCGCATCATCAGGTTCACCAGCGTCGTCTTGCCCGCCCCGGTGGGCCCCACGATCGCCACCGTCTGCCCCGGCTCAGCCGCCAGGGACAGCCCGCTGATCAGCGGCTTGTCCGGCGAATAGGAGAAGGAGACATCCTCAAAGACCAGCCGCCCGCGCGCTGCACCATCAGGGCTCTGCAAGGCAGCCCCCACAGGATCGGCGGACTGCTCCTCCGTATCCAGCAGCTCAAACACCCGCTCGGCAGAAGCAACGCCGGACTGCAAAAGGTTCGCCATTGAGCCCAGCTGCGCGAGCGGCTGGGTGAACTGCCGTGAGTACTGGATGAACGCCTGCACATCGCCCAGCTGCATCGCACCGGAGGCCACCTGCAGGCCACCCACCACGGCGATCCCCACGTACACCAGGTTCCCAATGAACGTCATGGCCGGCATGATCAGCCCCGAAATGAACTGCGCCCCGAAGCTCGCCTCATACAGCTCGGCGTTCTTCTGCCGGAACCGCTCCCCCACCTCACGCTGCCGGCCGAACACCTTCACCAGCGCATGCCCGGTGTAGGTCTCCTCGATCTGGCCGTTCAGCTCGCCGGTGTTCTTCCACTGCTGCACGAAAAGCTTCTGCGAGCGCTTGGCGATCAGCGTGGTGATCCCCAGCGTCAGCGGGATGGTCACCAGCGCGATCAGTGCCAGTGTGGGCGAGAGGATGAACATCATCACCAGTACGCCCAGCACGGTCAGTACGGACGTCACGGCCTGGCTGATGGACTGCTGCAGGCTCTGCGAAATGTTGTCCACATCGTTGGTCACCCGGCTGAGCAGCTCACCGCGCTGGATCGAGTCGAAGTACCGCAGCGGCAGCCGGTTGATCTTGGCCTCAATCTGCTCGCGCAGCCCGAACACCGTCCGCTGCACCACGCCGTTGAGCACATATGCCTGCCCCCACATGAACGCCGATCCCAGCACGTACAGCACGAGGGCCCACGTCAGCACGCTGGCCAGCGCAGAAAAGTCGATCCCCGCGCCCGGCGTCAGCGTCATCGCGCTGAGCATGTCCGCCTTCTGGTTGTCCCCGGACGCCCGCAGCATCGCAATCAGCTGCGCCTGCGTCATTCCGGGCGGCAGTTGCTTGGACACGACGCCGGAGAAGATCAGGTTGGTGCCCTCGCCCAGCAGCCGCGGCCCGATCACCTGCAGCACCACGCCCGACACCGCCATGGCCAGCACCAGCACCAGCCAGAACCGCTCCGGCCGGAGGGTTCCCAGCAGGCGTTTGGCGGAGCCGCCGAAGTTCATCGCCTTTTCCGCCGGCACGTTCATCCCGGCAAATGGGCCGCCCCGTCCGGGTCCGCCGGCAGGACGGGGAATGCGTACGACGTCGGCCTGGCCGGGTCCGGAAGCGGGCGCACCTTTGGCGCCGCGTGCGGGAGCGGGTCCGTGGCTCATACCGTCTCCTCCGCTGCCAGCTGGGACGAGACGATTTCGCGGTACGTCTCCGAAGCCTCCAGCAACTCGTGGTGCGTGCCCTGTGCGACGATCCTGCCGTCGTCGAGCACCAGGATCTGGTCCGCATCGACAATGCTGGAGACGCGTTGGGCGATGATCACCATGGTGGCGCCTGCAATGTTGCGCTTCAGCGCCTGGCGCAGCCGGGCATCCGTGCCGGTATCGAGGGAGGAGAACGAATCGTCGAAAATGTACAGTTCGGGCCGCTTCACCAGTGCCCGGGCGATCGCCAGCCGCTGCCGCTGCCCGCCGGAGACATTGGTGCCGCCCTGCGAGATGGGCGCGTCCAGTTTTTCGTCCATCTGCTCCACGAAGTCCCGGGCCTGGGCGATCTCCAGCGCGCTCCACAGCTCGTCTTCGGTGGCGTCCGGGTTGCCGTACAGCAGGTTGCTGCGCACGGTGCCGGAGAAGAGGTACGGCTTCTGCGGGACCAGCCCGATGTGCCCCCACAACAGGTCCGGGTCCAGGTCCCGCACGTCCACGCCGTCCATCAGCACCGCCCCGGAGGTGGCGTCGAACAGCCGCGGCATCAGGTTCACCAGGGTGGTCTTGCCCGAGCCGGTGCTGCCGATGATCGCGGTCACCTGTCCCGCCCGGGCGGTGAAGCTGATCCCGGAAAGGACAGGCTGGTCGGCACCCGGGTAGGCGAATCCGACGTCGCGCATTTCCAGCTCACCACGCCGGACCGCGCTGGTGACCGGCTGCTCCGGCGGCATGACGCTGGAGCTGGTGCCCAGCACCTCGCCGATCCGGTCCGCGGACACCGACGCACGCGGAATCATCACGGCCATGAAGGTGGCCATCATGACGGACATCAGGATCTGCATCAGGTAGCTCAGGAACGCGATCAGCGTGCCCACCTGCATGGACCCGTCCTCGATTCGGAACGCGCCGAACCAGATCACCGCCACGCTTGAGACGTTCAGGACCAGCATGACGGTGGGGAACATCAGGGCCATCAGCCGGCCTGCGCGGAGGGCGACGTCGGTAACGTCCGCGTTGGCGCCCGCGAACCGTTCGGTTTCCATGTCCTCGCGCACGAACGCCCGCACCACCCGGATGCCGGTGAGCTGCTCGCGGAGCACCCGGTTCACGGTATCGATCCGCGCCTGCATCTTGCGGAACAGCGGCACCATCCGCGTGACGATCAGCCCGACGGCGATCAGCAGCACCGGGACGCACACGGCAATCAGCCAGGACAGCTGGGCGTCCTGCCGGATGGCCATGATCACCCCGCCAATGCTGAGCATGGGCGCGGCCACCATGAGCGTGGCGGACATCAGCACCAGCTGCTGCACCTGCTGGACATCGTTGGTGGAGCGGGTGATGAGGCTGGGCGCACCAAACTTGGTGACTTCCTGTTCAGAGAACTGCCCCACCCGCTCGAAGATGGCGCCGCGCAGGTCCCGGCCCAGGCCCATCGCGGCCTTGGCCCCGAAGTACACGGCCACCACCGAGCACGCGATCTGGGCCAGGGTGATCAGCAGCATGACGCTGCCGGTAGACAGGATGTAGCCGGTATCGCCCCGCGCCACGCCCTGGTCAATGATGTCCGCGTTCAGCGTGGGCAGGTACAGGGACGCGATGGACTGCGCCAGCTGGAAAACCACGACGGCGGCCAGCAGCGGCCGGTGCGGCCGCAGGTATTCGACGAGCAACTTCCAGAGCATACGAAAAAGGCCCTCACCTGACGGAGTGTCCACAAAACGTGGTGCGAAGGTCAGTGTACGTCCGGGAGGAGCGGATGATCCTTACAGTTGGCTGGGAAAAATGGCAGGTTCTCCCACGGCGTATTTGGCGGACCCGCCGGGATACAGCGGCACCGGTGGGTACTTTCGTGTGAGAGAACTGGATGGGTGGCGCCAACCGCGCCCCACCCCACCGAAGGATGGAAGAAACAACGATGTTTGCCGGCACACGGAACCCCCCTCAGCGCACTGCCAGGTTCGGAGCCGCCTTCATCGGCGTCCTGCTCGTCGCAGTCAACCTTCGGGTGTCCTTCGTCAGCGTCGGACCCGTCTTGGTGAACATCAGCACCGACCTGGGCTTGTCCAGTGCCGCAGCCGGATTCCTCACCGGCCTCCCGCTCATAGCCTTCGCTGTCTTCTCACCCTTGGCGCCCGGCTTTGCCGCCCGCCTGGGCCTGGACAGGGCACTGTGGATGTCACTGCTGATCCTCGCCTCGGGCATCGTGCTCCGCTCCCTGCCTGTGCCCGGCTTCATCTGGGCCGGGACGGTCCTGATCGGCGTGGCCATAGCGTTCCTCAACGTCCTGGTTCCCTCCCTCGTGAAACGGGACTTTCCGTTGCGGGTCAGCCAGGTCACCGGCAGCTACACCGCTGCCCAGGCCGCGTTCGCCGCGGTGGGGGCCGCCGTCGTCGTTCCCGTGGCGCAAACCTCCCCGGCAGGGTGGCGGCTGGCCCTGGGCGCCTGGGTGGGGCTGGCCCTCATCGCCATGGCCGTGCTCCTGCCCTGGCTGCGCCGGCACGGGACAGCCAGCAGCCATTCCGCCAGGACCGAAACCTCGCACCGGTCGCCCTGGGTCTCAGCCCTGGGCTGGCAGGTGACTGCGTTCATGGGGCTGCAATCGATCGCCTTTTACGTCCTGATGGCTTGGCTGCCCACCATTGAGCAGAGCCGCGGGATTCCCGCCACCACTGCCGGCGTCCATCTGTCGGTCTTCCTGTTGACCAGCGTGTTCGCCAGCCTGGGGGCGGGCGCGGTCCTGCACCGGGGACGGGACCAGCGGCTGGTGTCCTTCACCAGCGGGGCGTTGGTGTTCGCAACCTTCCTGGGCCTTGCGCTCGCGCCTGACCTCATCCTCCTGTGGGTCCTGCTGGGCGCCGTCGGATGCGGAAGCCTCATTGTCATCGCCCTGTCGCTGTTCAGCCTCCGGACAGTGAACCATCCGCAGGCCGCATCACTGTCCGGCATGGCCCAGTCCGTGGGCTACGGCCTGGCCGCGGTGGGCCCGGTGGCCTTTGGTGCGCTCCGGGATGCCAGCGGGGACTGGACACTTCCACTGCTCGGCACCGCCGGAGCCATGGCCGTCCTGGCAGTGGTGGGTCTGTTCGCCGGACGCGACCGCGTCATCAGGGAATCAGCCGGTCGGCCCGGTATCGGTCAAACAGCGAGGTAAAGGCATCCAGCGTCCGGCGATACCCGGTAAAGCCCGCGTCCCGGCTCTTGCCCATGTCCGTCACCACCTCGATGCCGCGCCCCAGGTCTCCGTCCGTGTGCCACCAGCTCGCCACGCGGTTCAGGTCGGGTTCGCTGAGGTTGTTCTCCGCGGCGATCTGCCGCCACTGGTCCTCCCGCCCTGCCATCGACTGCTCCAGCGGACGCGGGCCGCCCTGGTACCCCTCCCACTCCACACCGAAGTAGGCGGAAAGCTTCGGCCACATCCAGCGCCAGCGGAACACGTCGCCGTTGACGATGTTGAAGGCCTCGTTGGCGGCCGCAGGGGTAGTTGAAGCCCAGAGCATGTGCTCGGCCAACAGGCCGGCGTCCGTCATGTCGGTCAGGCCGTCCCACTGCGTTTCGGAACCGGGGAAGACAAAGGGCTCCCCGCTGTCCCGGCATAGGGTGGCCTGCGCGGCAAGCGTGAGTCCCATGTTCATGGCGTTGCCTACCGCATGCCCTATAACGGTGTGGGCGAGGTGCACGGACCAAGTGAAACCCTGCTCCCCTGCCGCGGCCCACAGTTCGTCCTCCTGGGCGTAATAGAAGTTCCGTACCGGCAGTCGCGGCTCTTCTTCGTGGAAGGGCGTGTCCGGCATCTCTCCCGCCGCGTAGGCCTCGAACGGTCCCAGGTAATGCTTGAGCCCGGTCATCAGGGCAACGTGTGCCACCTCCTTGCCCCGCAGCGCCGCGAGCAGGTCCCGCAGCATGCCCGCGTTGACGGCGATGTTCTCTTCCTCGGTGTCCCGGCGCGACCAAGCGGTAAAGAACACGCGGGAGGGATTTTCCGGACCAAGGACGGCGGCCAGCGACTCAGCGGAGGTCAGGTCCGCAGATAGCCACCTGACGCCGGAACGCCCAGGGCCTGGCCGGCGGGACAAGGCGAGGACCTCCCAGCCATCGCCCGCGAGGGTATCCACGAGGGCAGACCCCGCGATGCCGGTGGCTCCGACTACCAGCGCAGTCCGTTGGTTGCCCGTTGCTGTTCCTGATCCGTTGGTCATGGCGCTCCTCTTGGTAGGTGCCTGGTTGCGTCCGCGCGCGGCCGCGGCCTCACGCGTGGGCGGAGGCGGCCGCGCTGCGTCACGCCGGGACGTCGGGCCGGCAAGGGCCCTTAGGCGACAAGCCGGCGGCCCGGGCAGATATTCCGGTGGACGGAAATTGCATGAAAGCGTCCGGCCCCGCGCGTCCGATCAGGGCGAGACAGGCCGGGTTTCACCCCTGGCGTAGGAGGGTCTCCCCCTGTCACCCGTCCATGGTCAAATAGGAGGGTTGCACCGGCTGCCCGAGTCCAACCGCGGCCTCGGCCCAACGGAAGGAAAAAGCACATGACCGATCCCCAAGACCATCCCCCGGTCCCCACTCCCGGGAGCGCACAGGGCCTGGACCAGAAGGTTGAGGGCGGGTGCCCGGTGGCCCATGGCAGCGCCACCGCCCAGGGCAGTGAAAGCGAAAACCCGGCGATCGATTCCCCGCAACCCAAGGGAACCCGCCCGCGGACCAACCAGGACTGGTGGCCCAACCAGCTGGACCTGTCCGTGCTGCACACGCAGGGCCAGGCAAGCAACCCGCTTGGCCCGTCCTTCAGCTACCGCGAGGAATTCCAGAAGCTCGACGTCGATGCCCTCAAGCAGGACATCAGCCAGGTCCTGACCACTTCCCAGGATTGGTGGCCGGCGGACTTCGGCCATTACGGCGGCCTGATGATCCGCCTGAGCTGGCACGCTGCGGGCACTTACCGCGTCTTTGACGGCCGCGGTGGCGCAGGCGACGGCAGCCAGCGCTTCGCGCCGCTGAACAGCTGGCCGGACAACGCCAACCTGGACAAGGCCCGGCGCCTGTTGTGGCCGGTCAAACAGAAGTACGGCCAGAAGCTTTCCTGGGCGGACCTCCTGGTACTCGCCGGCAACGTTGCCCTTGAGTCCATGGGCTTCAAGACGTTCGGCTTCGCATTCGGCCGGGAGGATGTGTGGGAGCCCGAGCAGATCTTCTGGGGCCCCGAGGACGCCTGGCTCGGCGATGAGCGGTACACCGGTGAGGGCACCATGGCTGACAAGGTCGGCTCCACCGAGATGGGCCTCATTTATGTCAACCCCGAAGGCCCCATGGGCAACCCGGACCCCGTGGCTGCTGCCGCGTTCATCCGTGAGACGTTCAAGCGCATGGCGATGAACGATGAAGAGACTTTCGCTCTGATCGCCGGCGGCCACACGTTCGGCAAGACGCACGGTGCCGGCCCCGCCGACGCACACGTGGGACCGGAACCCGAGGGCGCGGACCTGGAGGCGCAGGGCCTGGGCTGGCTCAGCACCTACGGCAGCGGCAAGGGCGGCGACACCATCACCTCCGGCCTGGAGGTCACCTGGACGGACAAGCCCACGCAGTGGAGCAACCGCTTCCTGGAGATCCTTTTCGAGTACGAATGGGAACTGGTCAAGAGCCCCGGCGGCGCCCACCAGTGGGTCGCCAAGGACGCTCCCGAGATCATCCCGGATGCGCACGACCCCAACAAGAAGCACCGGCCCACCATGCTGACCACGGACCTGTCGCTGCGTTTCGACCCGGAGTACGAGAAGATCGGCCGGCGTTTCCTGGAGAACCCGGACCAGTTCGCCCTGGCCTTCGCCAAGGCCTGGTACAAGCTGCTGCACCGCGATATGGGACCGGTGGGCCCGCACATGCTGGGGCCCTGGGTTCCGGAGGCGCAGCTGTGGCAGGATCCGGTCCCCGCCGTCGACCACGAACTGATCGGCGAACAGGACATTGCCGGGCTCAAGGCCAAGCTCCTTGACTCCGGACTGACCATCCCGCAGCTGGCCAGCACCGCCTGGGCATCGGCTGCAACCTACCGAAAGACGGACCGCCGCGGCGGCGCCAACGGCGCCCGGATCCGGCTGGAGCCGCAGCGCAGCTGGGAGGCCCACGAGCCGGAGCAGCTGGCTGCCGTGCTTCCCGTACTCGAGCGGGTGCAGGAGGAGTTCAACTCGGCACAGGCCGGCGGCAAGAAGGTTTCGCTGGCTGACCTGATCGTCCTGGGGGGCGCCGCCGCGGTGGAAAAGGCAGCAGCCGACGCCGGGTTCCCCGTCACGGTGCCGTTCCGTCCGGGCCGGACGGACGCCACGCAGGAGCAGACCGACGTCGAATCCTTCCAGTACCTGGAGCCGCGGGCCGACGGCTTCCGCAACTACCTGCGCCCCGGCGCGAAGGTCCAGCCTGAGACCCTCCTGCTGGACAAGGCGTACATGCTGGCCCTCTCCGCGCCGGAGATGACGGCGCTGGTGGGCGGCATGCGGGCCCTGGGCACCAACGTGGGCGGTTCCGGCCACGGTGTGCTGACGGACAAGCCACAGGTCCTGACGAACGACTTCTTCGTCAACCTGCTCTCGCCCGGCACCAAATGGAAGGCGTCGGAGTCCGAGGAGAACTCCTACGAGATCACCGATGTTGCCACCGGCGAACTCAAGTGGACGGCCACCCCGGTGGACCTGGTCTTCGGCTCCAACTCGCAGCTGCGGGCACTGTCCGAGGTCTACGCCAGCGAGGACGCCAAGGAGAAGTTCGTGCACGACTTCGTGGCCGCCTGGGCAAAGGTCATGGAACTGGACCGCTTCGACCTGAACTGACCGGGGTGACCTGATCGGGGGTCCGGGCCGGCTGCATCAAGCAGCCGGCCCGGACCTGTTTAGGATTGGCCTACTGATCGGTCGGGAAGCTGATGACGGCTGTGGTTCCACCGCCTGGAGTCTCTTTCAGGCTCAGTTCCCCGCCGTGTGCTTCCACAATGCGCCGGCAGATGGACAGGCCCAGGCCCGAGCCTTGGCCATCCCCCTGGCGGTGCAGCCGGACCAGGGGTTCGAGCACGCGCTGCCGGTCCGCCGGCGCAATGCCCTTGCCGTTGTCCGCCACCAGCACGGTGATCCCGTGGTAGTTCGAAATGCCGCTGATGCGCACGTTGAGGTCCCGGTCCGGGCTCCGGTAGTTCATGGCATTGGCCACGAGGTTCTGCAGCAGGGTGCGCAACTGCCCCGGGTCCACGTGGAGCTTCAGTTCCTCGCTGTCCAGGACGGCTCCGGGCCCGAAGGACAGGCCCAAATCCCTCGCCACCTCGGCCGCCACTTCCTGGAGGGATACGTGCTGCCGCTGGAGGACTCCGCCCATCCGTGAGTAGGTCAGGACGTCCTCAAGCATGGCCAGCATGCGGCGGCCGCTGGCGCCGATGATCTGCAGGTACTCGGCCGCCGGGTGGTCCCCGTCCACTTCATCCTCTGCCAGCTCCACATAGCCCAGCATGGTGGTGAGCGGCCCGCGCAGGTCATGGCTGACGCGTCCGGCAAACTCCGCCAGCTTCGCATTGCTTTCGCGCACCTCTTCGAGGGCACCGTTCAGCTGCAGCGTGCGCCGCTGGAGCTCGAGCAGCTGCACTGCCTGGCGGGCCAGGATCTCCAGCATGTCCAGCTGGTCCTTGTCGGGTGTGCCCGCTGAATTGGAAAAGACGCACAGGGACCCCAGCACGAACCCCGACGACGTCTCAAGCGGAACCGAAGCATAGAACCGGAC
The DNA here is from genome assembly GCF_056396685.1 of Pseudarthrobacter sp. 05T312. Classification (NCBI taxonomy): domain Bacteria; kingdom Bacillati; phylum Actinomycetota; class Actinomycetes; order Micrococcales; family Micrococcaceae; genus Pseudarthrobacter; species Pseudarthrobacter sp. 05T312. The sequence continues at coordinate 112,235 of NZ_JBFTLY010000002.1, forward strand.
CGCGGCGATTTCCCCTGTCACAAACGGATTCGATGCGAGACGGGGGTCCAGGGAAGCGTCCGGAACAACCGTTGTCTTCCCCGAGAGGAAGACTTGTGAGCACATGGAGTCCTCCCGGGTGCATACGGCGGCCTCAAAGCCGACGGCGGCCACCTGCTGCTGCTCATCGGAAGTGACAACGTTTATCACGCCGTAGGGGACGCCGCAGAGCTTTGCGGCCAGCTGAACAAGGTTCTGGAGGGGTTCCATTGAAAGCGCCTCATCAACGCTCCGCTGCCGTCCCCCGCTGTCGGCGAAGGTGAACCCGTACTCCTGCAGTAATTCGTCCCGTCCGAGTGGATCGCTGAGCGCTGCTGTCAACGAGTGCGTGCCAACCATTAACGTCCCTTCCCAGACCGCAAAGGGGTCCCCGGGGAGATAGTACAGGCCAGCGCCTGTGTCCCGGGAATACGTTTCCCCGCTCCTCTGCCGCGGGCCGGGATCCCGAGGCATTGCTCCGGCAGGCGGCATAGGATCCTGGTATGGCCAAGCTCATCGTTCCGGACCCAGCCCTCCACTCTTCCTGGCTGGAGGGGACGGCGGAGTTCCGGGGTGCCCATCTTGATGGCGCAGGCGCCGAGGGCTGGTCCCTTGACGGGCTCAGGGACCCCGCCGTCTTTGGCCGCTTCGTCGATGTCCTCATCAAAGACGCGCTGCCGGAAACGGTGCGGAAGCCGGGCTACGTGCCCTGCACCTATTTGTGGATTGCCGACGGCGGCACGTTCCTTGGGTCGCTGGCCATCAGGCATGAGTTGAACGGCTACCTCCTGAACGAAGGCGGGCATATCGGCTACAGCGTCAGGCCTTCCGCCAGGCGCCGCGGCCATGCCGCGAAGGCGCTCGCTGACGCGCTGCCGATAGCACGGGCACTGAGCATCCATCGCGCCCTCCTGACCTGCGACGAGGACAACGCGGGGTCCCGGGCGACTATCGAAAAGAACGGCGGACGGTACGAGGACACGCGCAACGGCAAGCGGCGCTACTGGATTGACACCGACGAGCCGGCGTAAGCAGTCCGGTATGCGAGGCTTGCCAAGTGATCACAGAACACGCGCTGCTTCCCGTTATTCCTGGCCAGGAAGAGGACTTCGAGGCCGCTTTTGGCCAGGCGCGCCACATCATCGCTTCAATGCCGGGGTTCGTATCGCTGTCCCTGTCGCGCTCGGTCGAGCCCCCCAATACATACCTGCTGCTCGTGGAATGGGAGTCGCTGGAGGACCATACGGTAGGGTTCCGGGGCTCACCCGAGTACCAGCAGTGGCGTTCCCTGCTGCACCGTTTTTATGAGCCGTTTCCGGTAGTGGAGCACTTCACCCTGGTAGAGCGGGCGGAATAGAACTCCGTTGGCTTGGGGAAAGCCCCCGCGCGAGTCTCGCTCCAGCGCGGGGGCTCCTTGCTTCCTGCCGGGGAACTGGCGATGGAAACAGTTATAAATTACCGGCCAGTAGTTTGTGGCCATCACAAATTGCCGGGGCTTTGGCCAATCTTGATCGAACTTTGAGGCTGGCCCCGGGCCCTCGGGCTGAAGGCCGCCCTTCAGATTGAGGCGCCCGTCAGTCTGCCGGGCCCGTCAGTCTGCGGGGCCCGCCGAGGCGTCGGGGTCCTCTTCCGGCTCAAAGGTGTTGGGCTCGGCCCCATCCGAGATCCCGACGCCGTCCTTACCACCCGGAATCCCGCCGTCGGCATTTCCCTTGCCGGCTGCGGTGCCCTCCTGCGGCTCGTCCTCAGGCAGTGAATCAGGTGAATTGATGGACATCGCTCCTCCTTCGTTGGCTGGGCCTCAACGCTAACAGCCTGCGGTGGAAAAGGCTCCGGAACAGCTCGAGGTTTCTGCGCCTCCCCAAGAACCGTCGACCTGCTAGCTGCCAGGTGCCGTTGCCCGCTGTTGCCTCAGGATGTAGCGCTGCAGCTTTCCCGACGGCGTCTTGGGCAGGTCCGCGACGAAGTGGATGCGGCGGGGATAGGCGTGGGCGGCGTACTGCGTCTTGACCATGGTCTGGAGTTCAAGCACCAGGGCATCACTGGCGGCGGTGCCGTCCGCCAGGACCACGTAGGCCTCAAGGACTTCACCGCGCAGTTCGTCGGGAGCGCCCACCACGGCACTTTCCAACACCGCCGGATGCGTGGCCAGGACGCTTTCCACCTCGAACGGGCCAATCCGGTATCCGGCCATGATGATCACGTCGTCATCGCGGGAGGAGAAGAAGTAGTAGCCGTCCGCGTCCACCATGCCCGCGTCACCGGTCAGGTACCACTTGCCGTCCGCACTGAACCTTTCGGCGGTCTTCGCCGGCGCATCCTGGTAGCCCTTGAACCACATCATGGGACTCTCTGCCACGTTGACGGCGACCCGCCCCAGCTCGCCGGGCGCAGCCGGCTCGTCGGCGTTGTCCTTGAGGACCGCGCAGCTCCACCCCGGCAGGGGCCGGCCCATGGAACCGGGCCTGAGCTCCGTCCTGACGTCGTCATGCCAGGCGTTGATGATCATCATCCCGTGCTCTGTCTGTCCATAGTGGTCCCGCACCGGAACGCCCAGAACCTCCCGCGCCCAGCTGATCACTTCAGGGGTCAGCGGTTCGCCGGCGGATGAGGCCCGCCGAAGCTGGAAAGGACCCGTTCCGGCGTCGGCTTTCGCGCGCATGGTGCGGTAGACGGTGGGCGCTGCGGCAAAGTTGGTGACGGAAAATGCCTTCAGCACCTTGAAGCTGAGTTCCGGGGAGAATCCGGGGCGCAGCAGGATGTTCCGCCGTCCCGCCGCCATGGGGCCGAGGATCCCGTAGTACAGGCCGTAGGCCCAGCCGGGGTCCGCGGCGTTCCAGAAGACGTCCTCTTCACTGACGTCCAGGCCAAGTTCGATGTACTGGCGGAACGCGGCCAACGCCCGGAGGGGCACCGGTACGCCCTTGGGGGCGCCCGTGGTTCCGGACGTGAAAATCAGCACCAGGGCACCGTCACCGCCCACGGCCTCGGCTGCTATCCCGGGCTGCTGCCGGGCCAGGAGCGGCGTGAGCGCCAGGTCCGGCCGGGAGGCTTCGGCCCCGGCAACGACGACGGCGGCAGGGGTCTGCTGGATCTTCGCCCGCTGGTCCGGATCGGTGATCACGGCCTTTGCCCCGGAGGCGGTCAGCCGTAATTCGATAGCGGGCCATGCAAAGGCCGTAAACAGCGGCACATGGACCGCTCCCCGCCGCCAGATGGCCAGGAGCATGACCACCAGGTCTGCCGACTTTCCCATCAGGGTGGCTACGGCGTCCCCGGGGCCGATGCCCAGCTCGGCCAGGGCTGCGGCTCCCCGTTCCGAGCGTTCCCGGAGCGCGCCATAGGTGATGTCCTCCGCGGAAAGATCGGCAGCCACCACCGTGAAGGCAACGGCGTTCGGGTCATGGCCGTCGCAGAGAAGATCGGCCGCGCAGGCGTCCGGGGCGCCATAGGTGGCAAGAAGGGCATCAACGGCTGGAACCGGACGGGACATTCGTTCTCCTTCGAACAACAGCACCTTGAAACACCGGCATTTGTAACACCGTGGAATCAACCTACTGCACTGAGATGGTCGTCACATGCCGCGCACTGCTGTCATGCGCCGACAGGTCAGCCCTTGGCGCCGGGCGGCCGGATGATCCGCCGCTGCGTTGCGGCGGCGATCGCGGCAGTGCGGTTGTCCACACCGAGTTTGCCGTAGATGTGCACCAAATGCGTCTTCACGGTCGCTTCCGAAATGAACACCTGCTTGGCGATGGCGCGGTTGGACAGGCCCGTGGCCAGCAGTTCCAGCAACTGCACTTCCCGTGGGGTCAGCGAGGTCCCGGGGTTGCTGATCCGGCCCATCAGCAGCGCTGCGGCCCGGGGCGCCAGGACCGTGCCGCCGGCGGCCGCCTGCAGCACCGCCTGCCGCAACTGCTCTGGCGGCGCGTCCTTCAGCATGTAGCCGCTCGCCCCGGCTTCGACCGCGGCGAGGATGTCCGCGTCCGTGTCATAAGTGGTGAGGATGAGCACCGGCGGCGGTGCGTCGAGTTTCCTGATTTCGGCGGTGGCGGTGACGCCGTCCATCCCCTCCCCCATCTGCAGGTCCATCAGGACAACATCGGGTGCCTCGTCCAGGGCAGCGAGCCGCGCCAGTTCCCTCAGCGCCGCCCTCCCGTCAGCGGCCTCCGCGGCGATCGAAATGCCCTCAAAACCGGTGAGCATGGCACGCAGCCCGGCGCGGACCACCGGGTGGTCGTCCACCAACAGAACCCGGACCTCACTCACAGTTCCTCCACCGGGAGCCGGATGGCCACCACCGTGCCTTCGCCCGGCGCCGACTCCACCGCCAGGGTCCCGTTCAGGGCGGCCACGCGTTCCCGCAGCGAGCGCAGCCCAAAGCCGCTGCCGTCCGCTGCGCCCGCGGCACCTGCCGCAACCTCCGGGTCGAAGCCCGTGCCGTCGTCGTACACGTCCATGGTCACTTCACTGCCCAGGAAGGCAAGGCTGACGACGGCGGTGCTTGCCCGGGCGTGCTCGCGGACGTTCGCAAGGCTCGCCTGCGCCGCGCGCAGCAGTGCCACGCGGGCGGGCTGGGGCAGGTCCTGGACTTCCCCGTCCACCTCCAGCCGGCAGCGCAGCGACACCCCCGCAGCCGCAGCGTCGGTCTCGGTCCTGCCGCACAAGCGGTCCAGGGCCTCCACCAGGGTGGTTCCCTCCAGCTGGGGCGAAGCCAGGCCGCGGACAAAGCTGCGGGCCTCGGCCAGGTTGTCCGCCGCGGTCTGCTGCACCAGCGCCAGCCGGCCCGAAGCCGTGGCGTCATCACCGTCTGCGAGCGACTGCTCCGCTGCCCGCCCCAGCAGCACGATGCTGGACAGGCCCTGCGCCAGGGTGTCGTGGATTTCCCGGGCCAGCCGCTCCCGCTCTGCCAGCACGCCGGCCTCATGCTGGGACCGGGCCAGTTCCTCACGGGTCCGCCGCAGCTCATCCGCAGCGCGCCGCTGGTTTTCGGCCTCGCGGTACAAAGCCGCGTAGGCCAGGCCGGTGATCACCGAGAAAATCGCCCCCAGGACAGGCCCCACCACGGCCGCCGCATGCGGAACCGGAGCACCGCTGGCGGCCCACTGGGAACCGATCACCGCTGCCGTCATCAGCGCGATGGCCAGGAGCGCGGCACGCCGCGGCAGCAGGTGCAGGTGGAGGAAGAAGATGGGGAACGCGAGCCAGGCAAAGTCGGGGCTGCCTGCGAGCAGGAGCGCCCACAGGGCCGTCACAAGGCCGAGCCACAGCACACCGTAGCGGCGGGGATCCACCCCGGTCCGCCCCTCGGCGTGGCGCTTTTCCAGGACCGTGCCGGCCAGGTAGAGGGCAGCAAGGACGACGGCGGCGCCGGCCCACACCCAGCGCACGGTACCTCCCGCCATCAGCATCCGGACCAGGCCGACGGCCAGCAGCAGCGCAAACCCCGTGTGCAGCGTGACCCGCAGGACCCTCAGGATGGCTGCCGACGACGCGTTTTCCAGGGCGTTCAATGGCCCTCGCTTGGGGATACCGCCGCGCGCTTCCGGTGGTTGCGGCAGGGGCGTGGCAGGCATTTCACCAGCTTATGCCGGGAGCACGTGCCGGGAATCAACCAAAAGGTTGACTCCGGTATCAACCCTTCCATTCCCGTGGATCAACCATTCCCGCGATCCCCGGGCAGGCTCCTGCCAGGAGAGTGGAACTACAGAACAATCCACCCCTGCTGAGAGAAGAAACAACGTGTTCCTGGCAATCCGCGATATCCGCTTCGCCAAAGGCCGGTTCGCCATGATGGGCGGCGTCGTAGCCCTGATCACCCTCCTGCTGGTCATGCTGTCCGGCCTGACCGCGGGGCTCGCCGAGCAATCCACGTCCGCCATCGGAAGGCTTGGGTCGTCCGCCGCCACACCCGTGGACGTTATCGCCTTCGGTGCCCCCGGCTCCGGCTCCCCCAAGGCGTCCTATACCGAAAGCTCGGTGACCGCCGTGCAGGTGGACAGCTGGAAGGGCCAGCCCGGTGTCCGTTCTGCCGAACCGCTGGGCGTCACCCAGACAAGGGCACAGACGGCGGATGGTTCGGGGACGGCGAATGTTGCCGTGTTCGGCGTTTCGCCGGGGAGTCCGCTGGCGCCCGTGGAGGTCTCCACCGGCACGGCCGTGGTGGGCGCCTCGGTGGCGGAGGCTTTGTCGGTGGGCCAAGGGGACAAGGTGTCCCTGGGCGGCGTGGAGCTGTCCGTCGCCGCCGTGGTGCCGGACCAGTGGTACGCGCACACCAGCGTGGTGTGGACCGCGCTGCCCGCATGGGCCAAAGCTGCGCACGTGTCCGACGCCGGCCAGCTGGCCACCGTCGTCGCCGTTACCTACGCGGACGGGGCGGACGTCGACCGGGCCGCCGCCGATTCCGCCGCGCACACGGTCAGCGAATCCCGCACGGGATCTTTCCAGGCGCTGGGCTCCTTCAAAAGCGAGAACGGGTCGCTGACGCTGATGCAGGCGTTCCTTTACGGAATCTCTGCACTGGTGATCGTCGCCTTCCTGACCGTGTGGACCATCCAGCGCACCCGCGACATCGCCGTCCTGAAAGCCATGGGCGCACCCAGTTCCTACATCCTTCGGGACGCCATGACCCAGGCCGCCATCGTGCTGCTGGCCGGCGCCGGAACCGGAGGGGCCGTGGGTGCTGCCGCCGGCTTCTTGGCCGCGCAGGCCGCCCCCTTCCAGCTGAACCTGGTCACCACGGTGGTTCCCGTCGTCGGGATCGTTGCCCTGGGCCTGGCCGGCGCGGCGCTGGCCGTCCGGCGCGTCACCAAGGTCGACCCGCTCCTGGCGCTCGGCGGCAACTAACCCCTCCTCCCTCCCTTTGAAAGGAAACGTCATGGCCACAACCGCTCCCCTGAATCTGCTCAACGTCACCCTCGAATATCCCGACGGCGGCCGCACCACCACCGCCCTGGACCGGGTCAGCCTCACCGCCGAAGCCGGCCGGCTGGTGGCACTCGTCGGCCCCTCAGGCTCCGGCAAATCCAGCCTCCTGGCCACCGCCGCCACCCTGGTCCGCCCCACAAGTGGCCAAGTCATCATCGACGGCACCGACACCGCGGGGCTCCGCGACAAGGAACTGACAGCCCTGCGGCGCGGGAAAGTGGGCATCATCTTCCAGCAGCCCAACCTGCTCCCGTCGCTCACCGCCGTCGAACAGCTCGTCATCAGCGACCACCTGCGCGGAAAGTCCGCCAAAGCGGCAAAGGCGCGGGCCGCCGAACTGCTGGACGTCGTCGGGCTGTCCGCCAGCGCGGGGAAACTTCCGCACCAGCTCTCCGGCGGCCAGCGCCAGCGCGTAAACATTGCCCGGGCGCTCATGGGCAGCCCCAGGGTCCTGCTGGTGGATGAGCCGACGGCGGCACTGGACCACGAACGGAGTGCCTCCATTGTGGCGCTGCTTCGGCAGGTGACCACCGAATTCTCGGTGGCAACGGTGATGGTCACCCATGACACCGAGTTCGTGCCGCTGACCGACGAGGTGGCCACCATGCGGGACGGCCGGCTCACGGCGCCGGTGCTGGCAGGCGCCTGACGGTAACGACGCAAAACAGCCCCGGCGGTGCCACCCACCGGGGCCGTTTTGCGTTCGTAAAAAGGCCGCGGACTAACCCTTGGGGGTCACCTGCAGGCGGTCGAAGGACACCTGTTTGGCGTCCTTGTCCAGCACCACTACGTCGTCGCGGCCGTTCGGCACGTCGGCAGGCAGGATGAACTCCACCGTGTTAGCCGTGGTGGGGAAGATCCAGCCGATCCGGTAGCTGCGCTTGTTGAGGTAAACGTAGTACCACTGCCCGTAGTCGAGGCCCGCGAGAACCACTTTCTGGCCGTTGCGGTACTTGTCCGCGGTGCCGAGGTCCGACGGAGGCGTCTGGCCTTCAAAGTCCTGGACCGCCAGCGCCGGCGCGGATTCGGGTTGCGCGGGCTGCAGGTTGAGCCGGATGCTCCCGCCGGCCACCGATGCCGTAATGCGCTTGGCACCGTTGTCCGCGGCGGCCTCGAAGCTGACGGGCGCCAACTGGCCGGCGGAGACATCAGCCGCGGTCAGGACATAGTCCCGGGTGGCGGTCACGCTGCTGCCGGCGGCCAGCAGCTGTTCACTGATGCCCGCGTCCGGGGCTGAAACCGCTGTCAATGCCACGTTTCCGGCGTTGCCCAGGGTGTAGGTGTAGGTGACGGTATCGCCCGCTGAGGCGTACCGGTCGCCGTCGGCGTCCTTCCATTCCGCGTCGACGGTGCCTTCAAGCCTGGCGTCGCGCACTTTCAGGTCCACCTCGCCGCCGTTAACGGCATAGGTTCGGGTGGCCTGGCCGGCGGCGCTGACCTCCCAGGAGGTCTCGGGGACGAAGAACCCTTGGGCTGCTTCCTCGGCGGTGACGGTGTGACGGGGAGTGGCGCAGGTGTAGGACTGACCGGCGGGCAGGACGCTGTAACGGCAGTTGCCCGGGCCGTCCGGGACAAACGGGCTGAAGTTACCGGCGGTGGGTACCACCTTTTCCACCAGGGGGCTGGTGTTGGTGACGTCGAACTTATAGGGGAACGCCTCCCCCGCGCTGTACGGCTGCGCGGCCAGGTCCCGGCCGGCGTCGTTGCGGCTGCCAGCGATGGAGGCGGCCGCCAGGCCATCACGCAGTGCCACGGCGGCGCCGGTGAAGGGAACCATCTTGGTGAGCGACGGCGTCGCGCTGGCAGTAATGCTGAATGCCGCCTCCGGGACGAAGTAGCCGCGCGCCACGTCCTCGGCCGTTACCGTGTGCTTAGCCGTGGTGCAGGTGTAGCCGGCACCTGCAGCCAGGTTGTTGAACCGGCAGTTAGGGGCCGACGGCGGGAGGAAGCCGGCGTCGAAAGTACCGGAAACGGGCACGGAATTGGCGGTGACGTTGGCCGTGCTCCTGACGTTGAACGTGTAGCTGAGCACGTCGCCGGCCTGGTACGGGCTGGCGGCAACGTCCCGGTCCGGCGCGGAACCGGTGATGGTGAGGCCCACCTGCGGGGACACCGGCACGGTGGCCGTGAAGGTGGCCTGCGAAACCCGGCCGTCCGCCGTCGTGAACGCCGCGTTGAGGTTCTGCGGGCCGCTGGCGTTGGCCGGGGCGGTGAGGTCCACATTCACGGTCGCGGAGGCACCGGGTGCGACATCAGGCACGGGCACCGTGGTGGCAGACCAGCCGGACGGGGTGTAGACGGTGGCGCTGGCGCCGGAAAGCGTTGCGGCTTCCTGGTTGGTCACTGTCACGGCCACCTGCTTGGTGGCTCCCGGTGCGGTGGTGACGGCGGGGACCGCCAGCGGGGCGCAGGCGTAGTTCAGCCACGCGTCATCGAAGGAGGCGAACGGCATGTTGTCCGTGTAGTTGCCCTCGTACAGGACGCCGAACCTGCCTTCGTCCAGCGTGGTCACCGTGGAGTAGGCGGAGAAGCCGGATCGGATGGTGCGGAGTCCCGGCCAGGTGGCGCCGTCGTCGCAGGACACCCGGGCTGAAACGTTCTCACGCGCAGTCTTGGAATTCGCGTTGGTGAAGATCAGCTTCTTCGCATCGGCCGAGCCCTGCGCGGCGTTGGGGAACATCCGGGCGATAGCACCGTTGTTGGCCGGATCCGGCAATTCGGTGTCCTGCGTGACCGGCCCGTAGGTGGCGCCGCCGTCGGTGGAGACCGCCACCTTGCGGTAGCCCTGGTTGGCGTTGTCCCGCGAGTTGAGCAGGACCCGCCCGTCCGAGAGTTCCACGGTCTTGTTCTCATCCATCCGGTCACCCACGTTGGCGCCCTTGTGCCACGTAGCACCGTGGTCGTCGGAGTAGACGCTGTAGGCCTGGATCCTGTTGGTGCCGTCTGCCTGGCGGACGTCGCCGGCGTACTGCTGGATCAGGCGTCCCTTGTAGGGTCCGTATTTGAGCTGGATGCCTTCGCCCGAGGACGCGAAGTTGGACCTGACGTCGCCCGCCGCGGGGCTGGTCTTGCTGGTGCCTGGCTTGGTGACGCCGGTGAGGAGACGGGGCTGGCTCCACGTGGCACCGCCGTCGGACGATTCGATGACGGCGGAGGAAATGACGTTCCGGTCAGCGTCGTCGTTGCCGAACTGGCTGCCGCCGAAGCCCTGTTCCTTGGAGTAGACGAAGAACGCGAAGACCTTCCCGGCCTCGGCGTCGTAGATGAAGGACGGGTCGCTGTAGCCGTACTTCGGGCCACTGGCGTCGGCCACGTGCCCGGTGGCGATGACCTGCACCGGGCCCCACGTGCGGCCGCCGTCCGTGCTGCGGCGCTGCACGATGGAGTTGGGGTTGGGGGCATCGGCAGCACTGCCGGGCCGGCCGTCCCAGGCTGAGAGGACCACGCCGTTGCCCAGGTGTGCGAGCGCGGGGATCCGGTAGAAGAAGTTGTTGGCGGTCCGGTCTGCCGCCAGGTTCTGTTCCTGGAAGCTGCCCGGTGGAACAGTGGGGCTGCTGGACGGGATGGGCGCGGCCTCCGCGGGCAGCGCGCTGCCAGCCAGCACACACAGGGCCACGGCGCCCGCGCCGGCGGCCTTCCTCAGTGATCTTTTCCTGGTTCTTTTAGTGGTAGTTCGCAAACCATGTCCTTTCTGGACGCCGCGCGGCGGCTCGAGGGGAGGTAACGACGCCGAGGCTGCCCGCAAATGTGATTCTTGCTACATACGACGTCCTACCACCATAGGGTGGCGCGATCCGGAAAGCTAGACTAAACATGTGACGTCCTACCTTTCTCCTGAATGGCCCATTGCCACGCCGGCAGTGGAGCGTGCCCTCGCCACCCGCGGCCATGGCGGATACCGCCAGTACCGCATTCCTGCGCTCGCCGTCACCACTAACGGGACGCTGCTGGCCGCCTACGATGGCAGGCCGAACCTGGACGACCTGCCCAGCCCCATCGATCTGCTGCTCCGCCGCAGCACCGACAACGGCGCGACGTGGAGTGCACAGGAAGTAGTGCGCCGGGGCACCGGCCTGGAGGGTTTCGGCGACCCCAGCCTGCTGGTCGATGCCGAGACGGGGCGGGTCTTCCTGTTCCACGCCGCCGGAACACGCGCCGGGTTCTTCGAATCGACCACGGGAATGGACCATGGCGACGATGACGTCCAGCACTGCGACCTCAGCTGGTCTGACGACGACGGTGCCACCTGGCAGCACCGGCGCCTTACGTCCGAGCTCAAAGCCAGTTCGACCGCAGGCCAGGACATCACCGGCATGTTCGCCGCGGCAGGGCAGGGAATCCAGGTCCATTCGGGGCCGTTCCGGGGCCGGCTGGTGCAGCAGTTTGTAGTCCTGCGCGGCGGAGCGATCATGGCAGCCTCGGCCTGCAGCGACGACCACGGGGACACCTGGAGGTTCGGGGAGTTCATCGGCGCAGGAACCCATGACGCCGCACCGAACGAAAACAAGGTAACCGCCCTGGATGACGGACGCCTGCTGCTGCACAGCCGAGCCACGCCACGGCGGCTGGCTGCCACGTCCAGCGACGGCGGGCAGAGCTGGAGCGGCCTGGTTCCGGTCATGGACCTTCCGGACCCGAGTGATAACGGCTCGCTAGCCCGCTTCGACGGTCTGCCGGCGGTGAAGGGCCTGGCCACCCCCGCGACGGACCGGTGGCTCCTGGCCACCAACAACCAGGACCCCGCCCTCCGGCGGAACACGGTCCTCAGCCTCTCCACGGACAACGGCGGGACGTGGCGCGCCGGGCTGGTCCTCTGCGCGGGCAGTTCCGCCTACTCCACTGCCGCCCGGCTGCCTGACGGCAACATCGGCGTCCTGTACGAGCGCCAGGGCTACCGGGAGATTGTGTTCGCCTCGATCCCACCCGGCCAGCTGACGGACCAGCTTCCAGCGCCCCAGACCCTGCCCGGCAGCAAGGAAGTGGACCGTGGCCTCACCTTCGACATGGAGCTCCGGTCCATCACACCCGGCCTCCCGGCAGTGTGGCAGCACGCCGGTGATTTCCACGCCATGGCGGCCGACGGCGGCGACTGGGGCCCGGCGTCCAAGGAGATCGGCCAGGGCTACTCCGCCGGGCAAACCCAGATTTTGGGCACCCGCGAGGCGCAGGACCTCAACTACGGCCCCATCATTCCCGGCTACAAAGCCGGGGACATCCTCGCCTTCACGGGAAGGGCAAGGAACGACGGCGGCACAACGGTCACGCAGGTCCGTCTCGCCGGGCCCGGGGCCCGGGATTTTCCCGCAACCGACCTGCCGCCGGGCCGGGAAGCGCTCTATTTCACGCCCTCCTACACAGTGACGGCAGAGGATGCCGGGCGGGACACCTTGGAACTCGAGTTTTTGGTTGAAGGGATGTGTGCCGGTTCGCCGGTACGGCGACGCAGGACGTTCCGGTTCGATATCAGCACCGGCCGTGTCAGCCTGGAAGGTTCCCTTCGACCAGGGCGCACATCTGCCTGAGCCGCTCCACCCTTTCCTCGACAGAGAGCCCGTGGCGGGGCAGGCCGATCTTAAACCCACGCATGGGCAGGTTGCCTGCGGCCTCGTTGCACCGATTAATTTCCGCACGGGTCAGCAGGGAGCTGGACGGAGCCCCTTCGACTTCCACGGGCGGGAGGTGGGCATCGATCCAGGGATAACCAAATTCCGTCTTCTCCGGGGAACACCCGGAGAAGACCAGCCCGGCCAGAACCCCTGCCTCGCGGGCCAGGGACAGGTGCCCTGCCGCCGTCTCAGGCATGCCGGATTCAATGACCGACCGGCCCCAGTTGACGACCATCCCCACACGGCCCCAGCCTTGGGCCTTCAAGGAAACAGCGACGTCCACTTCGTCAGCAAAAGCCAGGAACCCTTTTTCCGGCCGGACACCCTCGCGCGGTGCATCGCAGTGCTCGATAAGCACCCGCACGGGTCCCCAGTCCCAGCTGAGGACTTCCTTGAGCGATTCCTCGAACCACCAGGCCGAGGCGCTGCCGGTCGGGGCGGAATGCAGCTCAACGCCCTCCACCACATGCCCGTCATCCTGAAGTCGCAGCACAAACTTCCTGAGGCCTGCCGCATGGTCGAGCGTTTCCCGCCGGGCGGAGGCGTCCCGGGAGCCAAGGCCGAAGGCTGGATTCCCCTGAAGGCGCTGCATGGTTCCGGGAATGGAGGTCACCACCGCGGACCAATGGTGCGGCGCACCGGCGGGCCAGCCGGCTCCGCCGTACGGCCCATAGGGAAGTTCCAGTCCTCGGACGGAAGGTACTCCGGCGAGCGCTTGGTAGAACTGCTGCTGCAACCCATCAGGGTGGGCAGCATAGGCACCGACGATCAGGGACATGGAACCTCCAATTGCATTGCCAAGCGGCAACCCCCGGCCACGGGCGCTGGGAAGTCCACTTGACGTTGCCTGTGATGGGACTTACAGTTTTTCTTACGAGCTAGGACATCCTACATCCGATAAACATCCTTCTGAACGGTGAGGCATATGAACAACATCAAGAACCTGCCACTGGTCAATGACGCCAGTCGCCGGAACTTCCTGAAGCTCGGCGGGGCCATGGGCCTGGCCGCAGCCTTCGCCAGCTCCCTGGCTGCCTGCGGGGGACCTGCCGCGACCACCACGGGGTCAGCTGAGAACACGGCGCCGATCAACAAGGACCTCACCATCGAGGCTGGCATCTCCTACGCCCTCTCCACCGGCTTCGACCCCATCTCCTCCTCCGGCGCAACCCCCATGGCCGCGAACCTGCACATCTTTGAGGGCCTGATCGAGCTGCACCCGGCTACGCGGGAGCCCTACAACGCCCTCGCGGCTTCCGATCCCAAGATGGTCAATGCCACTACTTACCAGGTGGCCATCAGGGACGGCGCGGTGTTCCACGACGGCTCCCCCGTTACCGCCGAGGACGTGGTGTTCTCCTTCACCCGGGTCATGGACCCGGCCAACAAGTCGCTGTTCTCGCAGTTCATCCCGTTCATCCAGGAGGTCAAGGCGCTCGATGCCAAGACCGTGGAGTTCACCCTGAAGTACGCCTTCCCCGGCTTCGGCCCGCGCATCTCCGTGGTGAAGGTAGTCCCCAAGGCGCTGACCAACTTCCCGGTGGGCTCGGACCAGCTGAAGTCCTTCGACGCCAAGCCCGTGGGCACCGGACCCTACAAGCTGATCTCCGCAGTCAAAGACGACAAGATCGTCTTCGAGGCCAACCAGGCCTACACCGGCCCCATGCCGGCGCTTGCAAAGGGCATGACCTGGTTGCTGCTCTCGGACGCGGCCGCACGGGTGACCGCCATGCAGTCAGGCCGTGTCCAGGCCATTGAGGACGTCCCCTACCTGGACATGCAGGGCCTGAAGTCCGCAGCGACCGTCGAGTCCGTGCAGTCCTTCGGCCTCCTGTTCATGATGTTCAACTGCAACGCCGCACCCTTCAACAACAAGAAAGTCCGCCAGGCCCTGCACTACGGCCTGGACAAGGACTCCATCATCAAGAAGGCACTGTTTGGAAACGCCAAGCCGGCCAGCTCCTACTTCCAGGAAGGCCACCCGGACTACGTCAAGGCCAAGAACGTGTACGGCTATGACGCCCAGAAGGCGGCGGACCTCCTCAAGGAAGCCGGCGTCAGCAGCCTGGAATTCGAACTGCTCACCACGGATACTGCGTGGGTCAAGGACGTGGCACCCCTGATGCTGGAATCGTGGAACAAGATCCCCGGCGTCAAAGTCACACTCAAGAACCTGCAGTCCGGCGCTTTGTACACGGACCGCGTAGCCAAGGGCGACTACACCGTTGTTGCCGCGCCGGGGGATCCCTCGGTCTTCGGCAATGACGCGGACCTGCTGCTGAGCTGGTTCTACGCCGGCGACACCTGGATGAAGAACCGCGCCTTCTGGGGCGGAACCCCGGAGCGCGCCCAGCTGGTTGACCTGATGTCCAAGGCAGGCCAGGCCAGCAAGGAAGATGCCAGGAAACTGACCGGCGAGATCGTGGACCTGGTGTCCGAAGAGGTCCCGCTGTACCCGCTCTTCCACCGCCAGCTTCCCAGCGCCTGGGATGCAAAGAAACTGAGCGGCTTCAAGCCCCTGCCCACCACCGGAGTGTCCTTCGTTGGTGTGGGCCGCACTGCCTAGCCCTACCCACCGGAGACTACATTGAGCACCATATTGCGACTGCTGGGCCGAAGGCTCGCAGCCCTGCCGTTGATGGTCCTGGGCATCACCCTGTTGGTGTTCCTGGTCCTGCAGGCGGCCCCCGGAGACCAGGCAAGCAGTGCCCTGGGCGAGGGCGCCAGCGAGGAAGCCAAGGAACAGTACCGTCAGGCGAACGGCCTTAACGATCCGCTGCTGCTGCAGTATGTGCGGTTCCTGGGAAAGCTCCTGCAGTTTGACCTGGGCGTCACCACGCCCCCGGCCAAATCCGTGGCGAGCATGATCGGTTCGGCGTTCCCCCTGACGCTGCAGCTGACCTTCCTGGGCGTCATCATCGCCGTTGTGGTTTCCCTGGTGTTCGGCATCATCGGCGCCTTGTACCGGGACAAATGGCAGGACCAGCTGGTCCGTGTCTTCTCCATCGCCGCGGTGGCGACGCCGTCATTTTGGCTGGGCATCCTGCTGATCCAGTGGTTTGCACTGGGTCCGGCACCGATGTTCCCGTCCGGCGGCATCGCCACCCCGGAGTCCGGCTTCGGGGGGTGGCTGAACTCCATGGCACTGCCCGCCCTGGCCCTCGGGATCCCCGTCTCGGCGTCCCTCATCCGGGTGGTCCGCACCTCCATGGTGGAGGAACTGGACCGGGATTACGTCCGTACGGCCATCGGCAACGGCGTGCCGTACCGCGAAGTCGTCTCCAAAAACGTGCTCCGGAACGCACTGGTGACTCCGGTGACCGTGCTGGGACTGCGGATCGGCTACCTGCTGGGCGGCGCCGTCGTGATTGAAATGATCTTTGCCCTGCCCGGCATGGGGCAGCTGATCCTCAACGGCATCACCAACCTGGACGTCAACCTGGTGCAGGGCGTGGTCCTGACCATCTCCGTCACCTTCGTCCTGGTGAACATCGCCGTGGACCTGCTCTACCTGCTCATCAACCCCCGAATCAGGACCGTGTGACCCATGCGCAGCAAACTCGCTGAACGTCTGAGCGCCCCCGGCCTCCGCCTCAAGGCCCTGCCTTGGGGCTCCCGGCTGGCCCTCGCCTTCCTGGTGGTGATCGCCCTCGCCGCCGTCTTCGCCCCGGTCCTGGCACCGCACGACCCGCTGGAAACCTTCATGCCGGCCACTCCCCCGGGCGCCGAGCACTTCTTTGGCACCGACCGGCTGGGCCGCGACATCTTCTCCCGCCTGCTCTACGGATCGCAGTCATCGCTGATGATCGGCCTCGGCGCCGTGGGCCTGGCAGTCCTGGCGGGCGCCCTCCTGGGGTCACTTGCGGCCACCTCCAGCAAGGCCGTCAACGAACTGCTCATGCGCCTCATGGACATCCTGATGGCATTCCCCGGCATCGCCCTGGCCGCGGTGCTGCTGGCGGCCTTCGGCAACTCTGTGCCCACCATCATCATTGCAATCGCCATCATTTACACCCCGCAGCTCGCCCGGGTGGTCCGCGCCAACGTGCTGTCCCAGTACGGCGAGGACTACGTCCGTGCCGAACGGGTCATCGGAGCCGGCCGGTTCTACATCCTGGTCAAGCACATCGTACGCAACACCGCGGCCCCGGTCCTGGTGTTTGCCACGGTGATGGTGGCCGACGCCATCATCCTGGAAGCATCGCTGTCCTTCCTTGGTGCCGGCGTCCAGGACCCCGCGCCGTCGTGGGGCAACGTGATCTCCTACGGCCGCAACCTTGTTTTGTCCGGCGGCTGGTGGGCCACCACCTTCGCCGGCCTCACCATTCTCCTCACCGTCCTGGCGCTGAACATCCTCGCTGAGGGACTCACCGACGCCATGGTCAATCCCCGGCTGCGGCGCGCGCCGGCGGTGAAGGACGACGACGGTGCTGCCGCTTCGGTGGCCGGCGCCGCGGTCACCGGCTCCGCGGTGGACACGGAAGTGGCCACCTCGGTTGCCCAGCCGTCAGTCGTGGAACAGCACGAACTCGACGGCGTCCTGCCGGCTTCCGGAACAACCCCCACCGAGGGCCGGCAGGACACCTCAGCAATACTCACGGACGTCAGGACGGCCGCGGCCAACCCACACGCCCTGCTGGACCGCGAGCTGGAACTGCTCGCCGCCGTCGAGGCCACGCGCACGGACCGCCTCCCGCAGGTCCCCGCGGACGCCCGGACGGTGCTGGAGGTGAAGGACCTGTCCATCCGTTTCCCGGGCCGGTTCGGTGAGACGGCCATCGTGGACAACGTTTCCTTCACCGTCCGCGAGGGCGAAACCATGGGCCTGGTGGGCGAATCGGGCTGCGGCAAGTCCATCACCTCCCTGGCCGTCATGGGCCTGCTGCCCAAAACCGCGCGGATCACCGGTTCCATCAAATTTGACGGCAGGGAACTGCTGGATCCGGACACCAGCCACAGCAACACCAAGGCCTACCAGGGCCTGCGCGGCGAGCAGATCGCCATGGTGTACCAGGACGCGCTCAGTTCGCTGAACCCGTCCATGAAGATCAAGGACCAGATGATGCAGCTGACCCGGCGCGGCGGGCGCAAGACCCCCGCCGAGCTGCTGGAAATGGTCAAGCTGGATCCGGTACGGACCCTTGCCAGCTACCCGCATGAGCTCTCCGGCGGGCAGCGCCAGCGCGTCCTGATCGCCATGGCATTGTCCCGCTCGCCACGGATCGTGGTGGCAGATGAACCCACCACTGCCCTGGATGTCACCGTCCAGAAGCAGGTGGTGGACCTGCTCAACGACCTGCGGGAGCAGCTGGGCTTTGCCATGGTGTTCGTCAGCCACGACCTCGCCCTGGTGGCTTCGCTGGCCCACCGGATCACCGTCATGTACGCCGGCCAGGTGGTGGAATCCGCCCAGGCTTCCGAGCTGCTGCGGAACCCGAAACACGAATACACCCGTGGCCTGCTGGGCGCCGTGCTCTCCATCGAGGCAGACGCCGCCCGCTTGCACCAGATCCCCGGCACGGTCCCCTCCCCCAACGATTTCGCTCCCGGGGACAGGTTCGCGCCGCGTTCCCTGCGCAGCGACGCAGACCCCAACCAGCAGCTGGTCCTCACCGCCGTGGCCTCGGCCAACGGCAGGGATGCTGACCACGTCTGGGCCAGCCACCGCAAGGAGGACGCCAAGTGAGCGCATCCACCGGACAGCCCGTCATTGAGCTCAAGGACGTCAAGGTCCACCACCGCGCCCGCACCGGGGGCCTCTTCCGCCCCAACGTGGTCAAGGCCGTCAACGGCGTGGACTTCACCATCAGCCGCGGTGAAACCGTGGGCATCGTGGGTGAATCCGGCTGCGGCAAGTCCACCCTCGCCTCCGTGCTGGTGGGCCTGCAGGCGCCCACATCCGGGCAGGTCCTTTTCCACGGCAAACCCGCCATCAAGCGGAACGCCGCCATGCGCAAAGAATTCGGCCGGTCCGTGTCCGTGGTGTTCCAGGACCCCGCCACGGCACTGAACCCGCGCATGACGATCCAGGACATCCTCACGGACCCGCTCCAGGTGCACGGCATCGGCAACGCCGCCACCCGTGCCGCCAAGGTCAAGGAACTGCTGGCGCTGGTGGGGCTGCCCGGTTCCGCGGCAGAAGTCACGCCGTCGCAAGTGTCCGGTGGCCAGCGCCAGCGCGTCGCCATCGCCAGGGCCCTGGCCCTGGACCCGGACATTATCGTCGCGGACGAGCCGACGTCGGCCCTGGACGTGTCCGTCCGGGCGCAGGTCCTGAACCTGCTCTCGGACCTGAAGACCCAGCTGAACCTGGGCATGGTGTTTATCTCCCACGACATCCAGACGGTCCGCTATGTCTCCGACCGGATCTGTGTCATGTATTTCGGCGAAATCGTGGAGGAAGGACCCGCAGCCCAAGTGTTCGACAACCCCACCAACGACTACACCCGCAAGCTCCTCGGCGCGGCTCCCAGCCTGCTGCATACCTAGACCACCCATCCCCTCTTTCCCAACCAGTTATTGGAGTTCTCCTTGTCTTCCCAGTTCTCGGGCGTCATCCCGCCTGTCGTCACCCCCCGCCACGCAGACGGCAGCATTGACACCGCCTCGCTGCAGAACCTCACCAAGCACCTGCTCGACGGCGGCGTGTCCGGCCTCTTCGTGCTGGGGTCCTCCGGCGAGGTTCCATACATGACCGACGCCGAACGTGCCCAGGTGGTCAGCACCATTGCCGACGCCAACGCCGGGGCTGTGCCCCTGATCGTGGGTGCCAACGAGCAGACCACGAACCGCGTTATCGAAGAGGCAAAACGGGTCATCGGGCTCGGGGCGGACGCCATCGTGGCCACTTCCATGTACTACGCAATCGGCAACGCCGATGAGACCGAGACCCACTTCCGCAGCATCCACGCTGCGGTCGACGTTCCGGTCTTCGCCTACGACGTGCCGGTCCGCACCCACTACAAGCTCCCCACCGACCTTCTGGTTCGGCTGGGCCGGGACGGCGTCATTGCAGGCGTCAAAGACTCCTCCGGTGACGATGTTTCCTTCCGCCAACTCCTGCTCGCGGCCCGGGACATCGACAATTTCGACATCTTCACCGGCCACGAGGTAGTGGTGGACGGTGCGCTCCTGGGCGGCGCGCAGGGCGTAGTCCCTGGTCTGGGCAACGTTGACCCCGCTGGCTACCGCAAGCTGGTGGATGCCGCCGAAGCCGGGGACTGGGCCAAGGCTGCGGCCGAACAGGACCGCCTGGCAGACCTCTTCGAGATCGTCTACACCCCCAACGGACGTGTTTCCGGCGGGGCAGCCGGCCTGGGCGCATTCAAGACCGCCCTGCAGATCATGGGCATCATCGAGTCCAACACCATGAGCGCACCCATGCTGTCCCTCAACGAGGAAGAGACGATGGCGATCAAGGTCATCCTGGAACGCAACGGCCTGGTCTAGGCGTCCCGATGAAGTATGCCGTTGGTGTTGACCTTGGGGGTACCAAGACCGCTGCCGGCGTGGTTTCGGCCAACGGCGAGGTGCTCTTTTCGGACACTGTTCCCACACTGAACCGCGACGGCGGCGAGGCCATTCTCGACGCCACGGCCAAACTTGTCGCCGGACTGATCAAGAAGGCGGCCGACGACGGGATCGCCGTTGAGCGCGTGGGCGTCGGTTCCGCCGGGGTCATTGATGCCAGGCACGGTGTGGTGGTGTCCGCCACCGACGCCATCCGCGGCTGGGCCGGGACGGGACTCACGGCGGGCCTCGCCACGCGGCTGGGCCTGCCGGCGTCGTCCGTCCTGGCGGTGAACGACGTCCACGCCCACGCACTTGGCGAGGCGTGGGCCGGCGCCGCAGCCGGTGCCGCAAGCTCACTCCTGGTGGCCTTCGGCACGGGCGTAGGCGGCAGTTTCGTGCTCGGCGGACGCCCGGTGTTGGGGCATCGCCATGCGGGAGGACACGTGGGTCATTTCGCCTCGCCCTACGCGTTCCACGAGGGCACCGCCATCCCCTGCGTCTGCGGCGGAGCCGGGCACGTCGAGGCCGTTGCCTCGGGGCCCGCCATCCGCGAAACGTACCTTCGGCTGGGCGGCGCGCAACCCGTCACGGACGCCCGGGCCGTCTTCGCCCTGGCCGGCCGAAGCGATGCCGCCGCCATCCGGGCCGTAGGCATCGGCGCCGGGGCTGCCGGGCAGGCCATGGGCGGCCTGGCCAACATCCTGGACCCCGAGGTGGTCGTGGTCACGGGCGGACTTTCCGACGCCGGCGCCCCGTGGTGGCGGCCGATGGAACGGGCCCTCCGCGCCGAACTCCTGCCCGCCCTTACGGGACTCCCCGTCCTTCCGGCTACACTCGGCAACGCAGCCGCACTGGTGGGCGCGGCACGGCTTAGCCTCCTTCCGCCTGCCTGAAACG
This sequence comes from Pseudarthrobacter sp. 05T312, assembly GCF_056396685.1. Classification (NCBI taxonomy): domain Bacteria; kingdom Bacillati; phylum Actinomycetota; class Actinomycetes; order Micrococcales; family Micrococcaceae; genus Pseudarthrobacter; species Pseudarthrobacter sp. 05T312. The sequence goes on from NZ_JBFTLY010000002.1 coordinate 133,195, forward strand.
TCCTCACACGTACTCGCCCAACCGGCGCCAAACCTCCAGAGGAACCCGCTATGCTCCTGTCCCCCGAAGCCCTCGAATCCCTCCGCGGTCGGCTCATTGTGTCCTGCCAGGCGTATCCGGGTGAGCCGATGCGCGATCCCCGGACCACAGCGCAGGTGGCGGCCTCGGCCGTGGTTGGCGGCGCGGCGGCTGTCCGGGTGCAAGGCCTGGCCGATGTCCAGCACACCCGGGCGGGGGTGGAAGTGCCGGTCATCGGGCTCTGGAAGGACGGGCACGGCGGCGTCTTCATCACCCCAACGCTCCGGCACGCCCTGGCACTGGCCAACGCCGGGGCCCATGTAGTGGCGATAGACGGGACGCGGCGCGAGCGCCCGGACGGACTTTCCCTGGCGCAAACCGTGGCGGGAATCCACGCCCAATCGCATGCCCTGGTGATGGCCGACTGCGGCTCGCTCCAGGATGCTGCTGCGGCGGTGGAGGCCGGCGCGGACCTGGTGGGCACTACCCTCGCCGGCTACAGCGGCGAGCGCCCCAAGACCTCCGGGCCGGACTTGGACCTGCTGTCAGAGATTGCGGCAGCCGGGTTTGGTGTTCCCCTGATTGCCGAGGGCCGGATCCACACCCCTGCCCAGGCCCGCCAGGCCCTCGACGCCGGTGCCTTCGCCGTGGTGGTCGGCACCGCCATCACGCACCCGGCCACCCTTACCGGCTGGTTTGTGGACGCACTGGCATGACGGATCCTGACGCGCTGCTGCTCACGGGCACCCTCCTGACGGACGGCACCACGGTGCGGGACGGCGCCGTCGCGGTGGTTGGGGGACGGATCGCGTACGCGGGGCCGCGGGCCGGCATGGACACCGCGGCGCTGCCTTCGTTGCGCGAGCGTGAACTGCCGCCGGGGAGCCTGATCCTGCCCGGCTTGGTCGACCTGCACTGCCACGGCGCGGCCGGCGGGGACTTCCCGGGCGGTGATGCCGCAGCCGCCCGTGCCGCCGTCGAATTCCTGCACCGCAGCGGCACCACCACGCTGCTGGCAAGCCTGGTCACGGCTTCCCGGGAGGACCTGCTGCAGGGCGCGGCAACGCTGCGCGGCCTGGCCGAGGAGGGCATCATCGCCGGGATTCACGCGGAAGGCCCTTTCCTGTCTCACGCCCGTTGCGGTGCCCAGGACCCCCGCTTCCTGCTTGAGCCCAGCCTCAGGTTGCTCGAGGAACTGGTCGCGGCGGCCGGCGGGCACCTGCGCACCATGACGTATGCCCCGGAACTGGCTGGGGCAGCCGACCTTGTGCAGGCCCTGGTGGCGCACGGCGTTGTTCCGTCTCTGGGGCACACGGACGCGGATGCGGGAACGACGGCGGACTCGCTGGCCCTCGCAGCAGGGGTGATGGCTGCCGGCGGCAGCGCTGGCACACGGCCCACGGTCACGCATCTGTTCAACGGCATGCCTCCGCTGCACCACCGGAGCCCCGGCCCGGCTGCGGCGTGCCTCCGCCTTGCCGCAGCCGGCACAGTGGCGGTGGAGTTGGTGGCGGATTCGGTGCACCTGGACCCGGAGACTGTCCGCATGGTGTTCGCACTGGTGGGCGCAGGGAACGTGGTCCTGGTGACCGATTCCATGGCCGCCACCGGGCTGCCGGACGGCGACTACGACCTCGGACCCGCCGCCGTCCGGGTCATTGGCGGCGAGGCGCGCCTTCGCAGCAACGGCTCCCTGGCCGGCGGGACCGCAACTTTGCTGGACGTAGTGCGCCGGACCATTGCCGCGGGCGTGGACGCTGCAACGGCTGTCTTGTCCGCCACCGCCGTGCCCGCCCAGATCCTCGGACTGTCAAATGAAGTGGGCAGCCTCCGCACCGGGCTGCGCGCCGACGTCGTAGTCCTCGATGCCGGCCTCAATCCCGCACTGGTTGTCCGTCACGGAAAAGTCCTGGCGCCGTAGTCAGGCTTCCAGGAAATTGCGGCGGCGTTCGTTCTATTTGATCTCGAATGTGGCGGTGAGCCTGGCCCGTCCGATTGCATGGCTGAAAAGCTGGAAGCCGAGGTAGGCAGGGCTTGCATCGGCCGGGATGTCGAGTTCCTCCACATCCACTGCGTGGACCACGACGTGGTAGTGGTGGGGGCCGTGCCCTTCAGGCGGAGCCGCGCCGACGAAACCCCGGAAACCGGCATCGTTCGTCAGTTGCACCGCCGGCTTGGGCAGACCGTCCTCGGCGGCGCCCGACGGAAGCGAAGTGGTGGACGCAGGCAGGTTGAAGGCTGCCCAATGCCAAAACCCACTGCCAGTGGGAGCGTCCGGGTCCAGAACCGTCACAGCAAAACTCTTTGTCTCCGGCGGGAAACCCTCCCAGGTCAGTTGTGGAGACCTGTCTTCTCCGCCGTCGATTCCCATCTTCCCGCTCGCCTGGGCAACAGGAAACGGCTGCCCGTCCTGGATGTCTGTGCTGCTCAAGGAGAACTCGGGAAGCTGGGGAAGGGCGGCGTACGGGTCGTGTGACATCTCTTTGGTACCTTTCCTAAACAACGGGATTCGAATTGCCGGCAAACACGGTGGAAAAAGGTTTCCTGGTGCACACTCTAACGCCGGTTTCGGTGGATAAGCCCGAGGTATCCAAGCGGAAACCGGTTCACCCCAACACCCATGGCGGCCGCGGCACGGTGCTGCTGCACGCGGTTCCCAGGGCGGCAGCCCAAACCGGACGTCAGACGCTCATGGCGGAGCCCGCCACCCGAACCGTGGTACCGCCCTCCCAGGGCGTGAGCCGCGAGGCTGCTGCTTCGTCTGCCACCACGGTGACGTGTGGATGGCGCTGCAGGACTGACGCCGGGCATTCAGCGGTGACAGGGCCGCCCAGGGCCGCGGCCAGGATTTCTGCCTTGTCCTGTCCGTGGACCACCAGGAGAAGGTGCCTGGCTTCCATGATGGTCCCCAGCCCCTGGGTGATGCACCGCTCAGGGACGTCCGACGGGGAAGCGAAGTAGCGGGCGTTGGCCTCGCGGGTGCGCGGTGCCAACGTCTCGACACGGGTACGGGAGTCGAGCGCTGACCCCGGTTCGTTGAAGGCAATGTGTCCGTTATGGCCGATACCCAGCAGCTGCAGGTCGATGCCGCCGGCAGCCTGGATCGCAGCGTCGTACTCGACCGCTGCCTGCTCAGGGTCCTCTGCACCGCCGGCAGGCACCCGAACGTGCTCCGGGGCCAGGCCCAGGCGTTCGGTGACCTCACGCCGGACAACCTCGCCGTAGCTTTCGGGATGCCCGGCCGGCAACCCCACGTATTCGTCAAGGGCAAACGCCTTCACGCCCGACAGATCGAGCCTGTGGCCGGCGAGGGCTGCATAGACAGGGAGCGGGGAACCTCCCGTGGCAACTCCGAGGACCGCATCCGGCTTGCTGCGGACGACGGCGGCAATGATTCCCGCGGCTACCGCGCCACTGGCGGCGGCATCAGGGACGACGAAGATTTCCAAGGCTGGGCCTCTTTCTGGGGGTTCTTGGGCTGCCACAGGGCATGCAGCGGCCAGGCCGGTCCGGGACCGCCCTTCCGGGATGTACTGGTGGTGGCCTAAAGGCCTGCTCTCGTGGCCGCTAGGCGGATGCCACGTCCTTGAGCTTTTGGCGGATACCGTCAAAGTGGCGCTGGAGCCGCTCGGCAGCGAGTGCTTTGTCCCGGCTGGCAACCGATTCGTAGATGTCCCAATGCATCCGGGCCTGCTCTTCCAGGTTGACTGGTCCATGGCCCAGGGCTTCATGGATCTGCCGGTATACCTGCCAGAACACGTCCATGAGGTTGATAAGGAGTTCATTGTTCAGCGGCGCGTAGAGCTTGCGGTGGAATTCCGCGTCATGCTCAGCCAGGGGCTCACCCCTCTGTGCAGCCTCCTGCATCGCTTCCATGGTTTCCCGGAGATCGGACAGGTGCTCTTCCGTGAGCAGATCGATGGCGGAGCCGATCAGGCCGGACTCGAGCGCCTGGCGTACATCGATCAGCTCCATAGCTTCTTCGCCCTTGTGCCGAAGTGACAACCGGCCGCGGAATGTCAGTCCCGACACCAGGGCGCTGAAATTGTTCGGGGCAACAAACATGCCAAAGCCATGGCGGATTTCGATGACGCCCAGGGCCTGAAGGACCTTGAGGGACTCCCGGACGGTGTTTCGCCCCACACCGAGCTCGCTGGACAGCTCGCTCTCTGTAGGGAGGGCGTCCCCGACGTCCAGCCCGCGCTCAAGGATAAGCTCCATGATTCTGTTCTGGAGGGCATGGGAGCGGATTTGCGCGCTGAATCTTGCGGGGGGCACCGCTGCTGATGCTACTGTCACGTCATCTCCTTCGACCGCGCCTGGCGGCGGCCTCTCGTCTGGGTTCAGTGTACAGGAGATGGGACGTCCTTCATCCGGTATTCCGTAACGAATCTTCCGGGGGTGGGCCGTTGGCCCTTCCCCGCCCGACGGGCATTCGGACAGCGTCCTCCCCACCGCGCAGAATTGATGCGATCTTGAGGCAAACCTTGCCATCCCTAGACGTTGCAGGTCCACGCTGGAGCCAAGAGACCAACCAGCTTGTGGGGAGCAGGAAGTCATGGGAATCAGAGCAGCACTGGACACCGACGTCACAACCGTGGGAGGTGTGCTGACCGACCAGCAGCCCATCGACTTCCACACGCTGGGGCTCGCCGGTTGCATTGACCGGCTGACGGCACCCCTGCGGCAGCGCGGAACCGTGGTCCACTGGGATACCCCGCATTGGGGCATCGAGATCCCGGCAGGCTCCGCCTCCCTCCTGTACCAGTCCGCCCGCGAAGTCCTCAGCAACGCCTTCAAATACTCCGCGGCGCACTCGTTGACCATTCAACTGGCGGCCGTTGACCATGGCATCAGGCTGGTGGTGTCCGACGACGGCACGGGCTTTGACAGCAGCCTCGCCACATGCGGCCGGCACCACGGCTATGGCCTGCGGCTGATGGCCGTGGCCGTGCAGGAGGCCGGCGGCGCAGTGGACATCAGCGCCTCACCCGGGATGGGAACCAGCGTGACGGTGACGTTGCCGCTGGACTGACCCGGAGGTTCCAACCCGCAGGCGCGAAGGACGGCCTGCCCATAGACCCGGAGGCCCGCCGTTGTTGGGACGGCGGGCCTCCGTACGTGCAGGGCCGGGGACTTAGCGGGAGAGTTTTTCCGCATCCGGCTCCAGGTCGCCGATGTGGCCCGGCGCGTTGGCAGCGAGGACCCTTGCCACGAATGCCGCATATTCGTCCATGAAGTGGCCCAGGAACTTCGCGGTCGCTTCATCCTTGACCTCGCCGTCAGCGCCAAAAACATCAGGCTTGTAGCTGATGTAGGCCTCCGGGGAATTCAGCTGCGGGGCGTCGAGGAAGCTCAGGACGCTGCGCATGGAGGACTGCATCACGGCCGTGCCGATGCTGCCCGGCGAAGCGCCGATGATGCCCGTGGGCTTGCGCGCAAAGGAGTTGGTGCCCCAGGGGCGGGAACCCCAGTCGATGGCGTTCTTCAGGGCGCCGGGAATGGAGCGGTTGTACTCGGGCGAGACGAAGAGGATTCCGTCGGCAGCCTCGATGGCTTCCTTGAGGGCGCGGCCCTCGGGCGGAAAGTCGGCGTCGTAGTCATAGCTGTACAGCGGGAGGTCTTTGATGGGGATCTCGGAGAATTCCAACTCGCCGGGCGCGAGCTTGATCAAGGCTTTGGCCAGGACCCGGTTGATGGAACCGCTCGCCAGGCTGCCTACGAAATATCCGATCTTGTACGTTGCCATCAGTGATCCTTTCCAACAGCCGGTCCGTCCCGGCTGGCTGAGTGTGGCTGGAAATGGTGCCGGCCCCGCACCGGGCGGGAGCGGCGGTTGGCGCTCACTGCTTCATTCAGTCCAGCACATGCGGGGCGCCCCGGCCACACCACACCTCCCGGCAAATTTCCGGCCACCTCTTGCACCACCCCATCCTGCGCAGTAGGTTTGAAACCATTCAAGAAAGCGCTTTCCCGGTTCAATCCCGGGACTTCTGCGCACTGACATGACCAGCGGAATTGGATGACATGACGGACAACGCCCTTATCAGGTGGATCGACGGACAGGCCCCCAGGGAAATCAGCGGCGGAACCACGTGGGGCATGCCGTTCCCCCGCGGCTCGGTCAAAGGAACAGAGGCGCTGGCAGTGACGGATGCCTCGGGCGCACGCCTGGCCAGCCAGGCGTGGCCACTGGCCACCTGGCCTGACGGGTCCCTGAAGTGGGCCGGCGTCGCACTCCCTGCGACGGCCTCGCCGTCCGCCACCTACCATGTGATGTCCGACGCCGGTACAGGCACCGCAGCCAGCCAGCCGCCGTCGGACAGCCGCCCAGTTACCGTCACCGAAAGTGCCGACGCCCTCACCGTGGACACGGGCGCACTGCAGATGGTGATTGACCGCGCCGGCTCGTCACTGTTCCGCAGCCTCTCCCGCAATGGTGAACCTGTTGCCCGGGACGCCCGGCTGGTCAGCCTCCGGCAGGACGGCGTGGCCGAAGGCGCCGGGACCGCCAGCCGCGATGCCTTCACCGGCGAGGTCACCGCCGTCGTCCTTGAACAAAGCGGACCTGTCCGCGCCGTGGTGCGGCTTGAGGGGCGGCACCGCCAGGACGGCGCCGGAGGCCAAGGTCGCAGCTGGCTGCCCTTCGTAGTGCGCTTCTACTTCCACGCCAACGCCCGCAGCGTGCGCATGGTGCATTCCTTTATCTGGGACGGCGACGCAGAGCGGGACTTCCTGGCCGGACTCGGCATGCGGTTCACGGTGCCGCTGGAGGCCGAGCTGCACAACAGGCACATCCGCATCGCGGGGGCGGACGGCGGTTTCCTCACCGAGGCGGTCCGCGGCCTCACCGGGCTCCGCCGGGACCCGGGCGCTGACGTGCGCGGCGCCCAGGTCGCGGGACGCGCCACTCCCCCGGCGGAGACGTGGAATCCCGAGGTTTCCAGCCGCCTGCACCTGATCCCGGCCTGGGGTGACTACACGCTCAGCCAGCTCAGCGCCGATGGCTTTGAGCTCCGCAAGCGCACCGCCGCGGGCCATGGCTGGGTGGGTACTTCCGGCGGTACCCGCGCCGCCGGATTCTGCTCGCTAAGCGATACCCGCGGCGGCCTGGGAGTGGGGATCAAGGACTTCTGGCAGTCCCACCCGAGCCAGCTGGACATCCGGGGAGCGGCCGGCCGCGAACCCTCCCTGACGGCATGGCTGTTCTCTCCCGAAGCCCAGCCCATGGACCTGCGGTTCTACCACGACGGCATGGGCCAGGAGACGTTCGAGGAGCAACTCGAGGGCCTGGAAATCACCTATGAGGACTACGAGCCGGGTTTCGGAAACCCCACCGGCATTGCCCGCACCCATGAGTTGACGCTGTTCGCGTATGAGTCCACGCCGTCAACCGACAGCCTTTCCGCGGACGCGGCGGCCGCCTCCACCCCCGCCCTGCTGCAGGCCACCCCGGAATACCTGCACTCCGTCGGGATCTTCGGCGACTGGGCCCCGGTGGACCGGAGCACCCCGGCCCGCGCGCACCTCGAGGACCGGCTGGACTTCCTTTTCGATTTCTACGCCGGGCAGGTGGAACAGCGGCGCTGGTACGGATTCTGGAACTACGGCGACGTCATGCACACCTACGACTTCGACCGGCACGTCTGGCGGTACGACGTCGGCGGCTACGCGTGGGACAACTCGGAGCTCTCCCCGGACCTCTGGCTGTGGTACTCCTACCTGCGCTCCGGCCGGGCGGACATCTTCCGGTTCGCAGAGGCCATGACCCGGCACACCGGCGAGGTGGACGTCTACCACCTGGGCCCGTGGAAAGGCCTGGGTTCCCGGCACAACGTGCAGCACTGGGGCTGCAGCGCCAAGCAACTGCGCATCAGCACGCCGGCCTACCGCCGCTTTTACTATTACCTGACGGCGGACGAGCGCACCGGCGACCTGCTGTCCGAACTCGTGGACAGCGACCAGAACTTCCTGGGCCTGGATCCGGTCCGGAAGGTCCGTCCCGATGCCGCCACCTACCGGCCGAACCGCGGCGCCCTGGGTGTGGGGCTCGGGACAGACTGGGGCTCGCTCGCGGCAACGTGGCTCACGGACTGGGAGCGCACCGGCAACCCGCGCTCCCGCGACCGGCTGCTGGGCACCATGGCGGACATCGGTGCGCTCAAGTACGGGTTCCTCACCGGAGAAGCGCTGTACGACCTGGACAAGGGCAGGTTCGACACAGGCCGGGAGCAGATCTCGGTGTCCCACCTCAGCGCGGTGTTCGGGCTGGTGGAGATCTGCAGTGAACTGGTGGACCTGGTGGATGATCCGGAGTTTGAACGCGCCTGGCTGCAGTACTGCCGGCTGTTCCTTGCCGGCAAAGAGGAACAGGTGGAAGCCGTGGGCCAAGCACTGGAAGGCGTCTACCTCACCCAGGCGCACAGCCGCCTTACCGCCTACGCTGCCGCACGGTTGCAGGATGCCGGCCTGGCAGCCCGGGCGTGGGAACGCTTTGCCGAGGGCGGCGAGCACCTGAACCACGGGGCGGCGTTCTCGCTGCGGAAAATCGAGCCCCCCTTCGTCCTGCTGCCGGTTGATGAAGCGCCCACCGTGTCCACCAATGACACTGCGCAGTTCGGGCTTGCCGTCATCCAGAACCTGGCGCTGGTGGGCACACACCTGCATTGACGACAGCCCGCCGGCTGCAGCCCAACTCATCCAGCTCTGGAATCCGATGCGACCAAAAGGTATGTTGGTAAGCATGCTGATGATTTTTCCTGGTCGTCAGCCCCCGGTAAGAAAGCGAAGGAGACGTTATGAGCACGAAGGTGGAAAAACGCATTCTGGTGAACGTACCGGTGAGCACCGCATACAACCAGTGGACCCAGTTCGAGGAGTTCCCGCACTTCATGGGCGGCGTCAAGAGCGTTACGCAGCTCAGTGACGACCGGCTGGAGTGGGTGGCCGAGATCGGCGGCGTCCGCAGGCAATGGGAAGCCAGGATCCTGGAGCAGGTCCCGGACCGGCGTGTGGCCTGGGCGGCCACCGAAGGCGCGACGAACGCCGGCGCCGTGGACTTCGAGGATGTCGGAGGCGGCCAGACCTCCCTAAGGCTGACCCTCGAATACGAGCCCGAAGGCATCGTCGAGAAGGTGGGCGACAAACTGAATGTCGTTGACCGGCAGGCCGAATCCGACCTGCAGAAGTTCAAGGCATTCATCGAAGACGAGGGTTATGCCAGCGGTGCGTGGCGCGGTTCCGTCAACGCCGGCACCGCTGTAGGCACGCCCGGTGTTGAACACGCAGGCGCTACCCGCGGCGATTCCGGCAAAGCCGGCGTTTCCGGCAAGGTTGCCGCCGGCGTCGGCATTGCAGCGGCTGCCGGCGCAGCAGCGGCGATGGCAGCCAGCGGCAACAAGGACAAGACGGAGACCCGCGACGTGGCGGTCACCGAGACGACTCCCGTGGTTCCGGCAGAACCGGTTGTTCCCGCAGAGCCCCTCACCACGGGTGCAACCGCAGGGGCAGCGGACGCGGGCATCTCCGGCACCACCGCAGCAGGAACGACGGCGGCTGCGGGCTCCTCCGGTTCCGTCGCCGACCTGGGTGATGACAGGATCGGGCACGCCTTTGACCAGACCAATGGACTGGTGGACACCACCGGCGAGTCCGACGAGACGGCTGCCGGCGAGAACCTCAGCGCCGGCGAACGGCGCGAGGACGACCGCGGTGCCGAGGGCGGGCTGCCTCCGGTGGGTGGCAACCTCGGCGGCCACTGACCCGCACCCACCCAAATGCAAGCGCCGCCCGCCTTCCTCCCAAGGCGGGCGGCGCTTCCGCGTCTGCGGCGGGGTTGCTACTTGTGGGCTGCCGCCTGGAGCAGCGGCACGGTGCGGGTAGGCATCACTTCCACCAGGGACATTGCGGTGCTGGTACGCACCACGCCATCGATCGCGAGCATCGCGTTGGTGATGCGGTGCAGGTCGGCCGGGTCCCGCGCGGCCACTTTGGCCATCAGGTCCGCGTCGCCGGTGGTGGCATGCATTTCGATGATCTCGGGAATGGTCTGCAGCGCCGCCACGGCAAGGTCGCTGGAGGACTGGCTGATGGAAATCGAGATGAAGGCGATGAGCGGCAGGCCAAGGGCCTCGGTCCGTACCCGCTGGCTGAAGGGTGCCAGGCTGCCGTCGTTCGCAAGGCGGCGGAGCCTGGCGTGGACGGTGTTGCGGGCCACGCCCAGCGTCCGGGAGAGGGACAGTACGGTAGCCTGCGGGTCCCGGTCGAGTGTGAGGAGGATCTCTGCGTCCAGGGCATCTATAAGGTGCATACTGAGCATTTTGCCATCCAACTGACCTTCAACCCCCGGATCTGTCCTGTGTGATTCTGCCCTGTTGCGCAGACGTCCCGAAATCGCTGATCATGCTGTCCATGACCAGCACCCTCCCCGAAGCCGCGGCGCCGGCGGTCCGCGCCGCTATCGCCCAGCTGCCCGCCTACGTGGCAGGCAAGAGCGCCCAGTCGGCCCTGACCGCCGCCCTGGCCTCGAACGAAAGCCACTTCACTCCCCTGCCATCCGTCGTCGACGCAATTGCCGCGGAGGCCGCCAGGATCCACCGGTACCCGAGCATGGGGGCAGTGGAGGCACGGGAGGCCATCGCCGGGCACTTCGGCGTCAATGCTGATGAGGTCGCGGCCGGACCGGGAAGCTCGGGGGTGCTGCAGCAGATCATCTCAGCCGTCTGCGGGCACGGTGACGAAGTGGTCTTTGCCTGGCGTTCGTTCGAGGCCTATCCCATCCTGGTGGCGGTGGCCGGCGCGGTTTCGGTCCCCGTCCCGCTGCTGTCGGACGAGCACCACGACCTCGCGGCCATGGCTGACGCTATTACTGAGCGGACCCGGCTGGTGATCCTGTGCTCGCCGAACAACCCCACCGGAGTGTCCATCAGCCCGGAGGAACTGGAGGCGTTCCTCCAGTCCGTTCCGCCGCGTGTGCTGGTGGTCCTCGACGAGGCCTACATCGAGTTCCAGCGCGGCCACGGCATCGACTCCATGGACTTCTACCGCCGCTACCCCAACCTCTGCATTCTGCGGACCTTCTCCAAGGCATACGGGCTGGCGGGGCTGCGGATCGGCTACGCCATTGCCCGGCCGGAAATCGCCGAGGGCCTTCGGCGCACGGCCGTTCCGTTTGGCGTCAACAGGATGGCACAGGCCGCCGTGGTCGCCTCGCTCGCTGCGGAGGACGAGGTCCTTGAGCGGACCGAGGCGGTGGCCCAGGAACGGACCCGCATGGTCGGGGCCCTTCGCGGCTACGGCTGGGACGTCCCGGACAGCCAGGCGAACTTCTACTGGCTGCGGGCGTCGGACGGGCTGCGCGGGCAACTTCTCGACGCCTTGGCCGAGGCAGACATCCTGGCCCGCGGCTACGCTGCCGACGGCGTCCGCATCACATTGGCGGACCAGCAAACCAATGACCGTGTGCTTGCCGTCCTGGCGGACCGCGGAAAGTTTGCGGCCCAGTGAGCACGTCCACGGAAACACGTGCTGACGCAACCACCGCGGCCCCGGCCACGCACCCGGAAAAGCCGACGGCGGGAGGTTCCGCGCCGCCGTCGGCCGTCCGCCATTCGGTGGTTGAGGACGTCCTGGGCTTCCTTACCGGCACCTTCGCGGCGTCACTGGGGCTGTTCCTGCTCAAGTCGAGCGGGGCCGTCACGGGCGGAACCGCGGGCCTGGCGCTGTTGGTCAGCTACTCGGTTGCACTTCCGTTTGGTGTGATCTTCTTCGCCGTGAACTTGCCGTTCTTCGCGCTGGCCGTCTGGAAGAAGGGCTGGAACTTCGCGCTCCGGACGGGCGCCGCGATCACTCTGGTCTCCCTGATGGCCAGCGTGCACCCCGCCGCCTTCGGGTCCTTGCACCTCGACCCGGTGTACGGGGTGCTGGGCGGAAACCTGCTGGCCGGCGTCGGCCTCCTGATCCTCTTCCGGCACCAGTCAAGCCTGGGCGGCTTCAACATCCTGGCACTGCTCCTGCAGGACAAGCTGAACTGGCGTGCAGGATACGTTCAGATGGTCCTGGATGTGGCCATCGTCCTGGCTTCGCTTGCCCTCGTTCCACCCTTGATGGTGCTGCTGTCCGCTGCCGGCGCCACCCTGCTGAACCTCGTCCTTGCCCTCAACCACCGGCCCGGGCGCTATACGGGCAATTAGGCACTGGAAAGCAGGCACCGGCCAGCCCATTTATTCCCGGAAGCCGGCTGAAATATCTGCCCTGGGACCGGTGTTGGCGCCACTATGACAACAATCGGAATCATCGGTGCAGGACATATTGGAAGCCAGGTTGCACGGAAGGCCGTGGAGCAGGGCTACGACGTAGTCATCAGCAACTCCCGCGGGCCGGAGACCCTCCAGGACCTTGTGGCGGAGCTCGGCCCCAAAGCCAAGGCGGCAACGCCGGCTGAAGCGGCAGCGGCAGGCGACTTCGCCGTGGTCACGGTGCCGCTGAAGAACTATAAGGACGTCCCGGTGGAACCGCTGGCCGGGAAGATCGTGATCGATACGAACAACTACTACTGGGAGCGGGACGGCAGGATCCCGGCCCTGGACAACGGCGAAGCCACCACGTCCGGGATGCTGCAGGAGCACCTCCCACAGTCGAAGGTGGCCAAGGGCTTCAACCACATCATGGCCAAGGACATCACCACTGACGGATCACCCGCCGGCAGCGCTGGCCGGCGTGCCCTGGCCACCGCGAGCGACTACCCCGACGCGGCCGAACTGGTGACGCGCCTCTACGACGAATTCGGATTCGACACCGTCAATGTGGGCCCGCTCTCCGAGAGCTGGCGCGTGGAGCGTGACCGCCCGGCCTACGTGGCCCGGCAGACCGCCGCCGAGCTGAAGGACAACCTGGCCAAGGCCCCGCGGACCATCTGACCCGCCCTTCCGTCGTTCATCGATAAGGAACTGGCCGGCTGTTCGGGCTGCCGGCCAGTTCCTTGTCCCTGTGCTGCTTCCGGCCTAGTTCCACGCAGGAACCAGCACCACTTCGAACGGGCTGGGCGGCCGGTTGAACTGGGCGTTCACAGCGGCCAGGGTGTCGTCGAACTTGGCAACAGTCGTAGGAATATCGAACGCCCCGGCCTTGATCGTGTTCCTCCCGGCGGCGGAGGACAGATCGCTGGAAAGATCCAGCCGCTTGATCTGGTTCAGTTGGTTCTGGACGGCCCAGACGTTATCGCCCTGCACCAGGATGCCGTCCACGAACGGAACATCGGCTCCCTTGATGACGGCGCTCCTGCCGTTTTTCGGATTGACCGTATACAAAGCCCCGTTGTTGGTGTGCGCCACAATGAGGGTGCGGCCATCCTCAGTGGATGCAATGCCGTTGAGGTTGAACCCGGGTTGAAGGTCCGCTGCCGGCCCGCTCAGTTTCAGGGTCTTCACCTTGCCGAGCTCCCCATGCTCCCCCACCGGCAGGAAGTAGAGTTCGGCCGCGGCAGAGTTGGTGAACCAGGCGCCCTCGCCGGTCAGCGTGACGTCGTTGATGAATCCCGTTGCCAGGTCAAAATCGGCCACGGGCTTTCCGGTCCGGGTGTTGTAGACGAATGCCTTGCCGGTGCCGCCACCGGCCACAAACAGCAGGTCGTGGCAGGTATCAGCCTTCAGGCCCACGGCGGCCCGCCCCTCGGGAGCGTGGATGAAACGGGTGGCGGTGCCCTTACGGAGGTCACCGCGGAAGATGTCGCCGGTGGTGAACTCGCCGGCGTAGAAAGTCGTGCCCTCCCCTGCGGCGATGCCTTCGGCGGAGGTGGCGCCGTCGAGCACTATTTCCCCTGCGGGCGGCGCTGCTGACGCCGGAAGGGCTGTGGGGAGAAACAGCGAAAACAGGGCGACAAGGCCCGCAGCCGCATGGCGGCGCAGTGTTTGGCGCATGCTGGTTCCTTAGTCTGGAATGATGCGCGCGGGGCCCCATCTGCGGAAGCTCCGCACGATTGGTACTGCCATTTTAGGCGCGTGTATTGAGCATGCGAAGGCACCGGGCTACCCAATCTGCTTACAATCGAACCCTCTGACCACTACCGAGGGACCCATGAAGAAATTCGCCACAGCCCTGTTTGCCGCCGGCCTCATTGCTTCCGCTACGGCCTGCACCGCCACACACCAACTGACCACCGCTGAGACCTGCGAGCGGATCCAGGCCGTTGTGTCGAACCCCGCCAACAACGCCGGCAAGACGGGCATGAACAACCTCGCCAACCAGATCCGCCCCATCCACGCAGTTGCCTCGGACGACCTCAAGCCCGCACTGGCGCAGATCCTGGCGTACACGGATGAACAGGCCAAGGAGAACCCGGACAAGGACAAGCTGGCGGACCTCCAGTCGGGCTACCAGGAAGCCGGCACCACCTACAGCAAGTTCTGCGGCCAGGGCGGCGCCCAGTAGCCTGCTGACCGGCCCGGGCGCCCCGTTGGACGCCCGGGCCCGACTAGAGCGTTGCCGGGTCCGTGTTTGCGCCGCAGAGGATAACCGCCACGCGTTCATCGCGGGCCGGCACGTAGGCTCCCGTGATCAAGGCAGCGTAAGCGGCTGCGGCGCCGTGTTCCACCACAATGCGGTAGTCGTTCCACAACGCGGAGCGGGCTGCGACGATGTCCGGGCCCGTGACCAGGACACTTTCGACGCCACAGCGGACCGCCACTGAGAAGGCAATCCCGCCGGCCCGCCTGGCGCCCAGGGAGTCAGCCGCGACACCCGATACCGGGACGTCCACCGGCTTCCCGGCAGCCAGGGCAGCGTGCAGCGTGGGCGCGGCCTCCGGTTCCACAGCCACCACTTTGGCGGAACCTTCGACGGCGGCGGCTACCCCGGCCATCAGCCCGCCACCTCCCACTGCCACCAGGATGGTGTCCACATCCGGCACCTGGTTCAGCAGTTCAGAGCCCACGGTTCCGGCACCGGCAACGATTTCGGGCTGGTCGTAGGCGTGGCAGTAGACCGCGCCGGTTTCCTCTGCATGGGCCACGGCGGCCTGGTAGGCGGCAGCGTATTCCGCGCCGCCCTGGACCACGGTGGCGCCGATCGCCTTCAGCTTGGCTACCTTGACGGCCGGCGCGGCTTCCGGAACGAAGACGGTAGCCTGTACGCCGAGCTGCTTCGCTGCATAGGCATTGGCAAGTCCGGCATTCCCGCCGGAGGCAACCACGATGCCCACGTCTGCCCCCAGTTCCCCGCGCTCCTTGCTGGCCAGAATCCGGTTGAAGGCGCCGCGGGCCTTGAACGTGCCCGTGTGCTGCATGAACTCACACTTGAGCCAGAGCTGGCCCTCGGCCACGCCCGGGTCCGCCGCCATGACGGGCGTCCTGCGGAGAAGGCCGGCCGTCCGCCGCTCCGCCTGGTCTATATCGGCACGGGTGACCATGCTCAGACTTCGTCGTCCCAGGTGCCCGGTTCCTCCAGCGCCGCTTCCGGTTTGTGGTCCCGGGCGGTTTCTTCGCCGCCGACGTACGACGCCGGCACGGTTCCGGGCGCGTGGGCCTGCTGTTCCTCACGGATGTTGGATGCCCCCGGCTGTTCCGGGTGCTGGCCGGACTGGGGAGCCCTGGTGGCTTCGCCCTTGGCTTCATCCGGGTCGCCCGGGCCCCGGAGGTTTGCGGTGTTCTGGGGATCGTCGCTGGAAACGGTCATGGTCCTGCCTTTCACCTGGGAACTTCCTGTTGGGCCGGGGAAAATCCGCCCGTCCTCCAGCCTACGGTCTGGTCACCTCCCGGGCCGTTCCGCGCGAGGTTCAAGGGCGCGCCACCGCGGGATTCGCTGAAGGTGCGCCCGGCGTGCTGCCTCCCGGCGTCGTATCCTGCTGTGGACGGCGGCCGGCGCGGCCATCCCGGGAGTGCGTGCCCCTTATCCGGGCGCGCCCACCCGGGCAGCCGCCATGACCCGGGAGCCTGACATGACTTATATCCAGATCATCCCCCTGGTGATCCTCGTGGTGATGTTCGTCGTGGCCACCAGGTGGCCATTGAACATTGGGGTGATGGGGCTGGTGGCCTCGTTTGGCGTCGGCTATTTCCTGCTGGGCTTGTCGGACAAAGAGATCCTGGCCGAATTTCCCGCCAGCATTGTCCTGACCATCATCGGGGTCACCTACTTCTTCAGCATGGCGCAGCGGAACGGCACCATCGGCATCATCGTCAAGGGCTGCGTCCGCATGGTTCGCGGAAAGACCATGCTGCTGCCGTGGGTGTTCTTCCTGATTGCCGCCGCCCTGACTTCCCTTGGCACCTTCTCACCCGCCGCCATCGCCCTGCTGGCTCCCGCGGCCATCGGATTTGCCTACGAATCGCGCATCCACCCCGTCATGATGGGCGCGTTCATTATCAACGGGGCCCACGCCGGCGGCTTTTCACCGCTGTCCGTGGCCGGCGTCCTGGTGCATGACATCTCGCTGAAGAACGGCTTTCCCATCTCCCAGGGCCCCCTCTTCACTGCCAGCTTCGCACTGAACCTGGTCCTCTCGGTGCTCACCATCGTCCTGTTCGCCGTGTTCGGCAAACTGCGTGACGGCGCCTCCGGGCAGCATGTGGACATCGACACCTCGTCCGTTGGACGCCCCCACAGCCAGCAGATCATAACCCTGGTCCTGATTGCCATGATGCTGGTGGCCACCCTTGGCTTCCACTTGCCCATCGGCTTCGTGGCCCTCTCCGCGGGACTGCTGCTGGCGTTCATCAACATCCAGGAACACAAGACGTTCATCGGCGGTATCTCCTGGTCCACCGTCCTGTTGGTGGCAGGCATGATCACCTATGTCTCCCTGCTGGAACATGTGGGGGTCATCGACACCCTGGCCGAGCAGGCCCTGGCCCTGGGTGCCCCGCTGCTGATCGCACTGGTCCTTTGCTACGTGATCGGCGTGGGCTCGGCCTTCGCGTCCTCTACCGCATTACTCACCGCGTTCATCCCGCTGGCCGGCCCCCTCCTGGCCACGAGTTCGCTCAGCGCCTCCGGAACCGTGGCCGCGCTGGCCATCGCCGCCACCGTCGTCGACGTCTCCCCCTTCTCCACCGATGGTGCGCTGGTGGTGGCCAACGCGCGGGACGACGACCGACAGCGGGTCTACCGCCAGCTCTTGTTCTACGCAGGCGGCGTGGTGTTGGTGGCTCCCGCCCTGGCATGGGCGCTGCTGATCCCCACCGGGATCATGTAGGGCCTGGTTCCAGCCCGCACCCCGTCCGCATGGTGCGGGTTTCCGGAACGGCCCGCAAGGCTCCGTCAGTCACAAAGCGAAAACAGGCCTTCCGCTATGTGGAAATCTAATTTCCTCTTACGGAATTAGTGTGATGAGGATTACTTTGGGCTTAACCCCGCAAACGGGTCGTTCCCAATTGATAGGCAAAGGTCAATGAAGATCCCAAACCCTGAGGCACTGAAGGCGAGTTCGGTGCCCGCGAAGAAGAAGCCGCTGTATAAGTCGCTCTTCTTCCAGATTCTGATCGCCGTCGTGGCAGGTGTCCTCATCGGGCATTTCTGGCCGGACCTTGGATCCCAACTGAGGCCGCTCGGAGATGGCTTCATCAAACTCATCAAGATGATCATCGCGCCGCTGATCTTCCTGGTGATCGTTACCGGAATTTCGGCCGTTGGCGACGTCAAGGCAGTCGGAAGGGTTGGGGTCAAGGCCCTGCTCTACTTCACGGCAGCAACGCTGTTCGCCCTGGTCTTCGGACTGATCGTCGGAAACATCGTCCAGCCCGGAGCGGGCCTGCACATCGATCCGGCCACCCTTTCCCAGGCAGACCTGGACGCAAAAACCGGAACCGGCGCTCCAAAGGATGCCGCCTCCTTCATCCTCGACATCATCCCGGCCAGCGTTATTGGAGCTTTTGCCAGCAACAGCCTCCTGCAGGTGCTGTTCTTTTCGGTGTTCTTCGGCGCCGCAATAGTGGTGATCGGCCGCGACCGGTGCATGCCCGTCATCAACCTGATGGAGACAGTCCTTGAACTGATCTTCAAGATCATGGCATGGATCATGAAAGTCGCCCCGTTGGGCGCCTTCGGGGCCATGGCCTTCATCATCGGCCAGTACGGGCTCGATACCCTGAGCACCTACGCGGTCCTCATTGCGGCGTGCTACGGAGCCGCGCTGGTCTTCATCGGCCTGCTGTTCGTCGTGGCGTGGGGCTTTGCCCGGGTACCGCTATGGCAGTTCCTGAAGTACACCCGCGAGGAATTCCTGCTCGCCCTGGGCACGGCATCCACCGAAGCAGTGATGCCCAGGATCATGACCAAGCTGACCAACGCCGGCTGCTCCCGCGCCACAACCGGACTGGTGGTCCCCACCGGATATTCCTTCAACCTCGACGGCGCCGCGATCTACCTGTCCATTTCGCTGCTGTTCCTGGCCCAGGCCTTCGGCCACCACCTCGACCTTGGCCAGCAGCTTGCCGCGCTGGGCGTCCTGCTCCTCACGTCGAAAGGCATGGCAGGGGTTCCCGGCTCTTCCTTCCTCGCCCTCTCGGCAACGGCCGCAGCACTCGGCATCTTCCCGGTTGCCGGCGTCGCCCTCCTCCTCGGCGCCGACCGGCTCATGGACTCCATGCGCGTGGTGGTGAACCTGCTGGGCAACTGCGTTGCCACGTTCATCGTCTCCAAATGGGAAGGCCAGTTCGACCGCAGCGTCATGCTCCGCGCCTTCAAAGGTGAGATCACCAACCACGACTCCGCCATCCTCCTCGGCAAGGAGGAGGATTTCGCGGGCCAGGAACTGCAACGCCTGACTGAGGGCCAGGACCCATCGCCCAGGTTCCGGGGTGCACCCACCCGGGAAGTTGTCACCGAGCTTCCCGCGGCCTCCGGCGCAGGGATGACGGCAGGCAGCAAGCCCAAGTAGATAGCCCCAGGCAAACAGGCATTCGAACAGGTGCAGGCCGGGACCCTTGGGTCCCGGCCTGCACCTTCTTTTGTGCGGGGTCTTGGTTGCCGCTACCGCGAGGACGTGGGAGAGGCCGACGACGAGGCGCCGCCGCCCGCGGACATCGTCGCCGAAGAGGTGGACGAGGCAGTGGACGAAGCCGAGCTGCTGGGCGAGGACGTGCCCATTGAGCCGGATGAGCTGGTAGAGGACGGGCTTGACGTTGCGCTGCCACCCTCGGCCTTCTTCAGCACGTCGTTGATGAGGCCCTCGAGTTCCTTCTGGTCGGTGTCGCCCAGGTCGGTTCCACTCTTGGTGGCCACCACCAGCAGGCGTCCCTTCGCGGCGGATACCTGCATCAGCTTCTGCTGGTTGTCGCCGCTCCGGGTACTGACGGTTGCGAAGGTCTTGTCCGCATCAGTGTCAGCCTTGAGCTCCTTGCTGGAAACGTCATATTTCTGCCCGAGCGCTGAGACCGAGAATTTGGCGCACTGGTCCATCTTGCCGCTGATGTCACTGAGGGTCTTTACTGCGTCGGGACCGCCGCTTCCGGACTGGGCGGAGAGGCTGCGCGGCTGGTCGCCTTCGGAAAGCGCGACGGCAACATCACCGTTCTCCACTTTGTCCAGCAGGCCGGCAGTGGCGATGTCCTTGCAGTCCTTGGGATCGATGGTTGCGGTACTCATCAGCAGGTTGGCGATGTTGCCGCCCTGGGCAACCTGGTCCTTGGAGTACAGCTTGAGCTCATTGCCGTCGTCGTCCCTCATGCCCGAGATAAGGTTGCGGAGCTCGTCCTCCGAATACACTTTGGCCTCGGCAGTCTGGCTGGCGGAAGCAGACGCCGTCGACGAACTGGAAGGACTGGCAGTTCCACCGCCCCCTCCCGAGCAGCCGGCCAACGCCAGCATCGCCGCAGCCACAACTCCAAGCGCAGATACTTTCCGCATCAGGTTCACCCTCCCAAATAGACAGCATGCTTAGTACTTTCACTGTAGAGGTTCCCCTTGGAAGTGTGAAATAACGGCACCGGGAGGGAATTGGGAACCCGCGTTAAATATCGGTGGGTCGATGGATGATGTCGGTATGGGAATCGGCAGTGGTGTTGGGGTGGTCTTGGAGGGTGTTCGGGCCTCGGTTGCTGCCCTGGGCGCGCTGGAGTGCGAGGACGCTTCCCTGGCTTCCGGAGCTCTTATTGGTGCCGGTGTGGATGTGTTGCAGCGGCGGTATGAGATCCGGCTGGAGCGGTTGGAGGTTGCGGCGCGGCTGGAGGCGCAGCTCGCCGCGGTGAAAACGCAGGACGCTGCCGACGCCGTTGGGTTCCAGGAAGCCATGACGCCGCCGGACGCCTCGGTGCAGGACCGCAGCTATGCGCAGATGTCGGTGGTGGAGGAGATTGCCGGTGTCCTGACCATCAGCTCCGCCGCAGCGGGGGCGTTGGTGGAGCAGTCCCGGCGGATCTGTTCCCTGCCGCTGGTATTCGAGGCCCTGGGCGCCGGTGAAGTGTCGTGGCAGCACGCCCGCATCGTTTCCGACGAGACTGAAGGCCTCACGGCTGAGGGCGCGCTGAAGCTAGTGGCGCATTTCTTCGACCCGACTGCGCCCCACCCGGCCCGAGGTGCCGCTCCGGGTGAGCTCGTTCCGTCCCGGTTCCGGGCGAAGGTCCGGGGTTGGCGGGAACGCCATCATCCGGCATCGATCGAGAAGCGCCATGCAAAGGGGGTGGCTGACCGGCGGATGGAATACACGCCAGACCGGGACGGCATGGCCTGGGTCTCCCTCTACCTCCCCGGCGATACTGCGTGTGCGATCTGGAACCGGACCACCGCGACCGCCCGCGGACTGCAGGGGCCCGACGAACCCCGCACCCTCACCCAGCTCCGCCCCGACATCGCCGCCAGCCTCCTCCTCGGCGCCGTGCAGGTGGCGGGTGAGGGTTCCGCCGGCACCGCCCCGGGAACCCAGGGCTTCACAGGGATCTTGAAGGTCCCTGCCCCGCGGGCCGATGTGCTGGTCACCGTGCCGGTGTTCGCGCTCCTGGGCCTTACCGACGAACCAGCAGTGCTGGATGGTTTCGGGCCGGTCCCGGCATCGATGGCGCGGAGGTTGGTCGCGGACGGGGCTGACTCGTTGTATCGGGTGTTGGTCGACCCTCGGGACGGGGCACCGTTGGAGATCGGTCGGAAGAACTACCGGCTCACCGGGGCGATCAAACACTGGATCCGCCTGCGGGACGCCACATGCACCTTCCCCGGCTGCACCAACAAAACCCCCGACAACGAAACCGACCACCTCACCGCCTGGCAACACGGCGGCACCACCGGAACCAGCAACCTCGCACAGCTCTGCCCCAAACACCATCGACTCAAACACCACAGCCAATGGACACCCGACCCAGCCACAAGGAATCAACCACCCGGCTGGACCTCACCCACGGGGCGCCACTACAACGCAGAACGATCCGACCCTGAACCAACCCACTGGCCACCGGGAATCCAGCCGCCGTGGCTTCAACGGGACGTGGCTTCCCTCTGCCCATGCCTGGAGGCCAGCCTCGAAAACCTCCCGCAGTGGGAACCCGACGACGACGCCTCCATAGACCGCAGCGATCTCTCCCCCGACGATCCACTCTGGGCCGAACTCCTGGCCACGCCATTCGCCCTGTCTTCGCAAGTGTGAACCTCCGCAAGTGTGAACCGCACCCTAAGGCCAGTTGCTAGGCCGCTTCGGGCGCTCCTGCGATCCGCCGTCGGCGTGAGATCCGCTGCGCCCGTTCCTTGGCGGCTACGGCCCGGAGCCGGGGTACCACCCCCATGGCGATGGGCTGCCCATGGCCGGGGGCCAGCAGCCGGGGCCCGAGTTCTGCCAGCCGTGACACGGAGTCCATCGCCGCATTGCGGCTCCAGGTGGTGTACCAGGGCGGCCCGGAAACACGTGATGCCCGGAGCAGCAGACCGCGAGCCGAGTTCAAATCCACGGTGGCCACCGCGTCACCGGTCATCAGGACGCCGTCCTTGGAACGCCAGTAGGCCACGTGTCCAGGGGTGTGCCCCGGCGTGGGTACGGCGGACCAATCGGGCAGGCCGGGCACCTCGCCGCTTCGGGGAAGGCCATGCACGACGTCGGTAATGTCACCTGTGGCCTCGATCCGCCGGCGGACGCGGGCAGGCAGGGACCATACGAACGGGGCAACCAACCACCGGTCCAGCGGCATCGAATATCCGGGAACGTAGCGGCCGGCTGCCATCGGCAGTTCGGCATGGTGGACGTAGGCCGGAATCTTCCATGTCCGGGCAAGTGTCCCTGCAGCCCCGGAATGGTCAGGATGCAGGTGCGTCAGGAAGATGGCTGCAGGAACTTCGCCAGGACCGAGTATTTTCTCCACTGCCGCCCGCAGCGGTTCAGCACTGGCGGCCCACCCGCAGTCGATCATCGCCCACGAAGGGCCGGACCGGACCAGGTAGACGTTTGATGCGAGCGGGCCTGCGCCAGTGGTCATCAGCACCACACCGGATGCGATCTCCTGCGGTTCCGAAACCCGCATCACCGTGACATCACACCGCTCCGAAGACTGTAATGAAGAAGGCACGCGGGAGGCACGAAGGCTCGAGCAATTGCTGCCTTGTGCCACGGCGGGGCATGGCCGGACCATTCCACTCGATTGGGCCTCGCCATACACCCAGTTTTACGCCGGGCCGCCTTCGACGGTAGGGCCGAACGGCCTCCCTAGCCGTCAGCCCCGGGCAGGCGTACTTCGACCAGGTCCCCCGTTACGCGGGTTTCGAAGAGCGGCTGCCGGGAAGTTGCCGGGCCGGACTTGACCTCGCCGGTGCGCAGCGAGAATGCGCTCCGGTGCCATGGGCAAACGACGCACGGGTCCCCGCCGTCGTCCTTGATCTTGCCCTCGTGAAGCGGTCCGGACAGGTGGCTGCAGACGTCGGACAATACGTTGACCGTCCCGCCCTCGCGGTGGACCAGCAGCGGGATACCGGCAACATCGCGCTTGTGCAGGCCACCCTCGGGCAGCTCCGCCAGGGGCGCCAAGGGGTGCCAGCCGGACGGGAATCGGTGCGGAATTTCTTCGCTGTGGTTTACGCCGGCCGCCTGGCGGTAGGAGAGGTGGCCGCCCAGGAAACCACCGGCGCCCACCGTTGCGAGCCCGAGGTACGCGAGCACCTTGCCGCTGCCTTCTCCGCCGGTTGCCCGCCGCACGAGGGATGCCACATAGAGGCCGGTGGCTGTGACGTTTGCCGCGGCGTGCACCAACCCCACCCGCTGCTGCTGCGGGTGCAGCTGGGACCAGTCGGTGAACCCGGCCAGCGCGGACGGAATTACGGTGGCGGTGCCCACCCCGATGAGCAGCCTGGCGGCCTTCTCGCCCCCGGGTACCGCATCGAGTATGCCGGCGGAGACCCAGGCGCCGATGGGCACCTGCACGGCAAGGGGGTGAACCGGGTGTCCAATGGGGACGCCATGGAGGACATCACGGGCCCATCGGGGCTTGATGACCTTCAGCACGATTTTCCGGACGCTCTTGGCCAGTGGATCGAGCCACTCGGCATCCTCGAAGCGGGTGACAAGCTCAAGTGCGGGCAACGGTTTCATGTGTCCTCCCTTACCCCAATTACTGCAATCCACTCACCGCAACGGCGACCCCAACACAGTGAACCGGTGGCCCGATGACTGCCCGGACAGGAGTGGCATCGCCTCGGCGATCGCCGCCCGCGTACTGTCCAACTGCAGCGACGCCTGGTGCGCCTCAGCGGACTCCCACAGCTCGGAGACGAACACGGTGTCAGGCATATCGGCGTTGACGCCCACCTCATAGAGCAGGCACCCGGCTTCCTTCATCCCCGGTTTCGGCCGGAGCAGGATGGCCACCAAGGCATCCCGCTGGCCGGGCTTCGTTCCAAGCATTCCCACATTCGCGAAGGTCATACAGACAGTCTGCAGCAGGGAACCGGGCGGTGGGGAGGGCTCGCCTGCTCCAGCACACAGCCGCGAACGTTTAATCCATACGTTGTATTATTGCTTTGGCCTGCCTTCCGTTCGGTGGCCTACCTGCAATCAAAGGGCGCTCCATGGAAAACACCGGACTTGGCGTGGCCGGCGCGGGTGACCGCCGGACCGGCCGGACACCCGCTGCGGAGGCGGCCACTGCTGCCCTGCTGGGAATCCTGGGAGGACTCCTGGGGCTGGCACCCTGGCTGATCACAGGGGCCCAACTTCCTGTGCAGAACCTCTGGGGAGAGGAAACACAGCCCCGCGATATGCCATTTGCCCTCCTGCCGCTTGGCCAGTACCGCAGCACCACCCTCGTTGCCCTGCTCACCGTGGGAGCATCCGCCACAGGGCTCGCCCTGCGCGCGTTGAAGCCTGGCCGCCGCGGATCCGCCGCCGCATGTGCAGTGGGCGGTGTGCTCCTGGTCCACGGAGGGGCCGCCGTCCAGTCGTTCGCAGCGCTCAGCAGCGGCCTGGACCCTGAGCCTAGGTCTTCCATCTACATCGCCGGCCTGCTCGGCGGGACCATCGCGGCGATAGCAGCCGGCGTGGTGGCCCTCCTGTTGTTCGCCTCGCCATCCCGTCCCGTCGCGGCCCTGGGCGTTGGGCTGATGGCGGCGCCGTTCTCTTCATGGCTGGCAGCTGCCGCCGCCGCGTTCCTGGGCGGCCCGGGCGGGGTGCCGATTTTCCTGACAATCGTGTGGCACTGGCTTCCTGCCGTGCTTGTGGGCGCCGCATTATCCTGGTGCGGCTTCAAACCTCCCGCCCGCCTGTGGGTGTGGGCGGCAGACCTCGCACTGCTGTGGCTGGTTCCCGCCCTGTTCACCAGCGTCAATTACGTTCTGGGCACCCGCGCATACCTCGGCAACTTCTCCGAGATGGCCATGCTGTCGCGCGATATCCTCGCCGCCACCCTGGGTCCTGCGGGCGGCGCGGGACCCATCGTGCTGCTGGCCCTGGGCGTTGGGCTGGTCGGAGCACTTTCCCTGGCCCTTCTGGAGCGGAAAAACAGGCGTCCCGAACCAGCACTGCACGGCGGCGGCGGGCTGTAGTCCGCCACGCTCACTCCGCCGCGCCCAGGCTCCCACCATGAACGACGGCGCCACTCGCCGTCGTATCTTCCTTCAGCATCCAGCCCACCCGCTTGACCGTCCGGAGCATGACCGCACTTTCGACAATCTCCAGGCCGGGCACCTTCTGCTGCAGCGCCAGCTCAGCGGACATGACGTCTGCCAGCGTGTGCAGCCACATGATGATCACGAAGTTGGTGGGGCCGGTAGTGGAGGCGCTCAGCCGCACATTGCTGATGGTGCGGATCTCGGCGGCAGCTGCCTCGTGCTGGCCGGCAGGGACGTTCACGAACCACTGGCAGGTCACCGGAAACGACGAGTACCGCTGCGCGATTTCGCAGCGGAACGAGAGGATGCCGCTGGCCAGGACCCGGTTCAGCTGCCGCTGGACGGTGGCGGGATGGCGGCCAAGGGCACGGGCAATCTGGGCAGCTGTGGCACGGCCGTCCCGGGCCAGGAACGGCAGCAGGTCAAGGTGGCTCTGCGGAAGCTGCCCGGCAGTGTGCGCAGGCTCAACGCTTGCAGGTGGTCCGAGCGTGCGAAGGGTGGCCAGCTGGGAACGGTTGAGGACATTCAGCCGCCAGTCGTCCCCGCTGCTGTGCAGCCGGGTGCACAGGGCCACCTGGTACTTGGTCAACCCATCAATGGTCTTCAGGTGTGAAACCACCCGCTCGCTGAACTCCTCCAGTGAGCGGGTAATGACCGTCAGCATCAGGTCCCGGTTGCTCGCCGCCTCCTCCACCGTGACGATCTCTGGAACCGCAGCAAGCTGCGCCGTGACACTGTCCCGCCGGTTCATCTCGCAGTCAACGGCGACGTAGGCCAGGAGCATCTGCTTCGGGTCACCCGCCAGGTGGGCCGTCACCCATGCCGCCCCCTGCGACGTCAGGCGGTCCCAGCGGGCCGCAAGGGTGGTGGCATGCACGTCCAGCACCTTGGCAGCGTCAGCCCAGCCGAGCCTCGGGGATGCCTGCAGCACCTGGATCAGCGCAAGGTCGTCTTCACTGAGCTCCACCCAAACCATCCTTTTCCCTGCATGAATCCTGCCCGATATCGGCAGCCCGAGAATAATTCCTGCGCTTCACGGAAATGTGAACCACGCCACTTCAGAATAGTCCCCAAGCCCTGAAGCCCATTGCCAAGGAGTAACACGTGACCATAACCGCCGACGCCAAGGACCTGCAGGATGACCTGGTCCGCCTGCGCCACGACCTGCACCGGCAGCCGGAAATCGGCCTCCACCTCCCGCGGACCCAGGAGAAGGTCCTCAAGGCCTTGGATGGGCTCCCCTTCGAGGTCACCCTGGGCAAAGAGACGACGTCGGTCACCGCGGTCCTGCGTGGCGGCAGTCCAAGTGCCGGCGCACAGCCGCCGGCCGTGCTGCTCCGCGCCGACATGGATGGCCTGCCCGTCCAGGAGAAGACCGGCGTCGACTTCACTTCCCAGGCTGACGGCGCCATGCACGCCTGCGGCCACGACCTGCACACCACCATGCTTGCCGGAGCCGCGACGCTCCTGGCGGAGAAGCGGAACCAGCTCCAGGGCGACGTCGTCCTCATGTTCCAGCCGGGCGAGGAAGGGTGCGACGGTGCCAGCTACATGATCCGGGAAGGCGTGCTGGACGCCGCCGGCCCCCGCGTCCAGGCCGCCTACGGCATGCACGTATTCTCCTCACTGGAGCCGCACGGCACCTTTTGCACCAAGCCCGGCGTCATGCTCAGCGCCTCGGACGGGCTGGAAGTCACGGTACTCGGCGCCGGCGGCCACGGTTCGGCCCCGCACTCGGCCAAGGATCCCGTCACCGTGGCTGCCGAGATGGTGACGGCCCTGCAGGTCATGGTCACCCGCCAGTTCAACATGTTCGATCCCGTGGTCCTGTCCGTGGGGGTGCTGCACGCCGGGACCAAGCGGAACATCATCCCGGAGTCGGCCCGCATCGAAGCAACCATCCGGACCTTCTCCGAAGCATCCCGGCTGAAGATGATGGACGCCGTGCCCCGCCTGCTCAAGGGGATTGCAGCCGCGCACGGGGTGGAGGTCGCCGTCGACTACCTGCAGGAGTACCCGCTCACCATCACCAGCGAAGACGAAACCCACACCGCAGAGAAAGTGATCACCAAGCTTTTCGGCGAGCGCCGCCTCTCGCGCTGGGCCACCCCGCTCAGCGGCTCGGAGGACTTCTCCCGGGTACTGGCCGAGGTGCCCGGCACCTTCGTCGGTCTCAGCGCCGTTGCACCCGGCGCCGACCACTCCGCCTCACCCTTCAACCACTCACCGTACGCAACGTTCGACGACGCCGTGCTGGCCGACGGGGCCGCGCTGTACGCGGAACTCGCCATCTCACGGCTCGCCACGCTCTCACGGGCCGCGTAAGCGCCCCTCCCCTATCCGGCAGCAACGCTGCCCCCACCCAATAGACCAATGACCAGGAAGAACACCATGTCCGTTGCAGTAAGCAAGCCCCGGGCGGGGCGCATGTCCACCGCCAAGACCGTCGTCGGCACCGGCATCGGCAACGCCGTTGAATGGTACGACTGGGCTATCTACGCCACCTTCACCCCCTTCATCGCCAGCCAGCTGTTCAGCAAGGAAGACCCGGCGTCGGCCGTACTGTCCACCCTGGCGATCTTCGCCGTCGGCTTTGTCGCCCGGCCCTTCGGCGGCTTCCTCTTCGGCTGGATCGGTGACCGGGTGGGCCGGAAGACCTCGATGACCTTCGCCGTCGGCCTCGCCTCCCTCGGCAGCCTGATGATCGGCGTAGCCCCCACGTTCGCCAGCGTCGGCGCGTTCGCCTCGCTGATGCTGCTGGTGGCCCGGCTGGTGCAGGGCCTGGCGCACGGCGGCGAGCTGCCGTCGTCGCAGACATACCTGTCCGAAATGGCACCCAAGGAGCACCGCGGCTTCTGGGCCACCCTCATCTACACGTCCGGCACCGTGGGCATCCTGTTCGGCACCCTGCTGGGCGCCGTCCTGAACATGTCGCTGAGCACCGAGGCGATGAACGCCTGGGGCTGGCGGATCCCCTTCCTGATCGGCGCCGCCATGGGCCTGTACGCGCTGATCATGCGGTCGCGCCTGCACGAGACCGAGGCGTTCCAGGACGAGGCCGTCACCACCAAGCGCGCCCCCATCTGGCCGCAGATTGTCCGCTACCGCAAGCAGGCCATGCAGGTCATCGGACTGACCGTGGGCCTGACGGTCATCTACTACATCTGGGGCGTCGTGGCGCCCAGCTACGCCACCACCGCGCTGAAGATCGACCGCGGCGAGGCGCTGTGGGCGGGCGTGATCGCCAACATCGTCTTCATCGCAGCCCTGCCGGTATGGGGAAAGCTCTCGGACCGGATCGGCCGCAAGAAGGTCCTCTGGGCCGGCGCCATCGGCTCAGCCGTGCTGCACTTCCCCATGACCTGGCTGCTGAAGGACTCCGCGTGGCAGCTGGCCGTGAGCATGTCCGTGATGCTGATCTTCGTGGCCGCGAGCGCCGCCATTGTTCCGGCCGTGTACGCCGAATTGTTCCCCACCTCCATCCGCACCGTGGGCGTCGGCGTCCCCTACTCCATCTGCGTGGCCGTGTTCGGCGGCACCGCCCCTTACCTGCAGCAGTGGCTGGGCTCCTCGCTCGGGGCACCACAGGTGTTCAACATCTACGCAGTACTGCTCCTGGTGGTCAGCGCAGCGTTCGTGTTCACGATTCCTGAAACCAAAGGCAAGGACCTGACCCACTAGCTCCCGGCTTCCCGGATAAACATCCCCGGCGCGGTTTTCGCGCCGGGGATGTTTGGCGTTTCCAGGGATTCGCGGCGGCCAGGCCGGATGCCAGCCAGGCAGAGTGTCGGACTGGCTACGCGGCGGTGGGAAGCACCAGCAGATAGCCGGCGGCCAGCCCACTGCTCCAGCGGCGCGGTTCGCGGACCACGAACTGCGTGGCCAGCTGTTCGGGCGTGAGCAGCGCATTGGGCGCCGGCGACGGTCCCCACTGGCCGCTGCCGTATGGATAGAGCGGGTCGAGGACGTGGACGCCGGTCACCGGGAAGTCGGGGAACTGCCGGGGATCGCCCATTGATTCAAAGCCGCTCATCACCCAGGCATGGCGGCCGCTCCACATCACCAGGCCCACCGGCCTGCCCGTCTCAGTGATGGCACGGGCCGCGGTCCGCAGTGCCTCGTCATAGCCCGGAACGCTCACGACGGCGTACGGCCCCATCCCCGCTTCCGTCAGTACCTGCGCCCAGCCAAAGGGATTGGCACCGTTGAACGAGTCCGAGGAGTGGGCGCGGGCCCTCTCCCACAGCTCATTCTGCTGCGTGCGGTCGGCCCAGGTGCCGCCGCCGGTGTCGTCAATAAGGTTGTGCGCCATCTGGATGCTCGCTGCAACGCACCAGTCGAAGGTGTACTGCGGGACGAAGTCTCCTTCCCGGTACAGGTTGAGGGCGAACGGCTGCGGTGCGGGGGCCGGAGCCGGCGGGGCAGCCGAACCCGCCTCAGGTACCACCGCCGGGACCGGCACCTGCGGAGGAGCGAGGGCGACGTCGGCCGCATCCGGCGCGGAGCTTGCCGAACCGGCCGCCGTGGTGGACACCGTGGCGCCCGCCCCGGGCGAAGGGGCCGCGGATCCGGGCAGGGCCTGCCCCGGTGCCGCTGCCGGGGTGCACCCGGCGACCACGGCGGCCAGGGCTATGAGCCAGGCCAGAAGCCGGAGGCGGGCAGCGGTCATTCTCCAGTTCCTTCACGGTGGGCGGGCTTACCTGCTACCAGTCTCCTGCCCACGGCTCCCCTTGACTACCCCCGCCCACTTTCCCTACACTTTTCATAAAGCAGAATCTAAATTCCACAAAGCGGAAACGGTGACAAGGCCGGAAGCAAGGGAAGATAGATCAAAGCCCCTCCTCGGAAGGACCTACGATGACGTACACAGTGAACTGCTCCATCCTCCTCACGGAGCTGCCCCTGCTGGAGCGCCCCGCCGCAGCCAAGGCAGCCGGCTTCGACGCGGTTGAGTTCTGGTGGCCCTTCGAGTCCTCCGTCCCGGCGGACAGTGAAATCACCAGGTTCGAGAACGCCATCACGGACGCCGGTGTCCAGCTCACGGGCCTGAACTTCAACGCGGGCAACATGCCCGGCGGCGACCGTGGCCTGGTGTCCTGGAAGGGACGCTGCTCCGAGTTCAAGGACAACATTGACGTTGTGGCCGGCATCGGCGGCCGCCTGGGCTGCAAGGCCTTCAACGCCCTTTACGGCAACCGGCAGGACGAATTCACCGCCGAAGAGCAGGACGAGCTCGCAGCCAAGAACCTGGCTGCAGCAGCCGAAGGCGTGGCACCCATCGGCGGCACCGTGCTCCTCGAGCCCGTCAGCGGCGCACCCAAGTACCCCCTCCTCACCGCCGACGACGCCCTCAAGGTCATCGCCCGCGTCAAGGAGGAAACCGGCGTCGGCAACATCAAGCTCCTCGCCGATTTCTACCACCTGGCAGTCAACGGAGACGACGTCCAGGCCGTTATCGAAAACCACGCCAAGGACTTCGGCCACATCCAGATCGCGGACAACCCCGGCCGCGGAGCCCCCGGCACCGGCACCCTGCCGCTGGGCGAATGGATCGCCCGCAGCCGCGAACTCGGCTACGAAGGCTACATCGGCCTCGAATACAAGGAACCGCAGGAAACGGCCTTCAGCTGGGCCATCCGCGAGCGCGCCGCACGCTGACCACCGCCGCGCACCGGCATCACCACCAAGACTTTAGAAAGAGAACCATCATGAGCAACGTTGCAGTCATCGGACTCGGAATCATGGGCCTGCCCATGGCCATCAACCTGGTCAAGGCCGGCCACACCGTCACCGGCTTCAACCGCAGCCAGGACAAGATCGACAAGCTGGTCTCCGAAGGCGGCAAGGGCGCCTCCAGCATCGCTGACGCTGTCAAAGAGGCCGACGTCGTCATCACCATGGTGCCGGACTCCCCCGACGTTGAGGGTGTTGTCAGCGGCAAGGACGGCGTCTTCGCCAACGCGAAGCAGGGCGCCCTGTGGATCGACGCCTCCAGCATCCGCCCCGACGTCGCCAAGCGCCTGAGCGACGAGGCCCGCGAAGCCGGCATCCGCCCCCTCGACGCCCCGGTCTCCGGCGGCGAACAGGGCGCCATCGACGCTGTCCTGTCCATCATGGTCGGCGGCGACAAGCAGGACTTCGAGGATGCCCAGGACGTCCTGAACGCAGTGGGCAAGACCATCGTCCACGTGGGCCCCTCCGGCTCCGGCCAGACGGTCAAGGCTGCCAACCAGCTCATCGTCGCCGTCAACATCGAGGTCCTCGGCGAAGCCATCGCTTTCCTGGAGGCCTATGGCGTGGACACCGACGCCGCCCTCAAGGTCCTCGGCGGCGGCCTGGCCGGCTCCAAGGTCCTGGACCAGAAGGGCCAGAAGATGCTGGACCGCAACTTCGACCCCGGCTTCCGCCTGGCCCTGCACCACAAGGACCTGGGCATCGTTACCGCCGCTGCCCGCGAAGCCAACCTCGCCATCCCTCTCGGCGCCGTCGCCGCCCAGCTCGTCGCCGCCACCGTCAACCAGGGCGACGGCGCACTGGACCACTCCGGACTCTTCAAGCAGGTCCTGCAGCTCAGCGGCAGGAAATAGGCCGGCCACTAAACGGTGATTGAGCTTGTCGGTATCCAGGTTTCGACAAGCTCAACCAACAAACTTCGAAAGCCCGAACCGCCGGGCCTTCCTTCAGCACACCCAAAATCAGGTTTCGACAGGCTCAACCACCGGGCCAAACCACAAGCTTTCAAGGAGCACCCCATGAGCAAGATGCGTACCGTTGATGCAGCGGTGGCCATCCTGGAAAAGGAAGGCGCCATCGAGGCGTTCGGCCTGCCAGGCGCGGCCATCAACCCCTTCTATTCCGCCATGCGCGCCCACGGCGGCATCCGCCACACGCTGGCTCGCCACGTTGAGGGTGCCAGCCACATGGCCGACGGTTTCTCACGCGCCAAGGACGGCAACATCGGTATCTGCATCGGCACCTCCGGCCCCGCCGGCACCGACATGATCACCGGGCTCTACGCCGCCTGGGCAGATTCGATCCCCATGCTCTGCATCACCGGCCAGGCGCCGGTGGCCAAACTGCACAAGGAAGACTTCCAGGCCGTGGACATCGAGTCCATCGCCAAGCCGGTCACCAAGATGGCCATGACCATCCTGGAACCGGGCCAGGTTCCGGGCGCCTTCCAGAAGGCTTTCCAGCTGATGCGTTCCGGCCGCCCCGGCCCGGTGCTGCTGGACCTGCCCATCGACGTGCAGATGGCAGAAATCGAATTCGACATCGACACCTACGAGCCCCTGCCCGTCGAGAAGCCCAAGGCTTCGCGCAAGCAGCTGGAGAAGGCCTTGGACATGCTGCTCGCGGCCAAGCACCCGCTGATCGTGGCCGGCGGCGGCATCATCAACGCAGGCGCCTCCGCGCAGCTGGTGGCGCTGGCCGAGACCCTCAACGTTCCGGTGATCCCCACCCTGATGGGCTGGGGCACCATCCCGGACGACCACCAGCTGATGGCCGGCATGGTGGGCCTGCAGACCAGCCACCGCTACGGCAACGAGAACTATCTGCAGTCCGACTTCGTGATCGGCATCGGCAACCGCTGGGCCAACCGCCACACCGGTGGCCTGGAAACCTACACCGCCGGCCGCAAGTTCGTGCACATCGACATCGAGCCCACACAGATCGGCCGCGTGTTCTCACCGGACCTGGGCATCGCGTCCGACGCCGGCGCGGCGCTGGCCGGGCTGGTTGAGCTCGCCAAGGAGCGGGCAGCGGCCGGGTCCCTGCCGGACTACAGCGCCTGGGTTGCCGAATGCCAGGACCGGAAGGCCTCCCTGCACCGCAAGACGCACTTCGAGAACATCCCCATCAAGCCGCAGCGCGTGTACGAGGAGATGAACAAATCCTTCGGCCGCGACACCACCTACGTGTCCACCATCGGCCTGTCGCAGATCGCCGGCGCCCAGATGCTGCACGTCTTCGGCCCGCGCAAGTGGATCAACGCCGGCCAGGCGGGCCCGCTGGGCTGGACCGCCCCGGCAGCCCTCGGCGTCGCCCGCTCCAACCCGGACCAGACCGTGGTGGCGCTCTCCGGCGACTACGACTTCCAGTTCATGATCGAGGAACTGGCCGTGGGCGCGCAGTTCAACCTGCCGTACATCCACGTGGTGGTCAACAACTCCTACCTGGGCCTGATCCGCCAGTCGCAGCGCGGCTTCAAGATGGAGCAGAACGTCTCCCTGGCGTTCGAGAACATCAACAGCTCGCACCTGTCCGAGGACACCCGCGGCTACGGCGTGGACCACCTGAAGGTGGCCGAGGGCCTGGGCTGCAAGGCCGTCCGCGTGGAGGACCCCAGCGACCTCGCCGCGGCGTTCGACAAGGCCAAGGCGCTGATGGGTGAGTTCCAGGTTCCCGTGGTGGTGGAAGTGATCCTGGAGAAGGTCACCAACATCTCCATGGGTGTTGAAATCAATGCCGTGAACGAGTTCGAGGAACTGGCGGAATCCGCCGCCGACGCGCCCACCGCCATCCTGGCTCTGCAGGCCTAACCATGCGCATCGTGATTGCCCCGGACAAGTTCAAGGGTTCGCTGTCAGCCCCGGAGGTGTGCAGCCACCTGGAAAGGGGCCTGCAGCGCGGGGCCGGCGGAAACCTGGACATCGTCCGGATTCCGGTGGCCGACGGCGGCGAGGGCACCCTCGACGCCGCCGTCGGCTCCGGTTTCACCCGGCGCACGGCAACGGTCAGCGGGCCCACCGGACAGCCGGTGCAGGCGGACTTCGCGGTCCGGGGCCACGAGGCCGTGATCGAGATGGCGACGGCGTCCGGGCTTGCCCTGGTGCCAAGCGTCCGGAACGGCCGCCGTCCGGATTCGGCGGATGCCACCACGGCCACCAGCCTGGGCACCGGACAGCTCATCCGGGCAGCGCTGGACGCCGGCTGCCGTCGGATCATCCTCGGCGTAGGCGGAAGTGCCAACACCGACGGCGGCGCCGGCCTCCTGCAGGGCCTCGGCGCCAGGTTCCTGGACAGCAGGAACAACGAACTTTCCCCGGGCGGGGCTGCGCTGGCCAACCTGCACAGCATCGATTTCACCGATTTCGAGCCCCGCCTGGTGGACACCCGCTTTGTGCTGGCGTCCGACGTGGACAACCCGCTGCTCGGTGCCCAGGGCGCCGCGGCGGTCTTTGGTCCGCAAAAGGGCGCCGCGCAACAAGACGTCGGCATGCTCGACGCCGCCCTGGCCAGGTTCGTCGAAGTCCTGGCCAGGGAAATCGGATTCCGCGCCGTCAAGGCTGCCGAGGCTCCCGGAGCCGGGGCAGCCGGCGGGGTCGGCTACGCCGCCATCGCCGTCCTGGCCGCAACGCGGCGGCCGGGTATCGACGTCGTCCTTGAATTCACGGGGCTGGCGGACCGCCTGGCGGGCGCCGACCTGGTGATCACGGGTGAAGGCAGCCTGGACGAACAAAGCCTGCTGGGCAAAACGCCGATGGGTGTTGCCCGGGCAGCGGCGGCCCAGGGCGTTCCCGTCCTGGCCGTCTGCGGCCGGACCACCCTGGACCCGGACCAGGCCGCGGCAGCCGGGTTCGAGGACATCCATGCTTTGACGGCGCTCGAAACCGATGTAAACAGGTGCATAGCAGAGGCAGGGCCGCTGCTGGAGCAACTGGGCACCCAGATCAGTGCGGGGCTGGCGGCCAACAGGCCTGCCACCGCAAGTACCAAGGAGGACCTCCGTGTCTGAAGAACGCTTTGACCTCGTCATCCGGGGCCGGCGCATCCTGACCACCGCCGGCATCGCCCCGCGCGAAGTGGGGGTGCGCAACGGCAGGATCGTGGCCATCGAGCCACTGGGCAACGGCCTGGCCGGAGCCGAGGTCATCGAACTGGCCGACGACGAGACCCTGCTCCCGGGCCTGGTGGACACCCACGTCCACGTCAACGAGCCCGGCCGCACCGAATGGGAGGGCTTCGCCTCCGCCACCCGCGCCGCGGCAGCCGGCGGCGTCACCACCATCATCGACATGCCGCTGAACTCCGTCCCGCCCACCACCACCGTGGAAAACCTCAAGCTCAAGCGCGAAGTGGCCGAGGACCAGGCGTTCGTCGACGTCGGTTTCTGGGGCGGCGCCATCCCCGGCAACAAGGCCGACCTCCGTCCCCTGCACGACGAAGGCGTTTTCGGCTTCAAGTGCTTCCTCCTGCACTCCGGCGTGGACGAATTCCCGCACCTCGAGGCGGACGAGATGGAAGAGGACATGGCCGAGCTGAAGTCCTTCGACTCGCTCATGATCGTCCACGCCGAGGACTCGCACGCCATCGACCGCGCACCCCACCCGGGCGGGGACCACTACGAAACCTTCCTGGCCTCCCGCCCCCGCGGCGCCGAGAACAAGGCGATTGCCGAGGTCATTGAAC
This sequence comes from Pseudarthrobacter sp. 05T312, assembly GCF_056396685.1. Taxonomy (NCBI): domain Bacteria; kingdom Bacillati; phylum Actinomycetota; class Actinomycetes; order Micrococcales; family Micrococcaceae; genus Pseudarthrobacter; species Pseudarthrobacter sp. 05T312. The sequence goes on from NZ_JBFTLY010000002.1 coordinate 168,634, forward strand.
GCGCCCGCTGGACTGGTGCGCGTGCGCACATCCTGCACCTGTCGTCGTCGGACGCCCTGCCCATGATTGCCAGCGCCAAACGCGACGGCGTCAAGCTCACCGTGGAGACCTGCCCGCACTACCTGACCCTGATGGCGGAGGAAATCCCGGACGGTGCCACCGCCTACAAGTGCTGCCCGCCCATCCGTGAAGCCTCCAACCGGGAACTGCTGTGGCAGGGCCTGCTGGACGGCACCATCGACTGCATCGTCTCGGACCACTCCCCCTCCACGCTGGACCTGAAGGACCTTGAGAACGGCGACTTCGCCGTGGCCTGGGGCGGCGTCTCGTCCCTGCAGCTGGGCCTGTCCCTGATCTGGACCGAAGCGCGCCACCGCGGCATCCCGCTGGAACAGGTGGTGTCCTGGATGGCAGAACGTCCTGCCAACCTCGCGCGGCTCACCAACAAAGGCCAGCTCGCCCTGGGCTATGACGCCGACTTTGCCGTGTTCGCCCCGGACGAGGCATTCGTGGTGGACGTGTCCAAGCTCAAGCACAAGAACCCCATCACCCCGTACGACGGCAAGGCCCTGTCCGGCGTGGTGCGCAAGACCTTCCTCCGCGGCGCCGCAGTGGACGGCCAGACCCCTACGGGCAGGCTGATCCGCCGCGGCGGCGTCTAGGGACGCGCCATGGCAGTGGAAGCACACCATCCCCGGACGGCTGTTCCGCACCCGGTCCATCAGCCGGTTCCGGCCAGGCGGGCCACCGCCCACGGGCTGGCCGTGTGGGTGGTTCCCGCCGAAGGAACCACCCCGGAACTCCTGCGCCACGCCGCCCAAATGGTCCTCGCCAGGGCCCTCGAAACTGCTCCGGAGGCGGAAGTCCATTGGCCTGCCGCCGGAGCCCCCACGTCCGGGGTCTCCGGCGGCACGGAAGGAGCCGCAGCCGACTCCTCTCGCGTTCCTTCCGCGGCGGAGAACCCCGGCGCAACCAGGCCCGACGGCGGCACTCGCCTGCCGCCGTCGGGCGGCCCCGTCAGCCGGGTCGCCGTGGACCTCGCCGCCGACTCCGTCCTGCTGGACGGCAGCCCGGTGGCGCTGACCGGCGTCGAATACAAGGTGCTGCGCTACCTGGTGACGCACCTGTCCCGCACGGTAGGCCGCGAAGAACTGCAGGATTTCCTGGAATCGCTGGATTTCCCCGGCGCCACCGCCCGTTCCATCGACGTCTACGTTGGCAGGATCCGCAAGAAACTGGGCAACGCCCGCCATGCCGTGGCCACTGTCCGCGGCGGCGGCTACCAGTTTGTGCCGGGCCCGCTCGCGGCCGTTCGGGGTCCGGCGGAATACTGCATATGACGCGCTGGTTTGTATCAGTAAGCGGTGACCCGCTTCACTTGATGTTTGGCCATCACTGACCGAGTCTTACAAAGGAACGCCATGAGCCCCACCCTGACCACCAAGCTTCAGCCCGGTACCCCGGCTCCTGATTTCACCCTCCGGGACGCCCAGGGCCGCGAGACCTCTCTGGCCGATTACCGTGGCAAGAACGTCATCGTCTACTTCTACCCGAAGGCCGCAACCCCCGGCTGCACCACGGAGGCCTGCGACTTCCGCGACAGCCTCGCCTCCCTCCAGGGCAAGGGCTACGAGGTAGTCGGCATCTCCCCGGACGCCCAGGAAGCCCTGGCCGGCTTCACCGGCGACTTCTCCCTCACCTTCCCCCTCCTCTCCGATCCCGACCACGCGGTTGCCCTGGCCTACGGCGCCTGGGGCGAAAAGCTGGTCCACGGCGAAATCCACGAAGGCATCGTCCGCTCCACGGTTGTGGTGGACCCTGAAGGAAACGTCACCCTGGCCCAGTACCAGGTGCAGGCCGACGGCCACGTCGCCCGCCTCAAGGAAGCGCTGGGACTCTAGACCCGCCACCCCTTCCCGCAGCATATCCGCGGACGCCCCGGCACCCTGTGTGCCGGGGCGTCCGGGCTTAAGCCGCAGTTTCCGCTGCCACCTGCGCATACGATGCCGACACCCGGCGGTAGACCGGAGCCAGGAAGGCCAGCAGTGCGGCCACGATCATGATGATCCCGGCCACCAGGAACACCAGGGCGATGCCGCGGGAGGTGCCCTCACCCAGGAGTGGTGCCAGGCGCGCGGCGCCTTCCGCGGACCGCGCGTACGGGATGATCCAGTACTGGGCCATGGGGGCGACTGAGGAACGCCGTGACGGGGGCGGCAGCGGACTCGAAGGCCATGGCGAAGCCAAAGACACGGCCCTGCCGTTCCAGCGGCACCACCCGCTGGATGACGGTCTGTTCAGCGGCCTCCACGAACGGCACCAGCACCAGGTACAGCCAGATCCCCAGGACGTAGAGCCACGCCCACTCCCTGAGCGTGAACACCGCCCCGAGCACCCCCATGGCCGCCACCGCAAGCAGCAGGGTCCGCAGCGGGTTGGCGCCGAGCCCGAATTTGCCAATCAGCGCGCCCCCTATGATGAACCCCGTGGATCCAACCGCAAAGACGGCGCCCCACATCTCCACGGAAAACATCTCCAGCCCGTAAGGGTCCATCAGCGCCATGTAGACGCCGCCGATGAAGTTGTTGAACGTGGAAAACACCATCAGCGCGAACAGCCCCGATATGGCCAGGACGGCAGTGAACGAACCCCGAAGGTCGAAGCCACCGTGGGCGTCCGATGCCGCCACCTGGACCTCCTCGGGCATCCGGAGCGTCAGGAGGTGCGCCGCAGCCAGCGCCGTGAGCACCAGCGCGACGGCGATGGTCCAGCCCATGCCCAGCAATCCGACCGAGAGTCCGGACAGCAGCGACGTGACAATGAACATCAGCCCCTGCACCATTCCCACCAGCCCATTGGCATTGGCCCGCCGCTCCGGCTCGATGAGGATGGTCACCGTGGTGGACAGGGCAATGTTCCGCAGGTTCTCCACCACGGCCCCCACCAGGATGACCACGGTGAAGATCCAGAACCACGGCCGCCCCAGGTCCAGCAGGGACGCGGCAGGCGTCAGCAGGAACATCACTCCTGACAGCACGAACATCCCCAGGGTGAAGGCGGCGGCGAACCGCATCACGGCCAGCTTCCGGTACCGGTCCACGAACGTGCCGAAGCTGATGCTGGACAGTGCAATCAACAGCATGTAGGCGCCACCCACCACCCCGGTGGCGATCACGTTGCGCGTCTCCAGGTACAGCCAGAACGTCAGCGCGAACCACAGGTAGCTGGTGGTGATGTTGGCCAGTGCGGTGTTCACCAGGATGCCGGCGAAGGTGCGGGAGCGTTCGCCCGGCGTTCGCAGGGAGGCGGCAACGGTATCCGGATCCGCGGCCGCACTGCCCGGTTCCTGCGGGGTCATGCGTCCCAGTGTAATGAGGGCCAGCGCGCGCCAACAGGGTGGAAGCCGGACTGGGAGGCGACTCGGGGCCGGAGGCGTCCAGGGTTAGCATCGCAGCATGGCCATTGAGGTGCGCCCCGCAACGGGCTTCGAGGACGTCAGGACCTTGGTGGGGCCCAAACGGCCCGACGCCACCGTCTGCTGGTGCCTGAGCTACCGCATCCCCCCACAGCAGAACGCGTCCTTGCGGGGCGAGGAGCGCGGGGAGCTGGTCAGGCAACTGGTGGCCCAGGATCCGCCGCCGGGCGTCGTGGCGTACGACGACGGCGAACCAGTCGGGTGGGCAGCGGTGCACCCTCGGGTGGACACCAGCTTCGCCCGGAACAGGCGGATTCCCCATGTCGACGGCCAGGACGCCTGGTCGGTCTGGTGCCTCCGCGTCCGTCCCGGCCACCGCGGCAAGGGAATCTCGCACCATCTGCTGGCCGGCGCCGTTGCCATGGCCCGCGCTTATGGCGCTCCCGTGGTGGAGGGCTATCCCGTGGACAACGGCGGCCACAAGGTGGACCTCACCATGGCATACGTGGGTACCCGCAAGCTCTTCGAGGACGCCGGCTTCACCAAGGCTGCGGACACCAGCTCGGTGCTCAACGGCTTCCCGCGGGTGCTGATGCGGCTGGAACTGGAGTAACCGCGCTACTTCCGGCGCCAGTACTTTCCCCAATCGATTTCCATGGCCCACAATGCCAGCAGCATCGCGTCCATGGTCATGAGTCCAGCCATCAGGTACGACCAACCGACAAACAAACTCACAGCAATCTCCTGACTATCCCCAGCCAATCGATTGCTGCTAAGTGTGGCACCTACAAGGCAGCGACGGAATGCCCTCCGCCCGCAGTCTTTAAAAGGGCCTCAAGCCTGTGGTGCGCCTCGGTCTCCAGCTTGAGCCGGTGGGTGAGTTTTTCCACCTGCCTGGACATGTCCTCGCCCACCTGCAGCCGGTCTCCGGGCCAGCTGGAGACCTCCCGGGATTCGGCGAGTGCCTGCTCCAGTTCCCTGGCAGCGGCCCGTACCTTCCGTGAGTGGAAGAGGACGCGCCGGAAGGCCCTGGCTTTGTCCATCCCGTTTTGTTTTACGTGTTCCATTGGCTTCCCCGCCTTCCGCAAACTGGCCAGCTTCCGCGCAGTCGTCGTCGTACCCTGTTCCTGGAAAGCTGCTGCGTTGTTTCGAGTGTGACCGGCGTTCCTCAACGTCCCGGCAAGCAGATCCCAAGATTTCCGCAAGATCGGGGGGCGTGGTTCCTGCACCACGCGTTTGTCAGCGACGTCACCAGAAACTGTGAAGCCTAAGACATGCCCTGTGCGCCTTAATACTGTAGAAGTAGAGCATGGTCTCTCCCTCCGAATCCCGCCGTGCGGTGGTCATCGAAGATGATCCGGACATCCGCGGACTGCTGGTCCGTGTCCTGGTCAAGCAGGGCTTCGACGTCACGCACGCAGGCGCCGGCCTGCCGGGCGTGGAGGAAGTCCGCCGGCGCAAGCCGGACCTGGTGACGCTTGACCTGAACCTGCCGGACCTTGACGGGCTGGAGGTGTGCAAGCTCCTGCGCGAATTCTCGGATGCGTTCATCGTGATGCTCACCGCCCGGGCAGACGAACTGGACAAGCTGACCGGCCTGGACAACGGCGCCGACGAATACATCAGCAAGCCGTTCAGCCCCCGCGAACTGCAGTCCAGGATCAATGCCCTGTTCCGGCGCCGGCCCTCCGCCGCCGCGGAATCGGCGGCCCGGGGCGAGCTGGAACGTGCCACGGAGGTGCAGCAAAGCCTCCTGCCGAAAGAGGACATCCGGGTGGACGGCTACGACGTGGCAGGCCTGTTCCGGCCCTCCCGCAACGTGGGCGGCGACTTTTACGACTGGTACCAGACCCCTGACGGGCTCCACCTGACCTTCGCCGACGCCATGGGCAAGGGCATGGGCGCGGCCCTGATCGCGGCCACCGTCCGCGCCGTCATGCGCTCCACCGGCCTGCGCCAGGACCTCGACGCCGGTTTCGCCTCCGCCAGCAAGGCGATCGCCACGGACCTGGACTCCTCCAACTCCTTCGTGACCCTGTTCCACGCCCGCCTGGACGCGGCGTCCGGCAACGTCAGCTATGTCGACGCCGGGCACGGCCTGGCACTGCACGTCCAGCCTGCCGGGCCGGCGGACCGCCTCCCCTCGGGCGGACCACCGGTGGGAGCCTGGCCGGGGACACAATGGCCGCAGGCCAAACTGGAACTGGCACCCGGCGACTCGCTGGTGGTGGTCAGTGACGGCGTGCTGGACGTCTTTGAATCGGTGGAGGACTTCACCGACGCCGTCCGGCGGGCCACGCAGTTGGCAGGTTCGGCGCAGGAAGCCACCAACGCCATCCTGGCCCTGGCTCCTGCAGAGACGGCCGAGGACGACGTCACGGTGGTCGTGGTCCGCCGCCTCCCCGAAGGCGTGGCCGCGTGACCCGCTTCTGGACCCGCCTGGTGGTGGTGCTGACCGTCCTGACCGGCCTGAACTACATCGCCTGGCGCTGGATGTCCTCGCTCAACTGGGACGCCTGGTGGATCGCCCTCCCCCTGGTGGCGGCCGAAACCTACAGCCTCATCGACGTCATGCTCTTCGGCATGACCGTGTGGAAGCTGAAGATCCGCAAGGGTGCGCCGGAGCCGCCGCACGACGCCACCGTGGATGTGTTCATCACCACCTACAACGAGGACCTGGACATGGTCCTCACCACCGCACTGGCGGCCCAGAAAATCCGGCACCCGCACAGCACGTGGATCCTGGACGACGGCGCACGCCCTGAGCTCAAGGCCCTCTGCGAAAAGCATGGCCTGGGCTACGTCACCCGGAGCGATGACTGGACCAAGGACCTGCCCCGGCACGCCAAGGCGGGCAACCTTAACAACGCCCTCATGGTCACCCACGGTGAGTTCCTGCTGATCCTGGACGCGGACCAGATCCCCGAGCCGGACATCCTGGAAAAGACCCTGGGCTACTTCAACAACCGCCGGGTGGCCCTGGTCCAGACGCCCCAGTACTTCAGCAATGTTCCTGCCAGCGATCCGCTGGGCAGCCAGGCACCGCTGTTCTACGGCCCCATTCAGCAGGGCAAGGACGGCTGGAACGCCGCCTTCTTCTGCGGATCCAACGCCATCCTGCGCCGCGAGGCCCTGATGCAGCTGGGCCTGGTGGGCTACGTCAAGGAGACCGAAAAGAGCATCCGCCGCGCCCTGGCCGCCTCCCGGGCAGCCATCAAGCAGGCCCGGAAGTCGGCGGACGTGGAGTCACCCCTGGTGGCGGAGGTCCTGGACGAGGTAGAGGCCGCCACCCGCGAAGCCCAGGAGGAAGTGGACGCCGGCCGGCCCCTCAGCGAAGTCACGTACCGGGTGCGCCGCCGCGTGGACGCCGCCGTGCAGACCCTGGTCCAGGCCGACGTCGCAGCCCTGCAGGCCGACCTCGAGGAAATCGCCGCGATGGAACTGGCCCATGTGGGCGAGTCCGGCGTCCCTGTGGTGGCGGACGACGCCGTGCAGCGGATGTCCGCCCGCGACTGGTCCCCCCTGGGTGCACTGGAATCCGTCCAGGCCGTGCTGGATGCGCTGACCGTGGAACGCAGCAACGAGGCACAGCCCGTCATGCCGCTGGCCACCATTTCGGTCACCGAGGACATGGCCACAGCGATGCGCATGCACGCCATGGGCTGGGAGAGCGTGTACCACCACGAAATCCTGGCGTATGGCCTGGCGCCGGAGGACATCGCCACCATGCTCACGCAGCGCCTCCGCTGGGCCCAGGGCACCATCCAGGTGCTGCTCCGGGAGAACCCCCTGGTGCAGAAGGGCCTCAAAATCGGCCAGCGCCTGATGTACTTCGCCACCATGTGGACATACCTCAGCGGGTTCGCCGCCGTCATCTATTTCGCGGCCCCGATCATCTACCTGCTGCTGGGCATTCTGCCGGTCAGCAGCCTCAGCTGGGACTTCTTCATCCGGTTCATCCCGTTCATGGTGGTCAACCAGCTGCTGTTCGCCGTGGCCGGCCGCGGCATCCCCACCTGGCGCGGCCAGCAGTACAGCCTTGCGCTGTTCCCCACCTGGATCAAGGCGTGCACGACAGCGGCCCGCAACGTCTGGTTCGGCCGTCCCCTCGGGTTTGCCGTCACCCCCAAGGCACGCCAAAGCGGTGGACCCAGCTGGAGCCTCATCCGGCCCCAGATCGTGGTGTCCATCCTGCTCGCCCTGGCCGCCGTCGTCGGGATTGTCCGCCTGGCCACCGGCCTGGCGGAACCGCTGGGCACCCTGGTCAACGTTGTCTGGGTGGTCTTTGACCTGGTGGTCATGAGCATCCTGGTCCGCGCCGTCCTCTACAAGGGGTACGAGCCGGCCGCAGAACCTGCAAACAGAGAGGAATCCTGATGGAGTTCAGTTATGAGGTCAAAGACTCGTACGCGGAGGTCAAGGCGGACGGGCGGCTGAACATGGTCTCCGCGCCCAAGCTGCGCGAGTTCGTGACGGACGTGATCGCGGGTGGGTCCAACCGGATCGTGGTCAACCTGGAAAACACGGCGTTCATGGATTCCTCTGGACTCGGCGCGCTGATCGGCTGCCTGAAGGCCGCCCGCCAGGCCGGCGGGGACCTGCGGATCGCCGCCGTCCAGCCCCAGGTGAACATGGTGCTGAAGCTGACCAGCATGGACAAGGTCCTCACCGCCTACCCCACGGCCGAGGAGGCGTTCAGCAATGACTGAAGTCCTGGCTTCGCGCAGCTTCCGGGGACCCGCCGCCGAGGACGCCATCGAGGCAGTCCACAACGACCTCGACAGCCTGTGGCTCGACGTTCCGTTCGTCAACGACATGGACCAGATGACGTTCACCACCGCGGTCATCGAGTCCGCGTCCAACATCGTCCAGCACGCCCAGCCCGCCGGGGACCGGGACGTGGAACTGGGTGTGGAGACCACCGTGCAGCCGGCCATGCTGCAGGCACGGGTCAGCGCCTACCACGCGAAGCCGCCGTTCGGCCCCATGGAGCCGGCCGTCCCCGGCGAGGACGCAGAGTCGGGGCGCGGGCTGGCCCTGATCGAGGCGCTGGTGACCACGGTGACCTTCGAACGCCAGGACGGCACCAACACGTGGGTCCTGTCCCGGACGTCGTCGCAGGACTAGGGACTCCCGAACCGCTTGACAGTGCAGCGCGCCTGCTCTTGAATATTACGTATGCTGAAATAACAGTTCCATGATGCGGAAGCCTGCTTGTGGAGTTTCCACAGGCAGGTGCCGGGTTTTCCGGCGTCCGCATAGCCGTCACCATGGATGCCAGCATCATCCCAAGGATTACTGCCAGCATGAAGCTTGCCGAATTCAACAGCGCGGATCCGGCCTCCGCCCAGGCCCTCCTGCGGCCCTGCATCGACGTCAGCCGCTGGGTGGAGGCCGTAGCCGGGGCCCGGCCCTTCGCCGCCCGCAATCAGCTCCTGGAGTTCGCCGCCCAAGCGGCCAGCCCCTTCACCTCGGCAGAGGTTGAAGCCGCCATGGCCCACCACCCCAGGATCGGGGAACGCCCGACGGCGACCAGCGCCGAGGCGTCCATGTCCCGTTCCGAGCAGGCCGGCGTGGACCCTGCCGATACTGCTGTCGCCGATGCCCTGGCGCGCGGGAACCGGGAGTACGAGGAGAAGTTCGGCCGCGTCTTCCTGATCCGGGCAGCCGGTCGCAGCGCCCAGGACATCCTTGCGGCCCTGAAGCAGCGGCTCACCAACTCCCCCGAAGAAGAAGACAGCATCGTGGCCCAGCAGCTGCGCGAAATCGCCGTACTGCGGCTCGAAGGACTGATCAACGAATGAGCGTCTCCCACGTGACCACCCACATCCTCGATACCGGTGCCGGACGCCCAGCGGCGGGGGTCGCCGTCGTCCTTTCATGGAACGACGCCGGCACCTGGCGTGAGCTGGCCGCTTCCAGCACCGACGCCGACGGCCGGGCCAAGGACCTTGGGCCGGAGCAGCTGAAACCGGGCCACTACAAACTGAACTTCGCCACGGGCGCCTACTACTCAGGCCTGCAGACGCAGACGTTCTTCCCGGAAGTGGACCTGGTTTTCGAGGTCACCGGCCCCGAGCACTACCATGTTCCGCTGCTCCTGAGCCCGTTCGCCTACTCCACCTACCGCGGCAGCTAGCAGCCCGCCCCGGGCTTCCGCAGGCCGGCCGGACTGCCGCAATGTCATGGCCATCACATTAACCGGCATAGGATCAGGAAGTATGGCTTCGAATAAGGAAACTGAATCCGATACCGATGCGGAAGGCGGACAGTCCGGCGGCGTACAGTCCGTGGAGCGGGCCCTGACCGTCCTGGAGATCCTGGCACGCGAGGGACATGCGGGCGTGAGCGAAATCGCCGAGGAAATGGGGATTCACAAGTCCACTGTGTCCCGGCTGATGGGTTCGCTGGTCACCCGCGAGATGGTCCATCAAAACAGCGAGCGCGGGAAGTACCAGCTCGGTTTTGGGATCCTTCGCCTGGCCAGCTCGATTCCGGGCCGCCTGAGCCTGGTCCGGGAGGCACGGCCCGTCCTGGAGAGCCTGGCGGATGAGTTCAAGGAAACCGTGAACCTGGCCGTCCTGCGCTCCAACTATGCCGTGAACGTGGACCAGGCCATGGGCCCTTCCACCCTGGCCACGTACGACTGGGTGGGAAGCCTGACCCCGCTGCACGCCACCTCCAGCGGAAAGGTCCTCCTCGCGGCCCTGGAGGCGGACGACCGGGACAGGATCCTGAAGGAAACAGGCCTGACTGCCCGCACTGCCCGTACGATCACCTCCCGCAAGGAACTGGACGCCCAGTTGCTCGAGGTAGCAGCCAAGGGCTACGCGGTTGTGCGGGAGGAGTTCGAGATCGGCCTGAATGCCGTGGCAGTGCCCGTCTACAACCACCAGGGGGTCGTGATCGGCGCCCTCAGCATCTCCGGGCCGGCATTCCGCTTCGAGCCGGAGAAGATCCCCGGCCTGCTGGAAACCCTCAAGGACGCCGGACTCAAAGTCAGCGCCAACATGGGGTACACGCAGCGCTGAAAGGCCGCCAGCGTCAGCAACGCAGTGACCCCGGGTTTCGTTGGAACCCGGGGTCACTGCCTTGTTAAGGGGGCCTTTCCGCGTGCCTGCAGAATCCGCTTTCGCTGTGCATGGCGCCCTTGACTTTGAAAGTGACGTACCGCACTCTTGTTGCTTAGCGCGAACTCTGTTGATCTTTGCAGAACCAGCCATGTGGAACGGAGCCCCGGCGCGTACAGCGCCGGGGCTCCATGGTTATTGCCTGGATTGGGAGCTGAAGCTCCCAATCCAGGGGCTACGTCCAGATTTGATAGCCGGACGACTTGTCGAAGATGCGGCGTGTGCTGATGCCCTCGGCGGCTATCCAGAGCACCGTGCCGTCCTCCGCAGCCTGGTCCACCACCCCGCTGGCCACATGCTCTCCCCGCAGCCACACTTCGACGCTGCGGCCGGGCAGGCGCGCCCAGTCGGCACGGAGGCCGAGAGCCTTCTTGGACGCGTCACCGTTGCCGTCGCGTTCGGGGTCAAGGTCGATGGCACCGTGCGGGGTTTCAAGGGTTGCCTGGGAATTCACTGGTCACTCCGATCGCCGGCGCCGTCGCCGCTCGAAACCGTCTCTGATATTTGATTGATATATCAATCTGGAATCCGAGCATGGTCCAGGTCACACTCCATGTCAACAGGCGCCCCGAGGCAGCCGGCACTACGCTTTGAAAAGGGCCTCCCGGACCGCACTTTCAAATCCGCTGACGTGGGCGCCGGCAAGCTCCGCGGCCCGCTCCTCATCACCGTCGATGACGGCGCGGAGCAGATCGAGGTGTTCACGAACGTGGTGGGACAAGTCCGGCAGCCGGTCGATGACCATGCACCAGATCCGCGTTGCCAGGTTGTCGTAGCGGATCAGGATGTCTTCCAGATGCGGGTTGGCGGCGGCGGAGTAGATGCCCTGGTGCACCTGGGCATCGAGCTGCAGCGTCTCCGTCACGGTTGCCGAGGACACATCGAACGCCTCAACCTTTTCGAGAGTGGCACGCAGCCCGTCCCGGACCGCAGGAGATGCCACCCGTGCGGCACGCGCCGCCGCAAGGGGCTCAAGCTGGGCGCGGATCTCCGAAATAAAGGAAAGGTCGGTTACGTCCACCCTGGTGGCAAAGGTGCCCCGCCGGGGATAGGTCTTCACCAGCCGGTCCAGCTCCAGCCGCTTCAGGGCTTCGCGCACCGGAGTGCGCCCGACGCCGAGATTCTTGGCCAGGAGCTCGTCGTTCAGCAGCTCACCGGGTTTGATTTCAAGGGTCAGCAGCCAGTCGCGGATGCTCTCGTAGGCAACCTCGGCCAGGGACTTCCGCCCCATGTCGTCCGCCACCGCCAAAGCTTCGAATGCCATGCTGAGCCCCTTCTTCCCGACCAGAAAAAACTATTGACCTCGCCTGTGGACCAGTATACGCTGGCACTCAATCTAATATATCAGTCCGTCGCTTTTGAATATATCTAGAAGGAGGAGGGGCTATGACCCTCATCGAAGCAGCCTCAGCAACCATCACCCTGCCGGCGCTCAAGGAAGAGCAGAAGCAGAAGTTGGTGCTGACCCTGTCGTGCAAGGAGCAGGCAGGAATTGTGCAGGCCGTAACCACGTTCCTGTTCGAACGTGGCTTCAACATCGACGAGCACCAGCAGTTCGACGACAGCCTGCGCGAGACGCTCCACCTGCGTACCGCGTTCTCCGGCTCCCCCAGCTACACGCCTGCCATGCTCGAGGAAGAGTTCGCAGGCATCGCCGGCCGGTTCGACATGAAGTTCAGCTTCCACGACCAGACCCCCAAGCGCGTCCTGGTCATGGTGTCCAAGTTCGGCCACTGCCTCAATGACCTCATCTTCCGCTGGCGGGGCGGCAGCCTCGGCGGCGAACTGGTGGCAGTTGTCTCCAACCACGAGACCCACCGCGCCATGGCGGAAGCCGCCGGGCTCCCCTTCATCTACGTCCCCGTCACCCCGGACACCAAGGCCGATGCCGAGCGCAGGCTACTGGAGCTGGTGGACGAGTACGAGGCCGACCTCGTGGTCCTGGCCCGCTACATGCAGGTGCTCTCCGACGACCTCTGCCGGGCATTGGAGGGCCGGGCCATCAATATCCACCACTCCTTCCTCCCCGGCTTCAAGGGCGCACGCCCCTACCACCAGGCCTACGACCGCGGAGTCAAGCTGGTGGGCGCCACCGCCCACTACGTCACCGCAGACCTGGACGAGGGGCCGATCATCGAGCAGGAAGTCATCCGCGTGGACCACACCTACGGCCCGGCCCAGCTGTCCACCGTGGGCCAGGATGCCGAAGCCCTCGCCCTCTCCCGCGCCGTCCGGTGGCACTGCCAGCACCGCGTGCTGCTGGACCAGACCAGCACCGTGGTGTTCCGGTAAGCACCCGTCCGCAGACATAACCCGTAAAGCAGCAGGAGAGACTCCCTTGGAATCGTCACCACGCATCGTCATCATCGGAGCCGGCATCGTCGGCACCAACCTCGCGGATGAACTCGTCACGCGCGGCTGGAACAACATCACCGTCCTGGACCAGGGACCCCTCAACATGCCGGGCGGCTCCACCTCGCACGCCCCGGGACTGGTCTTCCAGACCAACCCCTCCAAGTCCATGGCCCTGTTCGCCAAGTACACCGTGGAGAAGCTGCTGTCCCTGACCGAGGACGGCGTCAGCTGCTTCAACCAGGTGGGCGGCCTGGAGGTTGCCACCACCGAGACCCGCCTCGCGGACCTGAAGCGCAAGCTCGGCTACGCCCAGGCGTGGGGCATCGAGGGCTCCATCCTCTCCCCGGCCGAGTGCAAGGAGCTCTACCCGCTCATCAATTACGAGGACATCCTCGGCGGCCTCCACGTTCCCAGCGACGGCCTCGCTTTGGCCGCCCGCGCGGTCCAGCTGCTGATCCAGCGCACCGAGGCGGCCGGCGTAAAGTACATCGGCAACACCGAAGTGACCGGCATCGAGCAGTCCGGCCGACGGGTCACCGGTGTCCAGACGCCCGACGGCGTGATCCCGGCAGACATCGTGGTCTCCTGCGCCGGCTTCTGGGGTGCAAAGGTCGGCGAGCTGATCGGCATGTCCGTGCCGCTGCTGCCGCTGGCGCACCAGTACGTCAAAACCACCCCGGTCCCGGCGCAGCAGGGCAAGAACGAACTGCCCAACGGCGCCCGGCTGCCCATCCTCCGCCACCAGGACCAGGACCTCTACTACCGCGAACACGGCGACCGCTACGGCATCGGCTCCTACGCCCACAAGCCCATGCCAGTGGACCTGGACGAACTCGGCAGCTTCAAGCCGGACGAGATCAGCGAGCACAACATGCCCTCGCGCCTGGACTTCACCCTCGAAGACTTCCTCCCGGCCTGGGAGGCCACCAAGCAGATCCTGCCTGCCCTGCGCGAAAGCGAAATCGAAGACGGCTTCAACGGCATCTTCTCCTTCACCCCGGACGGCGGCTCGCTGGTGGGCGAGTCCAAGGAACTGGACGGCTTCTTCGTGGCCGAAGCCGTCTGGGTCACCCACTCGGCAGGCATCGCCCGCGCCGTGGCCGAGCTCCTGGTGGACGGCAAGTCCTCGATCGACCTGGGCGACTGCGACATCCACCGCTTCGAGGAAGTGCAGCTGACCCCGGAGTACGTCAGCGAAACCTCGCAGCAGAACTTCGTGGAGATCTACGACGTGCTGCACCCGCTGCAGCCCAAGCTCTCCCCGCGCAACCTGCGCGTCAGCCCCTTCCACGCCCGGCACAAGCAGCTGGGCGGCTACTTCCTGGAAGGCGCCGGCTGGGAACGCCCCTACTGGTTCGAGGCCAACGCCGAACTGCTCAAGGAAATGCCCGCAGACTGGCAGCCGCCGGCCCGCGACTCCTGGTCCGGCATGTTCAGCTCCCCGATTGCCGCGGCCGAGGCATGGAAGACGCGCACCGCCGTCGCCATGTACGACATGACCCCGCTCAAGCGCCTCGAAATCTCCGGCCCCGGCGCCCTGAAGCTGCTGCAGGAACTGACCACCGCAGAAATGGACAAGAAGCCCGGAGCCGTCACCTACACGCTCCTGCTGGACGAGCAGGGCGGGGTCCGGAGCGACATCACCGTGGCCCGCCTGGACGAGCAGACCTTCCAGCTCGGCGCCAACGGCAACATCGACACCGCCTACTTCGAGCGGGCTGCCCGGCACCAGACCGAAAGCGGCAGCACCGAAGACTGGGTCCAGGTCCGCGACACCACCGGCGGCACCTGCTGCATCGGCCTTTGGGGCCCGCTGGCCCGTGAGGTGGTCGGCGCGGTCAGCAGCGACGACTTCACCAATGACGGCCTGAAGTACTTCCGGTCCAAGCAGGTGGTCATCGGCGGCGTCCCGGTCACCGCGATGCGGCTGTCCTACGTCGGGGAACTGGGCTGGGAGCTGTACACCAGCGCCGACAACGGCCAGCGCCTTTGGGACGCGCTGTGGAAGGCCGGCCAGCCGTTCGGCATCATCGCCGCCGGCCGCGCCGCGTTCAGCTCGCTCCGCCTGGAAAAGGGCTACCGCTCCTGGGGAACCGATATGACCACCGAGCACGACCCCTTCGAGGCCGGACTCGGCTTCGCGGTGAAGATGGCCAAGGAGAACTTCGTCGGAAAGGCAGCCCTGGAGGGACGCGCCGAAGAAAACTCCGGACGCCGCCTGCGCTGCCTGACGGTCGACGACGGACGCAGCCTGGTGCTGGGCAAGGAACCGGTGTTCTACAAGGACCAGGCGGTGGGTTACGTCACCAGCGCCGCCTACGGCTACACCGTCCGCAAGCCCATCGCCTACTCCTACCTGCCCGCGGAGGTCTCGGTCGGCGATTCGGTGGAGATCGAGTACTTCGGCCGCCGGATTGTGGCCACCGTGACCCAGGATCCGCTGTACGACCCCACCATGTCCCGGTTGCGCGGCTAGCACCATGATCAGTTCAGAAACAGTCAGCAGCTACCTCGCCCGGTTGGCCGCAAAGCAGCCGACGCCGGGCGGGGGCGCCGCCGCGGCCCTGCACGCAGCCCAGGGCGCCGCCCTGGTGGCCATGGTGGCGCGTTACACCACCGGCGCCAAATACGAAGAGCACGCACCACTGGCAGAGCGCATCACCCAGGCTGCGGACGACCTCGCCACCGAGGCACTGCGCCTGGCTGAAGCGGATGAACAGGCCTTCCAGGCGGTCATCGACTCCTACAAGCTCCCGTCCGGCACCGATGACCTCAAGGCCGCCCGGGCGGCCGGGATCCAGTCAGCGCTTATCCAGGCGGCACAGACCCCTGCCCGGCTCATCGAGCTGTCGGGCGGCATCGTGGACCTTGCCGCCGAACTGTTCGACGTCGCCAACGCCAACGTCATCAGCGACGTTGCCGCGGCCGCGGACGCCGCCCGGGCAGCTGCCACCACGGCGCGCGTCAACATCGACATCAACGTCGTGGCGGTCAAGGATCCGGAGGCACGCGCGCTGCTGGCCCGGCAGACGGACGGCATCGAAGAGAAAGTGGTCCTGGCGGCAGATGCCCTCTCGGCCCGCGTTCGCGAAAGGATCCTGGGTTGAGCACAGCAGTACTATCCGGAAAGCCTTTGGCCGGTTTGTTCCAGCAGGAGGTCCAGGACCAGGTCCGGTCGCTTGGACGGGACGGCGTCCGACCGGTTGTTGCGGTGGTCATGGCGACCGCCGATGAGTCGACGCGCTGGTACGTCCGTTCCATCGAGCGGGCAGCGGAGCGCGCCGGAATCGGCTGCCGGGTCATCGACCTTGGCCATGATGCAACGGAACCGGCGCTGGCCGGTGTCCTGCGGGACCTCAGCGCCGAACCGTCCGTGAACGGCATCATCCTGCAGACCCCCCTGCCGGAAGGGGTCCGGACCGACAACCTCGTGGGCCTCATCGCCCCGGAAAAGGACATTGACGGCGCCAACCCGCTGAGCCTCGGCCGACTCGCCGTGGGCCAGCCGGCCTTTGCTCCCGCCACCGCCCGCTCCGTCGTCGAAATCCTGGACCACTACCAGGTTCCCGTGGCGGGCAAGGACGTAGTGGTGGTGGGCCGGTCCGCCGTTGTGGGCAAGCCGCTCTCCCTCCTCCTGCTGGCACGCGACGCAGCCGTGACCGTCTGCCATTCCAAGTCGGGCCCGCTGGAGCGCTACACAAAGGATGCCGACGTCGTGGTGGTCGCAGCCGGGCGCGCGGGGCTGCTGACCGGCAGCCAGGTCTCTGCGCGGACCATAGTGGTCGACGTCGGCACGAACGTCCTTGCCGACGGCTCGCTGGTGGGTGATGTGGACCAAGCCAGCGTCACCGGGACCGCAGCCGGACTCACCCCTGTTCCTGGCGGGGTGGGGTCTGTCACCACGGCATTGCTGCTCCTCCACACCGTGGAGGCTGCACGCCGGCAATCGTCGTCCCTGCCGCTGCCGGCCGAAGCCGCTGGGGCCCAGGTCCTGGAAGCCGCGGGCTAGGAAAGGCAGCGTCAGCTACGGGTGTCCCGTTTTTCGTAAAAGGTGCTTCGGTGGGCCTAAGACCTGGGGAGGTATTCCTCATCGAAGCACCGTTTTCGGAAAACGGGGCCCCGTGGCCGGTGTGCGCCCGCCAATCAACTAGGAGGGGGCCGGATGCCCGGCACTGGACCGACAACTACCGTTATCAGAAGTGCAGGCATGCCCGGTCCCGTCCAGGAACGGGGATGCATACCGTGGTCTGAAGCGCGCCATGTCGCCTACGGCTCGGCCATTCCGCTCCCGCCGGTGAACGTCCCGCTCGCTGAGGCCATTGGGCGGACCTTGAGCCGGGATGTCACCGCGCTCCAGGACCTGCCGCACTATGCCTCGTCCGCAATGGACGGCTGGGCCGTGAACGGACCCGGCCCCTGGCTGCTGGCCGGATCCGGCCAGTACCCATCCCTGCCCCGCGAAGGCAACAGATCTTTATCTGCAAACAGCGCCTCCGTGATTGCCACCGGCGGCCTAATACCGCATGGCGCCGATGCCGTCCTGCGGAAAGAAAGTGGCCTTGCTGCAAGGGACACCAAAGGCAACCACGTCCTGGGACTCCGCCCGGAGGCGAAGGCCGGAGAGCCGCGCAGCGGCCAACACATCCGTCCCGCCGGGCAGGAAGCCCGGTCCGGGGACGTCCTCATACCCGCCGGCACTGTCCTAAATCCCGTGCAGGTGGCCCTGGCTGCGGCGGCAGGGCACGACGCCCTGCAGGTCCGCGCCCGGCCGGCCGTCGCCGTCGTACTCACCGGGGCTGAAGTGGTGACGCAGGGCATCCCGGCGCCCGGGCAGGTCCGGGACACCTTTGGCCCGCAGCTGGGAAACGTCGTTTCCCTCCTGGGTGGCGTTCCCGGCGCCCCGCAGCGGATCGGCGACTCCTTGGGCAGCTGGCTGGATGCCCTGGACAGCCCCGTCCGGCCCTCCGGCGCCGCAGACGTCATCATCACCACCGGCGGCACCGGTAAGTCCGGGACGGACCATTTCCGTGCCGCCATCGACGCCCTGGGCGGACTGTTGCTGGTGGACGGCATAGCGATGCGCCCCGGGCATCCGGCCGTGCTCGCGGGGCTTCCCGACGGGCGGTTCGTGATCGGCCTTCCAGGCAATCCCCTGGCGGCCGTAATGGCCCTGCTCACCATCGGCGCACCCCTGATCGCCTCGCTTGGGGGCACCGAGCTGCCTCCGTTGCAGCTCGTAATGTCCGGCTGCGACCTTGAAGGCGATCCGGGAAGGACACGCCTGGTCCCCTGCCGGTTCCTGTCCGGCCTCGCGTTCCCGGTCCAGCACACCGGCCCCGGCATGATGCGGGGGCTTGCCTGGGCGGACGCCGTGATGGCCGTTCCACCAGAGGGCGTTGATTCCGGAGGACCCGTTCCCGTGCTCCCGCTTCCGTGGGCAGCACAACCAGAAACCGCAAGGGCACCCAGGGCGGAGGCCACCATCCCACCCTGACGCTGAGATTTGCCCTGCTTACCCCTCACCAGGCACCCGGTACGGCAGAGGTTTCCCTGTCCCAGAGGGCAGGGCTTTTGGCGTGCCCTGGAGTACCCACAGGAGCGCCTACTTACTTCGCCTTTAGCGGGTCACACTCTTGACATTGAATGTGAGCTAGCGCACGATTTTGTTGCATACAGCGAAGGTTGTTGATCATCACGGAACGAAGCCCACCCGGATATGCTCCTCCCGTCCCCCCGGCTCCACCCGTGATGACTTTGGGGAACAGACGAACGAATTCATGATGGCCGATCCAAAAGGGCCCCTGGCCTGCGCATCGGCCGCACAACGCTGCCAGCATCCATGCGGCAGCGCCAGATCACCAAAGGAAACTGTCTATGACTATCAGGGATGGCAGCACCATCGATCAAAGCAGCGCGGGGCGCCGAAACCGGGGAACGACGCCGAAGCCTGTCCGCGGGTCCAGGAAACAACGCTCTGGCGCCTTCAGCGGTTTGCGCTGAAGCCGGAAGGGAACGAATCTCAATGATCAATCCGACCAAGACGACGGGCCCCGTCGACACCTCCTCATCAAAAGAGACCAGCTCCAAGTTCAAACGCCGCTTCATGGTGCGGCTTGTCGCGGTCTTCATCGGCGGGATGTTCCTCGACGGCTACATCCTCGGCATCATCGGCCCCGTCACCGGACCCATGAGGTCAGATCTCCAGCTCGACGCCCTGTCGCTGGGCATGATTGCCGCAGGCCCGCTGGCTGGCATTTTCATCGGCTCCCCGCTGGCCGGGTGGGCTACTGACAAATTCGGCCGCAAGCCGATGTTCCTCGTGGACATGGGCCTGTTCCTGATCGCCTCAGCGGCCCAGTTCTTCGTAACCTCCGGAGACGGCGCCGTGATCCAGCTGGCGCTCATCAGATTCATGATGGGCGTCGCGATCGGCGGCGAGTACTCAATCGGCGGCCCGCTGCTGTCGGAGTTCTCCCCTCCGAAGCTCCGCGGGCGGCTGCTCGGGCTGACCCTGATCGCCTGGTACGTCGGCTTCATGATGGCATTCATCATTGGCACCCTCCTGCACGACGCCGGCACCCCCTGGCGCCTTGTCATTGGCACGAGCACGATACTGGCCTTCGTTCTGTTCATCGCGCGCATAGGCCTCCCCGAATCGCCGAGCTGGCTCATCACGAAGGGACGGCGTGAGGAAGCACTCGCGATCGCCCACAAATACGTCGAATCGCCACAGATGCACAACAGCATCACCGAGGAGATCGACCTGAGGATGATCCAGGAGGCCCAGGCCGCAAAGGGCCGGACCAAAATCAAGAACGCCTCCTTTGGAATGTTGTTCTCGAGGGAGCACTGGCGGACCACCCTGTTCACCGCGGGTTTCTGGTTCTGCGCGGTCACCCCGTACTTTGCGATCGCGACCTTCGCCGACGACGTGCTCAGCCAATTCGGCTTCGGCGGCGGCTGGGCCGGTGGAGTCGGCCTGTCCGCACTTGCGGCCGCGGGTGTTGTTACCACCGTGCTTCTGATCGACAAGCTGGGCCGCAGGATCCTCACCGTGCCCGGACAGTGGCTCTGCGCAGGCATCCTGCTGGTCATCGGCGTATGGGCGGACGCACCAGCGATCCTCGTGCTCGCCCTATTCCTCGCGTTCTCCTTCTTCAACGCCGGCTACACTACATTGACCCAGGTCTATCCGGCCGAGGTATTCCCCGCCCCCCTGCGCGGCATCGGCATGGGCTTCGCCGCGGCTTTCAGCCGCATCGGAGCAGCACTTGGCACCTTCGCCCTGCCGTGGGCAATCAGCAACATCGGCCTGGGCCCAAGCATGGTCGTGGCCGCCATCGTTGCATTGCTCGGCGCAGTCCTCTCACAGTGGCTCGCGCCTGAGACGAAGGGACGCACCCTCGCCGAGATCTCTGCAGACGTCTCCCACTAATACCGGCACAGCACGGCTACGCGCCGCCGGATAACCGGCGCTGCACACAAGAGGCCTTCGCCGCACCAGCGGCGGGGGCCTCTTTGCCGCCTATGAACACAGCCCCGCCCATGGCCGCAACAAAGCAGGAAACCCTTGACATCCCATGTGAGCTGAGACACCCTGTTGCATATAGTGATGCGCGTTGCTCATAGCGAAGCAAATTCCATCACCCGGTCAGGCGGATTCCAGCACCAACCAGGAGAACCAAAAATCATGAGCGCATCACCCCGCGTCGTCATCATCGGAGCCGGCATCGTCGGCACCAACCTCGCCGACGAGCTGGCAAGCCGCGGCTGGGACGACATCACCGTCGTCGAACAAGGCCCGCTGGAGCTCGCCGGCGGCTCCACGTCGCACGCCCCGGGCCTCGTGTTCCAGAACAACCCGTCGCGGACCATGACCGAATTCGCCACGTACACCGTCAACAAGCTCCTCGCCCTGGGCAAGGACGGCCAATCCTGCTTCAACCAGGTGGGCGGCCTGGAGCTGGCAACCACTCCCGAACGCCTGGCCGACCTCAAGCGCAAGATGGGCCTGATGACCTCCTGGGGTGTCGAAAGCCGGATCATCGACGCCGACGAATGCGAAAAGATCTACCCGCTGCTGAACACCGGCAAGCTCACCGGCGGCCGCGAGGTCCTGGGCGGCCTGCTCATCCCCACCGACGGACTAGCGCTGGCGGCCCGGGCCGTACAGCTGCTGATCGAGCGCACGCGCGAACGCGGCGTCACCTACCGCGGCTCCACCACCGTCACCGGCATTGCCCAGGAGGGCGGCAAAGTCACCGGCGTCGAAACCTCCTCCGGCGTAATCCCTGCCGACATCGTGGTGTCCTGCGCAGGATTCTGGGGCCGTGAACTCGGCCGGATGGTGGGCCTGGAAGTGCCCCTGCTGCCACTGGCCCACCAATACGCGATCACCACGCCCCTCGCCGAACTCGAGGGCGCCAACGAGCTTCCCAACGGCGCCGGCAAGCCCATCCTGCGCTACCAGGACAAGGACCTGTACTACCGCGAATGGGGCGACCGCATCGGCATCGGCAGCTACGCCCACCGCCCGATGCCCGTGGACATGTCCGCACTGCCGAAGGTCCCTGCCGAGGACATGTCCGACCACCGCATGCCCTCCCGCCTGGACTTCACCCTCGAAGACTTCATTCCCGCCTGGGAGGACAGCCAGGACCTGCTGCCGGCACTGCGCAGCACCGAAATCCAGGACGGCTTCAACGGCATCTTCTCCTTCACCCCGGACGGCGGCCCGCTCATGGGCGAGGCACCGGACCTCGAGGGCTTCTTCGTGGCCGAGGCCGTCTGGGTCACGCACTCGGCCGGCGTTGCCAAGGCCATGGCAGAGCTGATCATCGACGGCCAGCCACAGACCGACCTGCACGGCTGCGAGCTGACCCGTTTCGAGAAGGTGCAGACCTCCGACGCCTACGTCAGCGAGACCTCACAGCAGAACTTCGTGGAGATCTACGATGTCATGCACCCGCTGCAGCCCCGCGAATCGCCGCGCGACCTGCGCGTCAGCCCCTTCAACGTCCGCCAGAAGGAGCTCGGCGCCTTCTTCCTGGAGTCCGCCGCCTGGGAACGCCCGCACTGGTTCGAAGCCAACCGCGGACTCCTGGCCGAACTGCCGGAAGAATGGCGCGCCCCGGAGCGCGAGGAGTGGGCAAACATGTTCCACTCCCCCATTTCCGCAGCCGAAGCGTGGAAGACGCGTACCGCCGTCGGGCTTTACGACATGACGCCGCTGAAGCGCCTCTCCGTGGTGGGCCCGGGTGCACAGGCACTGCTGCACCGGCTCAGCACGGGCAACATCGCCAAGAAGCCGGGTGCCGTGACCTACTGCCTGCTCCTGGCGGACGACGGCGGCATCCGCAGCGACGTGACCGTGGCCAGGCTCGCGGAGGAAGAGTTCCAGCTGGGCGTGAACAGCAACGTGGACTTCGACTACCTCCGGGTGGAGGCCCGCCGGCAGTCAGCGGCGGATCCCTCCCAGTGGGCGCACGTCACCGACATCACCGGCAGCACCTGCTGCATCGGCCTGTGGGGCCCGCTGGCCCGCGAGGTCATCGGCAAGGTCAGCGACGACGACCTCACCAACGACGGCCTCAAGTACTTCCGGACCAAGCAGATCTCCGTTGGGGGCATCCCCGTCACGGCCATGCGGCTCTCCTACGTTGGCGAACTCGGCTGGGAGCTCTACACCACCGCCGAATACGGACTGAAGCTGTGGGACCTGCTGTTCGAGGCCGGCCGCGAGCACGGCATCATCGCTGCCGGCCGCGGCGCCTTCAACAGCATGCGCCTGGAGAAGGGCTACCGGCTCTGGGGCACGGACATGACCACCGAGCACCACCCGTACCAGGCCGGCCTGGGCTTCTCCGTGGCCAAGGACAAGACCGGGTTCGTCGGTGCCGACGCACTGGCGGTCCGCAAGGAACAGCCGGCAGCCAAGACGCTGCGCTGCCTGACCGTCGACGACGGCACGTCAGTGGTGCTGGGCAAGGAACCGGTGTATGTGGGCGGGGAAGCCGTTGGGTACGTCACCAGCGCGGCCTACGGCTACACCGTCCGCAAGCCCATCGCCTACGCCTGGCTGCCCACGTCGGTGACCGAAGGGGACTCCGTGGAAATCGAGTACTTTGGCCGGCGCGTAGCCGCCACCGTCAGCGCCGAGCCGCTCTTTGACCCGGGGATGGAACGCCTCCGCGGCTAACCTGCCCACACCACGCCAGGTGGTTGGGCCTGCTTGAGACCAGCAGGCCCAACCACCTTTTTGTTGCCCAATGGAGCGGGCACTGCGGCAACGAAAAAGGAACCAGTCCCAAGGTTGATCCTTGGGACTGGTTCCTTTGCCCTTCAGAAACCGGGCTCCGGATATCAGTTGTTGAGGTAGCCGTTCGGGTCCAGGACGTACTTCGTGGCAGCTCCGGCGTCGAACTCCGCATACCCGCGCGGGGCGTCGTCGAGCGAAATGGCCTTTGCATTGACCGCCTTGGCGATCTGGATCCTGTCATGCAGGATCGCCATCATCAGCTGCCGGTTGTACTTCATCACCGGGCACTGGCCCGTGGTGAAGGACAGGGACTTGGCCCAGCCGGTACCCAGGGACAGGGACAGGCTTCCCTTCCGGGCGGCCTCGTCCGCAGCTCCCGGATCGCCCGTGACGTAGAGCCCGGGAATGCCCACGGAACCGCCGGCAGTGGTGAGGTCCATCAGCGAGTTGAGCACTGTGGCCGGCGCTTCCTGGGCGCCATGGCCGTGGCCGCGGGCCTCGAAACCGACCGCGTCGATGCCGGAGTCGACTTCCCGGACGCCGAGGATCTGCTCGATCTGGTCGGCGGGGTCGCCGTTGGCCACATTGACGGTTTCACAGCCAAAGGACTTGGCCCTTGCCAGGCGGTCCTCGTTCAGGTCGCCCACGATAACCACCGCGGCTCCCAGCAGCTGGGCGCTGGCGGCCGCGGCAAGGCCCACCGGACCCGCTCCGGCAACGTACACGGTGGACCCCACACCGACGCCGGCCGTGACCGCACCGTGGAAGCCGGTGGGCAGGATGTCGGAGAGCATGGTCAGGTCCATGATCTTCTCCAGTGCCTGGTCCCGGTCGGGGAACCGCAGCAGGTTCCAGTCCGCGTAGGGAACCAGCACGTACTCCGCCTGGCCGCCCACCCAGCCGCCCATATCGACATAGCCGTAGGCAGAGCCGGGACGGTCAGGGTTCACGTTCAGGCAGATCCCCGTCTTGCGCTCTTTGCAGTTCCGGCAGCGCCCGCACGAGATGTTGAAGGGGACCGAGACGATGTCCCCGACCTTGATGAACTCGACGTCGGGCCCGGTCTCGATGACTTCGCCAGTGATCTCGTGCCCCAGGACCAACCCGGCGGGGGCGGTGGTCCGGCCGCGGACCATGTGCTGGTCGGACCCGCAGATGTTGGTGCTCACGGTGCGCAGGATGACGCCATGGGGAACCTTCCGGCCAATATTGGCGGGATTGACGCCGGGTCCGGCCTTCAGTTCAAACGTGGGATACGGGGTGTCGATGACCTCGACGACTCCGGGCTCTTTGTAGGCAACAGCTTTGTTTCCTGACATGGGCATGGCTCCTATCGTTGGCGTGCGATTGCCACGGAAGGCCTGACGCTAATGCCCCCGGCCTTCCGTGTGGTCTTACTTTTCACTTGCAGTGAATCTTGGGGGGTGCGCATGGCTCCCGCCGTTCCAGGGGCCTACGCGTCGATCACCATGTCGGTGCGCGCGGTGGAGCAGCAGGGAAGGAACTTGCCTGCATCGATTTCCCGTTTGCGGATTCCGCCCTGGTGGTTCATGTCGATCTCCCCGGACAGCTTGACCACCTTGCAGGAGCCGCACATGCCCTCCTTGCAGTTGGCGCCGATCCGGACACCGGCGCGCTGTGCCACCTCAAGGATGTGCTGCTCGGGGTCGATCCGCACATTGATCCCGGTGCGCATGAAGGACAGGGTAAGGCTGCCGGTTCCCACGGTGTCGAAGCTTGAGGCGTCCGGGGTCTGCGCTTCCGGGGCCGCAGCCGGGGTGCCGGGGGCAGCTTCCGGGGTGGCGGCTTCCAGCGCGAGTCCCGTGGCCTGCAGGGTTCCATCCTCGTCGTAGCCGGGCTCGTACATCCCGAACGCCGCGGGCTGGCCTTCGAAGTAGTCTTCCGCGGACTCCGCGATTTCCTCAGCGATCTCCTCGGCGATGTCCGCCGCCAGGGCGAGCTCCGCTTGGTATTCAAGGAGGGTCTGACGGTCCCCGGAGAAGAACTCCATGTAGATGGAGGTGTCGTCGACGCCCACGCTCCCGAGCAGTTCAGTCGCGGTGTTCAGGTACCCCTCGGGTCCGCAGGCGTACACCTGGCGGCCGTTGGCGTCGGGTGCCACCTCATCGATCATGGCTGAGGTCAGCCGCCCGCTGAAGCCTTCCCAGTCCTCGGGCCTGCCGCGGTCGCCCAGGGCGTAGAAGACCTTGATGCGCGAGTCCACGGAAGCGATGTAGGCCAGCTCCCGGTGGAAGGCAAAGCCGCCGGCCTCCGCGCCGTGGTACAGCACCACCACGTCGGCCGTTCCCGGCAGCGAGTGGATGGTCCGCACCATCGACATGATGGGCGTGATGCCGGCGCCGGCGGCCAGGAACAGGTACCGGGCGCGCCGGTCGGCATCAGGGAGGTGGAACGCCCCCACAGGTCCCAGCATGTCCAGGACGGTGCCGGGCCTGACGTTCTGGTGCACCCAGGGTGAAACCAGTCCGCCGGCATCGCGCTTGACGGTGACGCTGAAGGTCCAGGGTTCCGTGGGCGAACTGGACAGCGAGTAGCTGCGGTCCACCGGTTCCTGGTCCCCGCCGTTCACGGGGAAGGCGATGTTGACGTACTGGCCCGGACGGAACGCCAGCGGGGCGCCGTCGCAGCGGCGGAACACGAACGTCATCATGCCGCCCGCCTCGGGAACGGTCTCGACGCATTCGGCCATGAACTCCTGCGGATGCCACGGGCCCAGCGCCTTGGCTGCGCTGGCCGGTCCTTCGATGCTGCCCATCACCCGGTTCCACGGCATTTCAAGGCCACGGATGCGCTGTGGTTCCTGGACGGGCGTCTCAGTGAGGACCTCAATCATGCCAAGTGCTCCTGCACGCGCTGGACGTACCAGTTGATAAAGGCCTCCACCTGGTATTCGCTCTTCATGTAGGGGCCGGGTTCGTAGGCGGGGCTGGCAGCACCCTGCTGGCACAGCTCAACGAATGCCTTGTCCTGGATGTTGGTCTGCTTCCAGGTGTAGGTGAGCTTGTCGAGGTCGTAGTCGACGCCTTCCTCGGCGTCGTCGGCCACCAGCCAGGTGGTGCGGACCAGGGACTGGTGCTCGTTGATGGGGAAAACGCCGAACGTGATGACGTGGTCGCCCAGGAAGTGGAACCAGCTGTTGGGCTGCAGGTGCATGGAGCAGCGGCCCAGGCGGAAGTCCCGCAGGTCCCCGAGCAGCTTCTTGGAGAGCCTGCGGCCGTCGGCCGAGAACGATTCGCCTTCTCCGTCAAGGGATTCGCGGGAAATGCGGATGCCGGCGATGCGGGTATCGAGTTCCTCAACCACTTCGTAGGGCAGGCCGTAGCGGCGGCACCTCTCCTCGAGCGAGGACTGGGCTTCCTTGTTGCGGTCCCACACCTCTTCGAGGTGGGTGGGGATCAGGCCCTCGGTGAGGCCCCAGGTGGGGAAGAGGGAACAGGCGAGTTCCGGGTGCCCGTCGCAGTGGTAGCACTCACGGTTGTTCTCCATGACGAGCTTCCAGTTGCCCTCTTCGATGATGTTCTGCTGGTAGGCAATCTTCGTCTTGGACAGGTCGTGGGGTGCCAGGTAGGGCTCGAAGATCTTGGCGGTCTCGTCGAAGTCTGCGGGCGGAACGTCGGCGATGCAGACGAAGATAAGGCCGGCAACTTCGCGGCTGTGGGCGCGCTTGAGCGCAAAGCAGTTCTTGTCGAACTTGGCCTCGCCGGGGGCGGAGGCGTGGATCAGGTTGCCCTCGGGCGAGTAGGTCCAGGAGTGGTAGCCGCAGACCAGGTTTCCGGTGGAACCGGCGGCCTCGGTCAGGACGCGTGCACCGCGGTGGCGGCAGACGTTGTGCAGGACGTTGACCTCGCCCTCATCGGTGCGCAGCACGATCAGGGAGTAGGGGCCGTAGTCGACCGTGATGTAGTCGCCCGGCTCCGGAAGCTCGGCGACGCTGCCGGCAAAGATCCAGTGCTGGCCGAAGATGGCCTCCATGTCGAGCTTGAAGACCGTCGGGTCAGTGTAGAAGGGGGCATCGAGGGAGTAGCCCGTGCGCCGCAGGGCGAACAGATCCGTAATTTCAGCCAGCTGCTCGGCAGGCAGTGTTGAGGCGAGCTTTCCGCGTGCGCTGAGCGGCGCGTTCACTGAGGTAGTCATGTGTTTCCTCCCGAATAGGGCTGGGTTGTAAGCATTGTGGGTGATTACGGAGCAGGCGGGGCAACAGGGGGTGTCTAAGACCCTGTTCCTGAATGTGGGGAGGTCAATCGGGAACAGAAGCGATGACTCCAGAAGAAGATCTGGAAGCACCTAACGCAACAGCGATCACCATATGCAACAGTGTGACTCTTGCCACGCCCAGTGTCAATCAATTTCGGATATGACGAAAAAGCATTGCGCGGGGTGCCGCACCGGGCGTGCGTTCAGGCCCCATACGCCTGCTCCCGGCTCGAAAACGGCAGCACAAAAACGGCGGCACACCGGGCTGCCGGTGTGCCGCCGTCGCGGGCCTGTGGAGTGGAGGTGACCGCGGCTACGCCGGGGTGCCTGCCAGCTCCCCTGCCGCCTCCCCAGCCACGGCTTCGGCACCCTTGTGCGGTTCGAATCGGACGAACATGGCCTTGAAGCCGGGGGTGTTGGACACGCGGGCCACGTTTTCCTTGTGGACCAGGGCGTTGGCCTCGGGGAAGTACGCCGCGGCGCAGCCCTTCGCGGTGGGGTAGGCAACCAGGCGGAACTTGTCTGCCCTGCGGTCGACGCCCTGGAACGTGCTCACCACATCAACGAGCTCGCGGTCCTGGAAGCCGGCTTCGGCGAGGTCCTCCGGGTGGATCAGGATCACGCGGCGGCCGCCGGAGATGCCCCGGTAGCGGTCGTCCAGGCCGTAGAAGGTGGTGTTGTACTGGTCGTGGCTGCGCATGGTCTGCAGCACCAGGTGCCCCTTGGGCGGCGTCAGGTATTCGAGCGGGCTGACGGTGAACCGTCCGCGGCCGACGTCGGTGGCAAAGGAGCGGGTGTCGCGCGGCGGGTTGGGGAGCACGAAGCCGTTCCTGGTGCGGACGCGTGCGTTGAAGTCCTCGAAGCCGGGCAGGACGCGGGCAATATGGTCGCGGATCACGTCGTAGTCTTCGGCCATGCCGCGCCAGTCCACCGGGTGGTCCGGCCCGAAGGTGGCTTCGGCCATGCGGGCCACGATCACGGGCTCGGCCAGCAGGTGTTCGGAGACCGGGGTGAGCCGTCCCTGGGTGGAGTGGACCACGGACATGGAGTCCTCCACGGACAGGAACTGGGCGCCCTTGGGGTGCTTGTCGTCCTTGTCCGTCCGGCCCAGGGTGGGCAGGATCAGGGACGTGCGCCCGTGGACCACATGGGAGCGGTTGGGTTTGGTGGAGATGTGCACTGTCAACCCGATCCGCTGCATCCCCGCTTCCAGGGTTTCGGTGTCCGAGCAGGCCAGGGAGAAGTTGCCGCCCATCGAGACGAACACGTCCACCTCGTCCCGTTCGAACGCTTCCATGGACTCGACGGCGTCAAAGCCGTGGTGCCGCGGGGACGAGATGCTGAACTCGGCGTCGATCGCGGCGAGCAGCTTTTCGCTGGGTTTCTCCCAGATACCCATGGTCCGGTCGCCCTGCACGTTGGAGTGCCCGCGGACCGGGCAGGCCCCGGCACCCGGCTTGCCGAAGTTCCCCTGGAGCAGCAGGACGTTGACCATTTCCTTGATGGTGTCCACCGAGTGCGGCTGCTGCGTCACGCCCAACGCCCAGCAGAAGATTGAGGCCTTGGACGCCACCAGCATCCCGGCCACCTTCTCGATCTGCTCCCGGGCCAGGCCGGTCGCAGTTTCAGTTTCGTCCCAATCAAGGGCACGGCGGGCGTCGCGGTAGGCGTCGAACCCGTCCGTCTGCGCGGCGATGAAGGAATGGTCGACGACGGTCCCCGGGTTTTGTTCCTCGGCCTCCAGGAGCAGGTGGCCCAGCGCCTGGAACAGCGCCAGGTCTCCGCCCACCTTGATCTGCAGGTACTCGTCAGCCAGCGGGGTGCCGCCGCCCACCACGCCCGAAACGGTCTGGGGGTCCTTGAAGTTGAACAGGCCGGCCTCGGGCAGCGGGTTCACGGCCACCACCTTGCCGCCCTTGTCCTTGCATTCCTTCAGCGCGGAGAGCATGCGGGGGTGGTTGGTACCGGGGTTCTGGCCCACGACGAAGATC
This sequence comes from Pseudarthrobacter sp. 05T312, assembly GCF_056396685.1. NCBI lineage: Bacteria > Bacillati > Actinomycetota > Actinomycetes > Micrococcales > Micrococcaceae > Pseudarthrobacter > Pseudarthrobacter sp. 05T312. Next base: position 197,998 of record NZ_JBFTLY010000002.1, read on the forward strand.
AGTTCGGCGTCGTGGATGTCGTCGAGGGACACGGTGCCCTTGCCGATGCCGATGGTCGGGTTCAGCGCCGATCCGGAAGACTCGTGGCACATGTTGGAGCAGTCCGGCAGATTGTTGGTGCCCAGTGACCGGGCGAACAGCTGGTACAGAAACGCTGTTTCGTTCGCGGTGCGGCCGGAGGTGTAGAAGACGCTGCGGTCCGGGGTGGTCGCCCGGAGGTGCTCACCGATCAGCTCGAAGGCGTCATTCCAGGAGATGGGCGAGTAGTGGGTGTCCCCCTCCCGGATCACCATCGGTTCGCTGAGGCGGCCCTGGTTCCCCAGCCAGTATTCGGTCTTCCCTGACAGCTCGGCAATGGAATGCTTGGCCCAGAACTCCGCGCCCACGGTCCGCAGGGTGTTCTCCTCGGCCACGGCCTTGGCACCGTTCTCGCAGAACTCGGCCGCTTTGCGCTTCTTGTCCGATTCCGGCCACGCGCAGCCCGGGCAGTCGAAGCCGCCGCGCTGGTTCAGCCGGAGCAGGGACTGCGCCGTTCGGGTCACGCCGGCCTGTGCCACTGCGCGTTCCAGGGCCACCATGACGGCCTTGACCCCGGCAGCCTCGGTCTTGGGCTTGTGGACTTCGAGCGTGTCCTCGTCGATGTCCACAACGGGGGCAGGCTGCTTGCCGAACTTCATTGTTCCCACTTCCTCGCCGCCACCGGGGAGTTCCCGTGCCGGCCTCTGTTGTTCATGTGCAGTGGAGGCGCGCCGGGAATCCCGGCGCGCCTCCAGGGCAGTCGTCGCGTATTGCCGCTACTGGGGAACCTTCGCCAGGGTTTCCTGTTCTGTGGCGATGGTGGTGTTGTCGCCGTGGCCGGTACGGACCACGGTCTGGGCGGGGAGGGTCAGCAGCTTCTCCCGGATGGACGCGAGGATGGTGGGGTAGTCGCTGTAGGACCGGCCGGTGGCACCCGGGCCGCCGTTGAACAGTGTGTCCCCGGTGAAGACCGTTCCTTCGCTTTCGAGGTAGAAGCAGGTGGACCCCGGCGAGTGGCCCGGCGTGTGGATGGCCTTCAGGGTTGTCCCGCCCACCTCGAACACGTCCCCGTCGGAGTGGTAGCGGTCCGGCTTGGCGTCAGGGTAGACCTGCTCCCACAACACCAGGTCCTCGGCGTTCAGGATGATCGGGGCGCCCAGGGCGTCAGCGACTTCCCGCGCGGCACCGATGTGGTCGTTGTGCGCATGGGTCAGCAGGATGGCCTTGACCTTCCGGCTGCGCACCTGGTTGATGATCGCGGCGGCGTCGTGGGGCGCATCGATGATGACGCATTCCTCGTCGTTGCCCACGATCCAGACGTTGTTGTCCACATCCCAGGTTCCGCCGTCGAGCGAGAACGTGCCCGAGGTGACCAGGTTCTCGATGGCCACGGCCATCAGATCTCCACCACTGAGCGCAGGACCTTGCCCTCGTGCATCTTCCCGAAAGCCTCCTCCACCTGGTCGATGGTGATGCGCTCGGACACGAAAGCATCCAGGTCCAGGTTGCCCTGTTTGTAGTGGGACACCAGCATGGGGAAGTCCCGGGACGGCAGGCAGTCGCCGTACCAGGAGGACTTCAGCGATCCGCCGCGGCCAAAGACATCCAGCAGCGGCAGCTCCAGCTGCATCTCCGGCGTGGGGACGCCCACCAGGACCACGCGGCCGGCGAGGTCGCGGGCATAAAACGCCTGCTTGTACGTTTCGGGACGGCCGACGGCGTCAATCACCACGTCGGCCCCGTTGCCTCCGGTCAGGGCCCGGATGGCTTCCACCGCGTCCTCCTGCTTGGAGTTCACGCCGTGGGTGGCGCCGAGGGACTTGGCCATTTCAATCTTGTTGTCGTCGATATCAACGGCGATGATCGTCGTTGCACCCGCCAACTTCGCCCCGGCGATCGCGGCAATGCCCACACCGCCGCAGCCGATCACTGCCACGGATTCCCCGCGCTTGACCTCGCCGGTGTTGATCGCGGCACCGATGCCGGCCATGATGCCGCAGCCCAGCAGGCCCACCGCGGCCGCGTCCACCTCGGGATCGACCTTGGTGCACTGCCCGGCGGCGACCAGCGTCTTCTCCGCGAAGGCACCGATGCCCAGGGCGGGAGAGAGGACCGTGCCGTCCTCAAGGGTCATCTTCTGGGTGGCGTTGTGGGTGTTGAAGCAGTACTGCGGCTGGCCCTTGGCGCAGGCCCGGCACTCGCCGCACACCGCACGCCAGTTCAGGATGACCCGGTCACCGGGGGCCACGGAGGTCACGTCCGGACCAACTGCAGAGACCACACCGGTGGCCTCGTGGCCCAGCAGGTACGGGAAATCATCGCCGATGCCGCCCTGCTTGTAGTGCAGGTCTGTGTGGCAAACACCGCAGGTCAGGATGTCCACCAGGGCCTCCCCCGGGCCCGGATCCGGCACCAGGATGGTCTCCAGCGACACCGGGGCATTCTTCTCCCGGACAACGACAGCTTGAACTTTATGGACCATGGTTCTTGTGTTCCTTTCCTGGATCCGGCCGGATCCGGTGAGTCGGCACCAAGTGCCAATCTAGCTGACATGCCACGTCGGGAGACCACGTCATGCCGCCACGGCGGCCCGCGCCTAATTGCGTATTACACAACAAGATGCACATAGCGCCTACGGGAAAATATGACAGTGGCCACACTCCATGTCAATAGATATATCAGTTCCAGGCTCCGTGGCTACCAGGTCGGGCCTTCGGCGTCCGCCTCCACCAATCCACCGCCCAAGCGCCCTGCACTGCGTTACACGCGTCCTTGGGTCCGGCATTAGGCTGGATGGCATGGCTTTTGAACAGACCCCTGCCGAACGGCGCGAGGTGACCGTGCGCCGCGCGCCGAAGTATGTCCCCTTCCTGATCCTGGGGGCACTGGCAGGCATTGTCGCCGCTGCAGTGGTGGCCTACGCAGCACCCGGTGACTCGACGTTCGATCCCGGCGCCGTGTTCGGATTCTTCCTGATCATGTTTGCCGCCGTCGGCGCCATCCTTGGCGCAGCCCTGGCGCTTGTCCTGGACCGCCGCAGCGTGAAGCGGCAGGAACGGGCCGTCGTGGAGGCCGTTCCGGATTCGGAAGCCGATACCGATCCCCAGGACTGACCGGGGTCACAAATTGAAGCAGGGGAAAGTCATACCCCATATCGTGCGATAATCGATCAGTGGCACGCGGCGATGGCAAACTTTCCCATGATCTTCTTCCCGGCGAAAAAGGACCCCAGGATGCCTGTGGCGTCTTCGGTGTTTGGGCACCCGGTGAAGAAGTAGCAAAACTTACCTACTACGGGCTGTATGCACTGCAGCACCGCGGTCAGGAGTCGGCTGGCATAGCGACCAGCGACGGCAAACGGATCAACGTCTACAAGGACATGGGCCTCGTGTCCCAGGTCTTTGACGAGACGACACTGAACACCCTGACCGGGCATCTGGCAGTAGGCCACTGCCGGTACTCCACCACCGGCGCCAGCCACTGGGCCAACGCGCAGCCCACTCTCGGCGCCACCTCCACCGGCACGGTGGCCCTGGCGCACAACGGCAACCTGACGAACACCGCCGAACTCAACGCCATGATTACCGAGCGCAACGGCGGGCAGCTCACCGGCGAAATGAAACAGGGCAACACCTCGGACACCGCCCTGGTCACCGCCCTGCTGGAGGGCGAGCCGGGCAAGAGCCTGGAAGAGACGGCCACCGAGCTCCTGCCCAAGATCAAGGGTGGCTTCTGCTTCGTCTTCATGGACGAGGGAACCCTGTACGCAGCCCGCGATACCTTCGGCATCCGCCCGCTGGTCCTGGGCCGCCTGGAGCGCGGCTGGGTTGTCGCTTCCGAACAATCCGCACTGGCCACGGTGGGCGCCAGCTTCATCCGTGAGATCGAGCCGGGCGAGTTCATCGCCATCGACGAAGAAGGCGTGCGGTCCAAGAAGTTCGCGGAGCCGACGCCGGCCGGTTGCGTCTTCGAATATGTTTACCTTGCCCGCCCGGACGCCGCGATCGCCGGCCGTTCCGTGTACGAGTCCCGCGTGGAGATGGGCCGCCAACTGGCCCGGGAGAACACCCACGAGGCCGACATCGTCATTCCCGTGCCGGAATCGGGCACTCCGGCAGCCGTGGGTTACGCCGAGGAATCCGGCATTCCGTTCGCCCACGGCTTCGTCAAGAACTCCTATGTGGGCCGCACCTTCATCCAGCCCTCGCAGACCCTCCGCCAGCTGGGCATCCGGCTCAAGCTGAACGCCCTTGAGTCCGTGATCCGCGGCAAGCGCGTCGTGGTGGTGGACGACTCGATCGTCCGCGGCAACACCCAGCGGGCCATTGTCCGGATGCTCCGGGAAGCCGGCGCCGCTGCCGTGCACGTCAAGATCTCCTCCCCGCCCGTGCAGTGGCCCTGCTTCTACGGCATCGACTTTGCCTCCCGCGCCGAGCTGATCGCCAACGGCGCCACCATCGAGGAAATTTCCCAGGCCATCGGCGCGGACTCGCTGGCCTACATCTCCGAGGACGGCATGATCGGCGCCACCCGGCAGCCGCGCGAACGCCTCTGCACCGCCTGCTTCACCGGCAAGTACCCCATCAAGCTGCCCGACGCGGACAAGCTGGGCAAGAACCTGCTGGAACGTACCGACCTGGGCGGCATCAAGCCCTCCCCCGCCGCCCTGCCCGGCGAAACGGCCGCCCTGGCCGTTGACGCCACCGAAGACCCGGCGGAAAAGGCCGGCGCCACGGGCTGCGATCCGGGCCCGGACTCCGAATTCGAGAACCTGCTGACCGAAGCCGACCTCGTGCCCGACGTACACGCCGCCGACAAGAAGGACTCCGTATGACCTCCGCCAGCCCCGCCGCAGACAACGCCGGCATCACCTACGCGTCCGCGGGCGTGGACGTCGAAGCCGGGGACCGCGCCGTCGAGCTCATGAAGGATGCCGTCAAGGCAACCCACAACTCCTCGGTGATCGGCGGGGTGGGCGGCTTCGCCGGCCTCTACGATGTCTCCCGGCTGCTGACCTACAAGAAGCCCCTGCTGGCCACTTCCACGGACGGCGTAGGCACCAAGGTAGCCATCGCCCAGGCCATGGACATCCACGACACCATCGGGTTCGACCTGGTGGGCATGGTGGTGGACGACATCGTGGTGGTGGGCGCCGAGCCCTTGTACATGACCGACTACATCGCCTGCGGCAAGGTTGTCCCCGAGCGCATCGCCGGGATCGTCCGCGGCATCGCCGCTGCCTGCTCGGTGGCCGGCACCGCCCTGGTGGGCGGCGAGACCGCCGAGCACCCCGGCTTGCTGGGTGAACACGAATACGACGTCGCGGGCGCTGCCACCGGCGTTGTGGAAGCCGATTCCCTGCTGGGCCCGGACCGCGTCCGCGCCGGCGACGTGGTGATCGGCATGGCCTCCTCGGGCCTGCACTCCAACGGCTACTCCCTGGTCCGCCGCGTCATCAACCACGCCGGCTGGGCCCTGGACCGCCAGGTTTCCGAACTGGGCCGCACCCTGGGCGAGGAGCTCCTGGAGCCCACCCGCGTCTACGCTGCCGACTGCCTGGACCTGGCCCGCACCTTCCCGGTCAGCACCGGCGCAGCCGTCCACGGCTTCAGCCACGTCACCGGCGGTGGCCTTGCCGCGAACCTGGCCCGCGTCCTCCCCCAGGGCCTGGTGGCCACGGTGGACCGCGCCACGTGGGAGCTGCCGGCCATCTTCAAGCTGGTGTCCGAGCTGGGCAACGTTCCGCTGGCCGACCTGGAACGCACCCTGAACCTCGGCGTGGGCATGGTGGCCATCGTGTCCCCCGACGCCGCGGATGCCGCCGTCGCGCGCCTGAACGAACGGGGCCTGCCGTCCTGGATCATGGGCACCGTCACCGAGGACTCAGACGCCATTTCCAAGTCCGGACCCGACTATGTCCAGGGCGCCAAGGGCGTGGACGGCGGCGCTGTCCGCCTGGTCAACGCCTACGCATAGGGCCTTCTTCGAGTGCTCCCCGCCACCGTCGGGGAGCACTCGGCGTTTAAGCGGTGGTTTGGATCAGGTTGAGGACGCCGCCCTGCGGGTCCTCGATGGTGGCCAGTGATCCGTCGGCGGGATGCCCGTCCGGCTCCACCAGGATCTGGCCCCCTGCAGCCTGGGCGGCCGCTGCCGCCGCGGCAACGTCTGCCACACCGTAATAGACCTGCCAGTCCGCCTCATCGCCCTGATCGGCAGGAACGACCCCGGCCACCTCGTTGCCGCCGGTAAGCAGGGTACTGTAGCTGCCGCCGTCGTCCTGGGGGTATTCCGTGACGTCATGCCCGAAAAGCTGCTGGAAGAAGCCGACGGCGGCCTGCGGCTCGGGCGTGAAAAGTTCCGCCCAGGCCAGCGCGCCCGGCTCGTTGAAGAGTTGGCTGCCGTAGTGGGTTCCTGGCTGCCAGATACCTGTGGTGCCGCCTCCGGGAGGGGCGATAAAGCCCAGTACACCGGTATCACCCACCTGCTCCGGCCCGAACTGGACCGCCCCTCCTGCATGGCCGGCCTCCGCCAGCAGGTCCGCAGCGTCTGCGGTGGCGAAGTAGACGTTCCACTTTGCCGAGGTGCCGGCCTGCAGCTGCAGCGGGCTCTGCGGTGCGATGGTGGCCACCAGCTGCCCGCGGACAAAGGCCTGCGCATAGCTGCGGCCGTCCGAGGTGGGAAAATCCTTGTACGTCCAGCCGAAGATGCGGTTGTAGAAGTCCTTGGCGGCCGGGACATCGGGGGTCTGCAGGTCTGCCCAGCAGGGCTCGCCGGTGGCATAGGTGGTCCGAACACTCATCCGGTCAGGTTACCAAGCCGGGGCGTCGGACAAACACGGAAAGCCCGTTGCCGCACCGGCACTCCGGTGTAGCAACGGGCTCCATGATGTAAGCGGTCACCCGAATCCGGGTTACAAGAAGGAGATCACAGCAGCCGGGCGCTGAGCCACGGCAGGCTTGCGACAACTATCCGATGCGACGGTTGTCAACCTCGTCGTCATCGTCATCCAAATCATCCGCGTACTTGTCCACATAAGCCGAATAGTCCGGTTCAACCGGCTCACTCGAGTAATGGCTCGTCGAACGACTGCCCGGACCCGTCAGCTCACGCTGAAGTGCCGAGTAGTCAGTGTTCGGGGAGTAGTACTTAATGTCCCGAGCCTGCTTGGTAGCTTTTGCCTTTTGACGGCCGCGCCCCATGGCGTGACCCCCTTTTGTACTTGGACCGGAGGTGGTCACCTTGGCGATCGGTGAGGCCCCGGAATGTTTGGTCAATTTGTCGTACACCTAGATTACATGCTTTCGGCGGCCCCTGCTTGCCGCCTATCGGGCCGGGCTGCGGCGTGGGGTACCATGACGCACCTCCACCCGCGGGATTCCGGGATTTTTCTTCGGTAGAGTCACTAAAGAAGTGCCGATTTTGTGTGGCCTTTGGCGAGCCGCGGAACCAAAACCCAGGAGGATGCGCACCCGTGAACCACCAGGACGTCCCGCCGAAGCCGGCCCTCCCGCCCCGAACCGGAAGCCTGCCCACGGTGCCGGGCCGGGACGCCGGTCCAGCGCCCGCCCCGGAGTCTGTCACCTGGTCCCAGCCGCGCCGGGATCCGGGACCGGACCAGCGCGTCAGCAGGAGGCCTGCGTTCTGGAAGGCATTCCTCGCCGCTGTCATCATTGCCGTCGCCGGTTCGCTGGTGTGGCTCGCCGTGTGGCTGAACGCGTCGCCCGGGACGGGCCCGGCGAAAAGTTCAGATCCTGGCGTGCTGCAGACCGCAGTGACCCCGCCGGCCAACCCGCAACCCCTCCCACGTGATGGGGTTGCGCCGGCAGACTATGCGGTGGGCGACTGCTTCAAGGACTTCGACCCGCAGGCCCTGGCGTCCACCCTGGTGCCGTGCGACACGGGCCATTCAGCGCAGCTCGTAGCCACCCTCCACTACCCGGAGAGCGCCAAGTATCCGGGAGCGGACCCGCTCAAGGCCAAGGCGCTGGAAGTCTGCCAGGCAGCGAAACTCGGCCCGGCGGCCAAGCAGTTCCAGCTCAACTACCAGCGCAGCTTTCCCAGCAACACGAGTTGGGAGTCCGGGGACCGCAGGGTGGATTGCTACGTCACGGCCGATGCCGGCAACGTGATCAACGCGAGCGTGCTGCCCTGACGTCCAGCCCGCCAGGGCAGCACTCCGCCGGCCCTGCCGGCCGGTTAGTCCTTCCGCCGTACTGAGAGGCCGGAGCTTGGGGCACCGGTCAGCGCGTCCACGTTGCCCTCGGTGAGCTCCCCAAGGTCCGCGGCGGTGTCGACAAGCACGGTGTCGCCGTCGCTGATCCCACCGGCGAGGATGGCCTTGGCCAGCCGGTCGCCGATTTCGCGCTGCACCAGGCGGCGCAGCGGCCGGGCGCCGTAGGCGGGGTCGTAGCCGGAAAGTGCCAGCCAGGCTTTGGCGCCGTCGGTGACTTCCAGGGTGAGCCGCCGTTCACGCAGCCGCCGCCCCAGCTCTTCCACGTGCAGCTCCACGATGTGGGCCAGTTCCTCCACCGTGAGGGCGTCGAACAGCACCACTTCGTCGAGCCGGTTGAGGAACTCCGGCTTGAAGGACGCGTTGACCGTGGCCATGACCGCGCTGCGCTTGGCCGCCGCGTCCAGGGACTGGTCCACCAGGAACTGGCTGCCCAGGTTGGAGGTCAGCACCAGGATCACATTGCGGAAGTCCACGGTGCGGCCCTGGCCGTCGGTGAGGCGGCCGTCGTCGAGCACCTGCAGGAGGATGTCGAAAACCTCGGGGTGTGCCTTCTCCACCTCGTCCAGCAGCACCACGGAGTAGGGGCGGCGGCGGACGGCCTCGGTCAGCTGGCCGCCTTCCTCGTAGCCCACGTATCCCGGAGGCGCCCCGACCAGCCGGGCGACGCTGTGCTTCTCGCCGTACTCGGACATGTCGATGCGCACCATGGCGCGTTCGTCGTCGAACAGGAAATCCGCCAGCGCCTTGGCCAGTTCGGTCTTGCCCACGCCCGTGGGGCCCAGGAACAGGAAGGAACCGGTGGGCCGGTTGGGGTCGCTGATGCCGGCCCGCGCGCGGCGGACGGCGTCGGACACGGCCGTCACGGCCTTGGCCTGGCCGATCAGGCGCCGGCCCAGCTCCTCTTCCATGTGGAGCAGCTTCTGGCTTTCGCCCTGCAGCATGCGGCCGGCCGGGATGCCCGTCCACGCGGAGATGACCTCGGCGATATCCTCAGCGGTCACTTCCTCGGCCACCATCTGCGTGGACTTGTCCGTCACGGCGGCCTCGGCCTCGGCAGCGGCGTTCACCTCGCGCTCGAGGGCCGGGATCTCCCCATAGAGGATCCGGGAGGCGGTTTCGAGGTCGCCTTCGCGGGCAGCCTTGTCGTACGCGGAGCGCAGTTCATCCAGCTTTGCCTTCAGGTCACCCACCCGGTTGAGGCCGGCCTTCTCCGCTTCCCACCGGGCGTTCAGCGCGGAGAGTTCCTCCTCCTTGTCCGCCTTGTCGGCGCGGAGTGCGGCCAGGCGTTCCACGGACGCGGGATCCGATTCGCCGGTCAGGGCCAGTTCCTCCATGGTGAGCCGGTCCACCTGCCGCCGCAGCTGGTCGATTTCCTCCGGAGCGGAGTCGATTTCCATGCGGAGGCGGGATGCTGCCTCGTCCACGAGGTCAATGGCTTTGTCCGGCAGTTGCCGGCCCGTGATGTAGCGGTTGGACAGCGTGGCGGCGGCCACCAGGGCAGAGTCGGCGATGGAGACCTTGTGGTGCGCCTCGTAGCGCTCCTTGAGGCCGCGGAGGATGCCGATGGTGTCCTCCACGCTGGGCTCGCCCACGTACACCTGCTGGAAGCGGCGTTCCAGGGCGGCGTCCTTTTCGATGTTCTCGCGGTACTCGTCCAGGGTGGTGGCACCGATCAGGCGCAGCTCGCCGCGGGCCAGCATGGGCTTGAGCATGTTGCCGGCGTCCATGGAGGAATCTCCGGTGGCGCCCGCACCCACCACGGTATGGATTTCGTCGATGAACGTGACAACCTGGCCCTCGGAGCCCTTGATCTCCTCGAGGACAGCCTTCAGCCGCTCCTCGAACTCTCCGCGGTACTTCGCGCCGGCCACCATGGACCCAAGGTCCAGGGAGATCAGCGTCTTGCCGCGCAGGCTTTCCGGGACGTCGCCCGCCACCATGCGCTGGGCCAGGCCTTCGACGACGGCGGTCTTGCCCACGCCGGGTTCGCCGATCAGCACCGGGTTGTTCTTGGTGCGCCGGGAGAGCACCTGGACCACGCGGCGGATTTCCGAGTCCCGGCCGATCACCGGGTCCAGCTTGCCGGCGCGGGCCATGGCAGTGAGGTCCGTGCCGTACTTCTCCAGCGCCTGGAAGGTGTTTTCGGGGTCCGGGCTGTCCACCTTGCGGTCGCCGCGGACTCCGGGGAGGGCAGCGAGCAGGGCTTCCCGGGACGCGCCTGCCTCGCGGAGCAGCCGGGCAGCAGCGTCGTTGCCGGCGGAGAGGCCCACCAGGAGCACCTCGGTGGACACAAAGGAATCGCCCAGCCGGTCGGCCTCCTCCTTGGCGTGCTGGATGGCCTGCAGTGCGGGCCGGGACAGCTGCGCCTGCTGGCTGGAGCCGCCCGAGGTGGCGGGCAGGGCCTTGATGGCGCTACTGGCCTGGACGCTGACAACGTCCGGGTCGGTGCCCGTGGCGCGGAGGAGCGCAACAGCGACGCCCTCCCGCTGGTCCATCAGGGCTTTGAGGAGGTGCGCCGGTTCCACCTGGGGGTTGCCGGCCGTGGAGGCGTTCATTGCCGCCGCGGAAAGAGCCTCCTGGCTCTTGGTGGTGAATTTGACGTCCAAAGAGAGCTCCTTTCGGGGGCTGGTTGACTAAGTTGAGTGTACTACGCTCAACTTTGCGCGGCGACGTTCCTTAGCCATGTTTGCCCACGGCGAAACGGCTGTCCAGAGCCGGAGGTCCTTCCTGCCCGGGGTCGCTTGGCTGCCGGCCTGCCGCTAGGTCCCATAGACGGAGACGGCGGTGGCCTTGACCACGAAGTGCACCGTCATGCCCGGCGCAAGGCCCAGGTCCGCGGAGGCGGCAGGCGTGATATCGGCGGCCAGCCCGCCTGCCCTGACGCGGATCTGGTCGCCGTGGGGTTCGAGGTCGGTAATGGTGACGGCGAACGAGTTCCGCGGGCTTCCATGGGCGTCGTCGAGGAACACGGAAACGGCCGACGGCGGGAAGACGGCCACGCCCGCACCGGCCGGCTTGGGCAGCGGGCCGGGTTCGGCGGAGGCTGGTTCCTGGTCGTGCCCCGCGATCCTCAGGCCCCGGGAGGTACGCACTCCCGCGCCGTCCAACGTGCCAGGGATGAAGTTCAGTCCGGCGAGTCCGGCGGCGAAGGAGCTGCGGGGACGTTCCAGGACCTCCCGCGTGGGCCCCTCCTCCGCAATCCTGCCGTTTTCCAGGATGACCACGCGGTCCGCGAGCATCAGCGCATCCAGGACATCGTGCGTGACGATGATGGCCTGACGCCCCGCGAGGACCCGCTTGAACAGGCGGCGCAGCAGCGGCGCGGAATGGATGTCCAGGGCGGCCAGCGGTTCATCGAGCAGCAGGAGCGCCGGATCGGCGGCGAGCGCACGGGCCACGGCCACGCGTTGGGCCTGGCCGCCGGACAGTTCTGCGGGACGGCGTCCGGCGAGGTGTTCCGCTTCCACATCAGCCAGCCAGCGCATGGCCTGCTCCTTCGCGTCCCGCTTGGGGACGCCGGCGCTGCGGGGCCCGAAGGAGACGTTGTCCACCGCGCTGAGGTGGGGAAACAGCAGGGGTTCCTGGGCGAGCAGGGCCGTGCCGCGGTGATGCGGAGGCAGCCAGGTCCGCTTGCCGCCGTCGACGTCGAAGAGCGTCCTGCCGTTGAGTTCCGCCCGGCCGCTGTCCGGCCGCAGCAGGCCAGCGATGCTGGCCAGCAGGGTTGATTTGCCGGCGCCGTTGGGTCCCATCACGGCCAGCGTTTCGCCCGGCTGGACGGCCAGGTCCACGTCGAAACCCCGCCCGGCCACGGCTGCCCGGAAGGACAGCGTCACGGGACTTCCCCGCGAACGGGTGCGGGCGGCGTCGTGCGTTTTGCAGTCCAGGGGCGGCTCTTTGCCGGCTGCCGGTATGCGAGCGCCACGACGGCGACAGCGACTGCCACCAGGAGCAGGGACAGCGCGACGGCGGCATCAGGGTCCGTTTCCCGTTGCAGGTAGATCTCCAGGGGCAGGGTCCGGGTCACCCCCTGGAGGCTGCCGGCGAAGGTGAGCGTGGCGCCGAACTCGCCCAGGCTGCGGGCGAATGAGAGGACGGCGCCGGACGCGAGGCCTGGCAGGACCAGCGGCAGGGTGACCCGCCGGAACACCGTGCCCGGCGGCGCCCCCAGCGTGGCGGCCACTGCTTCGTAGCGGGAGCCCGAAGTCCGCAGGGCCCCTTCCAGGCTGACGACCAGGAAGGGCAGCGCCACGAACGTCTGCGCCAGGACCACGGCCGTGGTGGAGAAGGCGATGCGCAGCCCGAGCACCTCCAGGGTCTGCCCCAGCAGCCCCTGGCGGCCGAATGTGTACAGCAGGGCGATGCCGCCCACCACCGGCGGAAGCACCAGCGGCAGGAGTACCAGTGAGCGCAGGAGTCCCTGCAGCCGGAAGGAATCGCGGGCCAGGACCAGTGCCAGCGGAACGCCCAGCACGACGCACAGCACGGTGCTCGCCGCGGAAGTTCGAAGGCTCAGCCCAAGCGCCGTCAGGGATGGGCCCGACGTCACCAACGGAATGAACTGGGCCCAGTCGACGCGCAGCACCATGGCCAGCAGGGGAAGGACGACGACGACGGCCGCCAGGACCGCCAGCACCCGGACCCATGCGGGGATGCCGGAGTACGCGTGTCTGTCCACCTGTCGCGCTCCCCCGCTGCCTTTCCCCGTTTCCGTGCCTGCTGTACCCAAGTGCTCAGCGGCTTTCGAGGACCTGCTTGAGCCTGGACAGCTGGGCTACCTCGGATTCCATGGTCCTCGTGACCATCGAATCGAGGACGCGCATCAGGAGCGGAAGCTTGGCGTCCAGGGCGAAGTGCACGGTGGTGCTGCCGGCTTCCCCGGCCAGGGTGTACGTGCCGGTGGGCCGGGCCGGCCCCGCAACCACCTCGAAGCGCAGCAGGCGGCCGGGCTCTGCGGTGGTGATCCTGTAGTCACCCGGCAGCGGGCGGCCCTTGGGTCCGGTCAGCGTCTGGCTGTAGATCGCGCCGGGCTCACCTGCCCTGCCTTCCTTGAGGGAAATGGATTTTACGCCCTCACGCCAGGCGGTGTTGTTCAGGCCGTCGGCCAGGAAGTCGTAGACCTCGCGTGCCGGCCGGTTGATGGTGATGCTGTTTTCTGCGTGGGCCATGCTGGTTTCCTCCGGACATGTCGGCTGAAGAACGGTGGATGCTGGACGGGTGGTGTTGACCGGCACGGCCCGGCGAACCGCCGGCCGCTCCTGGCCCCACCCTACTGTCCGCCGGGTCCGAAACCCGCGGCGGCAAGGACTTTCTGGCCTTCCGGGCCTGCCACCAGGTCAATGAAGGCGTGCGCGGTGGCCTGGTTCCGGCCACCGGCGAGGCCCGCTATCGGGTAGGTGTTCACGGCACTCCCCGACTCCGGGAACTGGATGCCTGCCACCCTGGTCCCGGCCGCCTTGATGTCAGTGCCGTAGACCAGCCCGGCGTCCGCCTCGCCGGAGGTGACCTTGCCCAGGACGTCGGTGACTGCGTTTTCCTCACTGACCGGGCTCAGCGTAAGCCCCGCCGCCTGGGCCACGCGGGCCGCGGCGGCGCCGCAGGGAACCTGGCTGGCGCAGGTCACCAGTTTGATGCCGGGCCGGGCCAGGTCTTTCAGCGATGTGACTCCGGCAGGATTGCCCGGCGGCACAGCGATGGCCAGGGTGTTGGTGGCGAAGTTTTCCGGCGTGCCATTGGCCAGGCCTGCGTCCTGCACTTTCTTCATGTTGGCGGTGTCCGCGGACGCGAAGACGTCGGCGGGTGCACCCTGGCTTATTTGGCTTGCGAGGTCCGAGGAACCGGCGAAACTCAGCGCGACCGATGTGCCGGGATGCTCCGCTTCGAAAGTGCTGGCGAGCTCGGTAAAGGCCTGCTTGAGGGAGGCCGCCGCGAAAACGGTGATCCCGCCGCCGGGCTTGCCGTCTGCGGTGGTGCCGGCACCGGCATCCGTCGCGGAGCCCCCTGCGGCGCAGCCCGGGAGGACCGCCAGCAGCAGCGCGACCACTGGCAGGACAGCGAGCGAAAGCATGCGTTTCCGGAGTGGTGAGTGCCCGGGCCGGGCAAGTGGCTGGTTCATGCGGTGGCCCGGCCCTTCGATGATTCGATGATGACAGTGGTCGCCTTGACCACGGCGGTGGCAACGGCCCCCGGTTCCAGCCCGAGTTCGCGCACGGCCTCGCTGCTCATCAAGGAGACCACCCGGAAAGGACCGCACTGCAGTTCCACCTGTGCCATGACCTTGTCCGTGATGACATTGGTGACCAGGCCGACGAACCGGTTCCGTGCCGAGCTGCTGCCGTTTTTGGGGTCGTCCGGGAGCTGGGCGAGCTTCCGTGCGTGCGTTGCCAGTTCCAGTCCGTCCACCACCCGGCGGCCGGAGGCGTCCCGAAGCGCGGTCAGGGTCCCCTGCTCCGTCCACCGGCGCACAGTATCGTCGCTTACGCCCAGGAACCGGGCTGCTTCGGAGACGCGGATGAGTGCCATGTGAGGATTATATGCCGCAAATGCGGGACATAGGCTTGCATGGATTCGCAGTCGAGGTTGAATGCCACCCGCTCGGCCGCCACGGGGTCCCAGCCGGCGGCGGCACTAGACTCCTTCCATGGCCATCTACATCGACCCGCCACTGTGGCCTGCCCACGGAACGCATTTCTCGCACCTGGTGTCGGACACATCGCTGGATGAGCTGCATTCGTTCGCTGCTGCCGCCGGGATTCCTGAGCGGGCCTTCGACGGCGACCACTACGATGTGCCGGAACGCCGGTTCGATGACCTGGTGGCTGCCGGCGCCACTCCGGTGGAGGGAAGGGTGCTGGTACGCCGGCTCATCGCCAGCGGCCTGCGGATCCCGGCGCGCCGGCGGAACAAGTCGCTGAAGGTCCCGCTGCTGAACCGTTGGGAAGCCATTATGCCCGGGCACGACGCACTGTTCCTTGACCTGCTGGACCGGTGGAGCGAACCACACCGCCACTACCACGGCTGCACCCACTTGCTATCGGTCCTCGAGGCGATCGACCTGCTCACGGAACCTGGCGACCCGCCACGGACGGTCCTGCTGGCGGCCTGGTTCCACGATGCCGTGTACCGCGGGATCGCGGAACAGGACGAGGAGGAGTCCGCGCGGCTGGCCGAAGACCGGCTGGCCGACGCCGGTCTTCCCGAGGAAGAAGTGGCGGAAGTTGCCCGGTTGGTCCGGCTGACGTCGGACCACCGGCCGGAGCCTGGCGACGACGACGGGGCCCTCCTGTGCGACGCGGACCTTTCCATCCTGGGCGCCGAACCGGACGAGTACGCCCGCTACGTCGCTGCGGTGCGGCAGGACTACGCGCACATCGGCGACGCCGACTTCGCAGCCGGAAGGTCCGCCGTCGTCCGCCGCCTGCTGGAACTGGACCCGCTGTTCCACCACCGGCGGGCAAGGGCCTTGTGGCTGGACACCGCACACCGCAACCTGGAAGGCGAACTGGCATGAACGCACCCGGCACGAGCCCGCGGCACACGCACTCCGCCAATGCGGCGCACCGCCAACTCCCTTTCACCGTCCGGCTGGAGTGGGGGCTGGAGGGTGCCAGGACGGTGGCGGCCGGGGCCGACATCGCGGTAGTGGTGGATGTCCTGTCCTTCAGTACCTGCGTCAGCGTGGCCCTGGACCGGGGCGCCGAAGTATTTCCCTACCGCTGGCGGGACACCACGGCCGAGGACTACGCCGCCCACCACCGCGCCCAGCTGGCCGGGCCCCGCGGCGGCGGAGGCCTGAGCCTGTCGCCCGCAAGCCTCCGCGCCGCAGAGTCGCTGGACCGTGTGGTGCTGCCCTCGCCCAACGGTTCCGAGCTTTGCCATGCGCTGGCCGCCGAAGTGCCGCTCGTGGCCGCAGCCTGCCTGCGGAACGCGGCGGCCACGGCGGAATGGGTGGCGGCCAACCTCGCTGCCGATGCGGTGGTGGCCGTGGTCGCCGCCGGCGAGCGGTGGCCCGACGGCGCAATCCGGCCTTCCGTGGAGGACCAGATCGGGGCCGGCGCCTTCATCGCGGGGCTGGTGGCCGCCGGGAAGGGCGGCTACGAAGCAGGTGACGGGCGGCACGGCTATGCTCCGGAGGCAGTGGCGGCCATGGCTGTTTTCGAGTCCGCCGAACCACGGCTGCGCGAGCTGCTGCAGAACTGCTCCAGCGGCCGGGAACTGTCCGGGGCAGGCTACGCGGAGGACGTGGACATCGCCGCTGAGCTGGACGGCAGTGAGCGGACGGCCATCCTCAGGGATGGGTCGTTCCGGCCGCTATGACCGGCAAACCTTAGCGGTAGGTGCTGACGAACGGAGTGCTGGTTGGCACGATCTGCTTGCCGAGCGGCATCAGGGATACCGGAATGAGTTTGAGGTTGGCGATGGCCAGTGGGATTCCAACGATGGTCACGGCCATGGCGAAGGCGGTGACCACATGTCCGATGGCAATCCAGATTCCGGCTACCAGCAGCCAGATCACGTTGCCCAGCAGCGAAAAGACACCAGTACCGCCAGGCTTGTCCACCACCATCCGGCCGAACGGCCATAGCGTGTAGGAAGCAATCCGGAATGAGGCGATGCCCCAGGGGATGGTGACAATCAGCAGGCAGCAGACCACGCCTGCGAGGAAATAGCCCAGGGCCAGCCAGAAGCCGCCGAAAACCAGCCAGATGATGTTCAGAAGTGTCTTCATGCACCCATTGTGCCCTCGACCCCCCGACAAAAAGGCCCTCCGGCCAAAAGATGGGGGACATCCCTGAGCTTGCCCTGACCCGGCGGCCGCCGGGCACACGTGGATGGCCGCTAGACCGTGGCAGCGGCCTTGGCAGCCTGGACAAACGCCCGGATCTTGGCCAGGTCCTTCACGCCGCGGGACGCCTCGACGCCGGAGGACACGTCAACGCCCCAGGTGTGCGCAGCGGCCGCTGCCTGGCCCACGTTGGCCGCCTCCAGGCCACCGGCGAGCAGCCAGTTCCGTCCCCGGAGCACGGGCAGGGCAGCCACGGAAGCGTAATCCCAGGACTCCCCGGAACCCGGTACGGCGGCATCGATCAGGAGGAGGTCCTCACCCCAGTCCTCGAACTCGTCCGGCGAGGCACCCATGGTGATGGCCCTGACCAGCTTCATGCCGGCGTCGTGCACTGTTGCCACGTCCGTGCGGGACCGGGCCCCGTGCAGCTGGACCCACTCCAGACCGGCGGCCCGGGCGATGGCGATGGCGTCGGCGACGGGCTCTTCCCGGAAGACACCGATCGGTGAGACGGTGTCCGGTACCCCGGCCAGCAGGGAGGCGGCCTGTGACGGTGAGACAACCCGGGGGCTGGCGGTGAGGACGAAACCCACCGCATCCGCGCCGGCGTCCACTGCTTCGCGGACCGATTCGGGCGTGCTGAGACCACACACTTTGACGAACATTCCCGGGCTCCTTCAGGCTTTTTTCGTGTTGACCCCCCGGAGGAGAGTAACAGGCACGGGACCGGCGTGCGACGGGCATCCGCGGCGGGGAACTAGGCTGGGCTGATGCAGATCATCCGCTTCGCAGGGCTCAAGGCCGAACCATGGCGCAACGGTGGCGGGGTGACAAGGGAAATCGCACGCCAGGGGTCGGCGGACGGCGGCTGGGACTGGCGGGTCAGCATCGCGGATGTGGCCAAGGCCGGCGACTTTTCCGCTTTCCCCGGCATGGAGCGGGTACTGACGGTCATCGAGGGGGAACTGCTGCTGCTGACCGTTGGCGGCGCGGAACAGCCCCTTGAGAAGTACCGTCCGTTCCGTTTCGACGGCGGCGCCGCCACAACAGCGGCACTGCCCACCGGCGACATCCGTGACCTCAACGTCATCACCCGGACCGGGGCGTTCAAGGCCTTCACCTCCATCATCGAGCTGTCCAAGAAACGCGCCCACCCCGTATTCGAAGGGCAGCTCGGGGTGCTCCTGCAGGGACAGGCGAAGGTCAGCGACAGCGCCGGCGAACCGCTGGAGCTTGGCCGCTACGACGCCGTGGTGGGGTCCGACAGCGATTCCCCGGAAATCCTGGGCCGCGGCTTCCTGGCTGTGGTGTCCATCGACCCCCAGGATCCTGCAACGTAAGCACCTGGGCTGGTGGTGAGGTTGCGCACCAACGGTGGCAGCCCGCCGTCGTGCCTTGCTACCTTGGAAGCCAAGGCCCCCACCCCGGCCTCCGGACGACGGTTCAGTACCCGGCACGCGACAAGACTGGCCAAAGGAACTGTCATGCCGTGGATCATCCTCATTCTTTCCGGCGCGCTGGAGGCCGTCTGGGCAGCTGCGCTGCACCGGGCCGCACAGGTTTCCGGACGCCGCCGAATCGCCCCCGGGGTCCTGTTCCTGGCGGCCGTTGCCGCCAGCACCGGCGGCCTTGCCGTGGCCATGCAGTCCATTCCCACTGGAACGGCCTATGCCGTGTGGGTGGGCGTGGGGGTGGTCCTCACCTCCGCCTACGCGATGGCCACCAGGGTTGAACGTCCGACGGCGGCGCGCCTGCTCCTGCTGTCCGGCATCGCCGCGTGCGTGGTTGGCCTCAAGGTGGTGGCGTGATGTTGAAGCGTTCCGTTCCGTGGCTGGTGCTGCTGGCGTCGGCCGTCCTGGAAGCTGTCTGGGCCACCGCGCTCGGCCTGTCCGACGGTTTCAGCCGCCCACTGCCCACCGCCGTCTTCGCCGTCACCGCCACGCTCAGCATGCTGGGCCTCGGCGTGGCCATTCGGAACATCCCGCTGGGCACGGCTTACGCCATCTGGGTGGGCATCGGCGCCGCACTGACCGTGGGCTGGGCCATGGCCACCGGCGCGGAGCCCTTCAGCGTGGTGAAGCTGCTGTTCATCACGGGGATCGTGGGCTGCGCCGCGGGCCTGAAAGCGCTGCCGGCAGAAAAAGATGCGCGGCCGGCACCCGGCGGTGACTAGGCTTTTGCCATGCACTCCCCCGAGATCACAATGGCCGTGGATACGCTGCGGCGCCGGCTGGTGCCCGGAACACGGACCATCCTGGGCGTAGCGGGGGCGCCCGGGTCCGGCAAGTCCACCTTCGCCGCCTGGCTGCAGGAGCAGTTCAGCCCCGGCACCTCCGTGGTGGTGCCGATGGACGGCTTCCACCTGGGCAACGCAATCATCGAGGGGACCCCGCTCAGGCAGCGCAAGGGAGCCATTGATACGTTCGACGCCGGCGGCTACCTTGCGCTGCTGCGCCGCCTGGCTCTCCGGGACGAGGCGGTGGTGTACGCACCGGAGTTCCGGCGCACCCTGGACGAGCCGGTGGCTGCTTCCATTGCCGTCCCCGCCGAGGTCCAGCTGGTGATCACCGAGGGGAACTACCTGCTGGCGGACCAGGAACCGTGGAAGGACGTGCGGGCGCAGCTGGATGAGGTGTGGTTCCTCGAAACTCCGCTGGCGCTCCGGCTGCAGCGCCTGGTGGACCGGCACGTTTCGTTCGGCATGCAACGTGAGGCTGCGGTTGCCTGGGCCACTGGACCCGACGAAGCCAATGCCCGCCTGATCCAGGCCACCCGCCCGGCGGCGGACCGCGTCCTACCTTGGCTGTAAATTTCAACGCAGGAAACGAACAGGAGAACCATGGCAAGCGCACCCAGCGAATCCGGCAGCAATGAAGCCGCACGAAATGTCCACCTCGGTGATGGACTGACCGTCAGCCCCCTGGGCTTCGGCGGCATGGCCCTCACGCCGGTGTACGGCGAGGTGGACCCTGCCGAGGCGCTGCAGACCCTGCACCACGCCGTCGACGCCGGTGTCAGCTTCATCGACACCGCTGACATCTACGGCGGCGGCAGCAACGAGGAACTCATTTCCCAGCTGCTCAAGGACCGGCGGGACGAAGTCCAGCTGGCCACCAAGTTCGCGCTGGTGGGCACGCCCACGGACGGCTACACGGACATCCGCGGCGACGCCGCCTATGTACGCGAAGCAGTGGATCGGAGCCTGCAGCGGCTGGGCACCGACGTGATCGACCTCTACTACATGCACCGCCGCGACGTCCGCGTCCCCATCGAGGAAACCGTGGGCGCGATGGCGGAGCTGGTGAAGCAGGGGAAGGTCAGGCACCTGGGCCTGTCCGAGGTGACGGCACAGGAACTGCAGGACGCTTCGGCGGTCCACCCGATCGCGGCGGTCCAGAGCGAATGGTCCATCTGGAGCCGGGACGTGGAACGCAACGTGGTCCCCGCCGCCGCCGGCCTGGGGGTGGGCTTTGTCCCGTACTCCCCGCTGGGCCGTGGCTTCCTCACCGGAACCGTGGATACCGCCAGCCTGGGCGCAAAGGACTTCCGGCGGAATATTCCCCGGTTCGCCCCGGACGCCGCAGGCGCCAACCAGTCCGTGGTGGACGCCGTCCGGTCCGTGGCGGACCAACTGGCCGCCACTCCAGCGCAGGTTGCCCTGGCGTGGATCTTCGCGCAGGGCAAGCGGCTGGGCCTGCCGGTGGTCCCCATCCCCGGTACCCGCAAGGCCGCCCGGATCGACGAAAACCTCGGCGCGCTGTCCCTGGAGCTGGCCCCGGCGCACCTGGAGGCCCTGGACGCAGCGTCCGACGCGGTCGTCGGCTCCCGTTCCGCGGACCCCACGTGGGTGTCCGAGGGCCGCGAATAGCAGCCTTCCCCTCATTCCGAACTACGAACTACGAACCCAAGGAGCCCCGTGCCTGCCATCGTCCACTTCGAAGTCCAGTTCAAGCCCGAACATGTTGACGACGCCGCCAAATACCTGGCGGAAACCCTCGCCGCCACCCGCGCCTGGCCCGGCAACCAGGGCATCGAAGCGCTGGTGGACGATGCGGACCCCTGCCACATCCTGGTGGTGGAAACCTGGGCCACCACCCAGGACCACGACGACTACGCCGCCTGGCGGGCCACGCCGGAAGGCAGGAGCACGCTGCACGAGGTACTCGCCGCGCGGCCGTCCAAGCAGGTTTACTCCACCACCCTGCCTCTCGGCCTCTAGCCCGTCCTTAGACTGAAGCCCATGGACTCACTTCGATACGACCTGCCGGGCCTCACCATCCGCAGCATCCCGGTCAGCGAGATGGACAACAACGTGTACCTGCTGACGGCGAAGGAGAGCGGTGCACAGGTGCTGATCGACGCCGCTGACGATCTCCCTGCCATCCAGCAACTGCTGGCGGACGGGGCAGGGGACACGTCCGCAGCCCCGCGGCTTGCCTTGATTGCCACCACGCACCAGCACTGGGACCACGTGCGCGCCCTGAAGGAACTGGTGGATGCCACCGGCGCACCGGCAGCCGCCGGAGCGGACGACGCCGACGCGCTGCCGGTCCCCGTGGAGGTGCGGCTAAGCCATGGCGACGTTGGGAAGTTCGACGGCTTCGAGCTCACCGCCGCCCACCTGCGCGGCCACACCCCGGGCTCCATAGCCTTTGTGTACCAGGACCCGGAAGGACCTGCGCACATCTTCTCCGGCGACTCATTGTTTCCCGGCGGCGTCGGCAACACCCAGCAGGACCCGGAACGGTTCAACCAGCTCCTGTCCGACGTTACGGAGCGGCTGTTCGACGCCTACCCGGACACCGCCGTCGTGCATCCCGGGCATGGGAAACCCACCACGCTGGGTGCTGAGCGCCCGCACCTCGATGAGTGGCGCGCCCGCGGCTGGTAAAAACAAAAGCGGCGGTTGAGTTTGTCGAAACCGGGTTTCGACAAACTCAACCGCCGCTGCAGTTTTACGGCCGGTGGGGACTAGCGGCCGCGGCGCTCGTTCGACGCCGGTGCGGACGCGCGGCGGGGGCCGCTGCGGGCAGGACGGCCCGAGCCACCATTGCCGCCGCTGCCGGAGCCGTATGACCCACCCGAGGTTCCGCCGGTGTTGGAGGACCAGACTGCCTTGCTTCCTCCGGTTGCACCCGAGCGCTGGCCGGAGGTACCCGCTGCGGCGCGCTGGCCGGTTGCGGGGCGGCCGCTGCGCTGGCCACCACCGGACGCGGGGCGTCCGCCGGAAGCCGGGCGGCCGGTGCCGCCGCGGGGAGCGTCGCTGCGGGTAATCCGGGAATCGCTGCGGCCCTCGACTGCACGTCCGTTCGACCCGCGGCCGGCCGATGAGCGGCCACCTGCTGCGGGAACGTCGTTGCGGTGCGTGGAAGCCGTGGCGCGGCCGCGGGCATTGCGGCGGGCAGCGGCTGCTGCCACTGCGCGGTCCTCGTTCTGCTCGGCATTGCGGTCGAACGCTGCACGGGCTTCCGTGCGGCCTTCGAAGGCGACAGCGCGGCGTTCGGCGCGGGTGGCGTCGCTGCGGGCGGGTTCGGCCGAAACCTTGCCGCGTCCACCACGTCCGCCACGCCCACCGGTGGTGGGAGCAGCCTGGCGGCGTGCGCGCTTGCGCTCCGCATTGGCACCGGTGGAGGTGCCGCCGCCCTGCTTGGGGGCCTTGGCTGCCAGCAGTGCGGCACGGGTCCGCGGGTCCACCTTCTCGGCGATGTCGCCAACGAGTTCGGCCACGATGGGTGAGCTCGCGGTGACGCGCTCGAAGCTGACATCCACGCCGGCGGCCTTCATGAGCTTCTTCACGTCAGCCTGCTGCTCGGGCAGGGTCAGGGTGACCACGGTACCGTCGGAACCGGCACGCGCGGTGCGGCCTGAACGGTGCAGGTACGCCTTGTGCTCGGTGGGCGGGTCCACGTGGATGACCAGTTCGACGTCGTCGACGTGCACACCGCGGGCGGCAACGTCGGTGGCCACCAGGACGCGGACGTCGCCGTTGGAGAACTCGGCCAGGTTGCGGTCACGCGCATTCTGGGAGAGGTTGCCGTGCAGGTCGACGGCGGGGATCCCGGCGTCGGTCAGGGTCTTGGCCAGCTTGCGGGCGTGGTGCTTGGTCCGCATGAACAGGACGCGGCGGCCGGCTCCGGAGGCGAGCTCCACGATCAGCTGCTTCTTGACGGTCTGGTCGTTGACCACCAGCACGTGGTGCTCCATGGTGGTTACCGCTGCCTGCGGATCGTCCACGGAGTGGGTGAGCGGGTTGGACAGGTAGCGCTGGACGATCTTGTCCACGCCGTTGTCCAGGGTGGCGGAGAAGAGCAGGCGCTGGCCCTCGCTGGGGGTCATGTCCATGAGCTTCTTGACCACCGGCAGGAAGCCGAGGTCGGCCATGTGGTCGGCCTCGTCCAGGACGGTGATCTCCACAGCCTCGAGGGTCAGGATGCGCTGGCGGATCAGGTCCTCCAGGCGGCCGGGGCAGGCGATGACGATGTCGACGCCGGCGCGCAGCGCCTTCTCCTGCCGGGCCTGGGAGATGCCGCCGTAGATCACGGTGGTGTTCAGGCCGGCGGCCTTGGCCAGCGGCTCGATGGTGGCGTTGATCTGGGTTGCCAGTTCACGGGTGGGTGCCAGGACCAGGCCCATGGGGCGGCCGGGCTTGCGGAAGTACTTGGCTTCCCGCTCAGCGAGTCTTGCTACAAGCGGGATAGCGAAAGCAATGGTCTTACCGGATCCGGTCCGGCCCCGGCCCAGGACGTCACGGCCGGACAGCGTGTCCGGAAGGGTCTTCACCTGGATGGGGAACGGTTCAACGATTCCCTGGGCGGTAAGGGTGTCTGCAAGGGCCTTGGGAGTACCGAGGGCAGCAAAAGTAGTCATGTAGTTTTTTACGGTCTTTCTGGCGGTATCCGGGCGGATATCGGCCCCCGATGCCGGTTGGACCAGGGGTTTCGCCGAAGAAAAGTCAGGTGATCAACCGGGCGCTGTAAATCAGGACAGCCGGCCGGGACCAAATGGAACGCGTTCATCGACGCAGGATGTGCCTCTCACATGAAGAAAGCCCGCTCCCTGGAAAGGAACCTCCAGATCCGGAGCAGGCGGCATCACTGCACATCAAGTTCCTCCAGTCTAGCATCCCCGCGCCGGGAACCCGTCGTCGGCGTTGCCTTCGGGGACCTGGCGGGGCAGTGTTGAGGCATGAGCGAGCACCAGGACACGCAACAGCATGAAGGGCACACGCACGACGGCGGGGCGGCCCTGGACGGGGGTGGCGGCGGCATTGACGCGGCTTCCGCCTGGGACGAGCGGTACCGCAGCAAAGCCAGGCTGTGGAGCGGGAAGCCGAACCCGCAGCTGGTCCGGGAAGCCGGTGGCCTGCGGCCCGGGACGGCGCTGGAACTGGGATGCGGGGAAGGCGCCGACGCCATCTGGCTGGCGCAAAAGGGCTGGTCCGTGACCGCCGTCGACGTCTCCGCCGTTGCCCTGGAACGGGCCCGCTCCCACGAACTGGCCGAACTGGCGCGGGAAAGCGTGCATGCCTCGAACGGCACCATGGAAAGCCGGATCACCTGGCAGCAGGCGGACCTGGCGCAGTGGCACCCCGGGAACTCCTACGACCTGGTGACATCGCAGTTCCTGCATTCCCAGGAGCTGGACTGGCGGGTCCCCTTGCGCGCAGCGGCCTCGGCCGTCAAAGCCGGCGGAACGCTGCTGGTGGTGGGCCACCACCCGGACCGGCTGCCGCCCTGGGGCAACGACCACCACAAGCACCTGGACATGTTCTACACGGGGGACCAGCTGGTGCAGGAATTGGGACTGGACCAGCCCGAGTGGCAGGTGGAGGTCCTCACCAGCCGGGAGCGCCCGGCGACGGGACCGGAAGGGCAGGAAGCGACCATCGCCGACGTCGTCCTGCGCGCCACCCGCCTTTCCTAACCTGCCGGAGGAGCTGGGGTGGTGACGCGCGGCGCCACCAATGCCGCTGCGACCCCGATGGCCGCGGTAAACGCGAACACTCCTGCGAAGGACTGGACCGGCGTAGCGAATGCGGCGAAGACAATCCCCGTGGTGGCCAGCGACAGCGCCCCGCCCAGGGAGTCAGAGATGGACATGGCGGAGCTGTTGAAGCCTTCGTTCTCCTTGGTGGACAGCGCCAGGGTCATCACGCTCAGGCGTGGGTAGAGCAGTCCCATACCGCCCCCTGCCAGCACCCAGCCGGCGATGGCGGTGGCGGCCGGCCAGTGCAGCGCGGTGGTGGCCAGGGCCAGGGTTATCGCGGCCAGGACCATGAGCGATCCGGCCTGGACGGCGCGGCGGTGCGGCAGCCGCGTGCCCATCCGTCCCTGGACGGCGGCGGCCCCCGCCCAAGCGAGCGCGCCGCCGGTGAGGGTCAGCCCGGCCAGGGTGGGCGGGAACGAATACTGGTCGATCAGGAGATACGGAAGGTAGACCTCGGCGCCGAAGAACGACGCCGAGGCGAGCCCGCGCGCCAGGATCACGCTCGGCAGCCCGCGGCGGGCGGCGAGGGTGCCTGGGGGCACCAGGGGACGCACGGCCACCAGGGCCAGGACGACGGCGGCGGGCGCCAGGAGTGCCGTGGCTGCCGGGAAGCCGGGGATCCGGGCGTCTGCGGAAAGATTGAGCCCCAGCACCGCGAGCGCGGCCAGTGCCGCCCAGCCCAGCCGGCCCAGGGCCCACGGCGGCGCGGTTCCTCCCGGTTGGCCTGTTCCGGCCGGCTGTCCCTCCGCGTCGGGGCCGTCCAGTCCGCGCAGCACTGGCACGATCATGGCCAACGCGGGAATGACCAGGCCCACCACGCCCAGGAACACCCAGTGCCAGCTGAAAACCTGGGCCACCACGCCGGCGGCGAAGGGCCCCACCAGGGACGGGACCACCCAGGCCGCCGAGAAGGCAGCGAAGATCCGGGCATGCAGCTGGCCCGGGAAGAAGCGCGCCACGAGCACGTAGAGCGCAACGGTGAGGGCGCCGCCGCCGAGACCCTGCACCAGGCGGCCGGCGACGAGCATGGGCATGGTCACCGAGGTGCCCGCAATCAGCAGGCCCGCCACGAAAAGGGCCACGGAGGCGTACAGCGGCAGGGCGGGTCCGCGGCGGTCGGACCAGTTACCCGCCCCCACCATGCCGATCACGCCGGTGGCCATTGGCCCAGCAAAGGCCAGCGCGTAGAGGCTTCCGCCGTTCAGCTCCCGGCTGACCAGGGGCATGATGGTGGTCACGGCGAGCGATTCGAAGGCGGCCAGGAACACCAGGGCGCAGGTTCCCACGGTCACCCACAGGTATGGGGGCCGGAAGATTCCGGCGGCGTCGCGGGTTCCCGGGAGCGTGGAGTCCTGCACGGCAGGCCCTACTCCACGAACCGGTTCCGGCCGGCCCGGTAGCCGAAGACCGCCGCGAGCAGGCCCACCACCATAAACAGGATCCCGGCGGGAACAAAGGACCCCGTTGCCTGGTGGAGCTGGCCCACCATGAGGGTGCCCGTGGAGCCCACCCCATAGCCCACGCCCTGCATCATGCCGGAGAGGTGGGCTGCGGTGTGCCCGTCGCGGGTGCGGAGCATGATCAGGGTCAGGGCCGCGGCGGTGAGGCTTCCCTGCCCCAGTCCGAGCAGGCCGGCCCACACCCAGATGAGGTTGAGGGGGCCGAGGATGCTCAGTACGAATCCCCCGCCGGTCATCAACGCTACAACCGTGTTGATGGCGCGCTGGTCCCGGAACCTCGCGGCCAGGGCGGGGGCGAACAGGGATCCCAGCATTTGCAGCACGATACACACGGCAACGATCAGCCCTGCGGTGGCCCCGTCCACGCCCCGTTCCCGGAGGATGGGCGCCAGCCAGGCGAAGCCGCTGAAGGACATCATGGCCTGCAGCACCATGAAGATGGTGACCTGCCAGGCGACGGGTGAGCGCCAGACGTTGATCCCGTCCCGGACCGCCTGGTGCCGGACCGTGCCCTGGCGCAGGGCCACGGGGAGGAACAGGAGAAGCACGACGGCGGCGGGCAGCGCCCAGACCCACAGCGCCTTGGTCCACTCACCCGTCGCCGTGTACACCGGGTAGGTGAAGCCGGCCCCGAGCGCGGCCGAGGCACAGATGGCCGTGGTGTAGAGCCCGCCCATGAGCCCCAGCCGGTGCGGGAAGTCGCGTTTCACCAGGCCCGGGAGGAGCACGTTGCACAGGGCGATGGCGGCGCCGCAGGCTGCCGTGCCCACCAGGAGGGCAGGAAGGTGGCCGCCCCCGCCCGTTGCTGTCCCGGTGTCCACGGGCCGCAGCAGGAGCCCCGCGGTCAGTAATGCCATGGCGCCCAGCAGCACCCGCTCCGCACCGAATCGGCGGGCCAGGACTGGGGCGAGCGGCGCGAAGACACCCAGCAGGGTGACCGGAACCGTGGTCAGCACCACCACGGACCAGCCGGGCAGCCCGGCCTGGGAGGTCACTTCCGGCAGGACGGCGGAGAGGCTGGAAAAGACGCTGCGCAGGTTCAGGCCGATCAGGACCAGGCACACGCCGAGGTAGGCGAGGGCGCGCCGGCTGCCCACGCGGGTGGGTTGCGCCGCCGGCAGCTCATCGATTTCTGCGTCCACCAGGGTGCTGAGGTCCACCACGCTGCTGCCCGTCCGGGTCCCGCCCGTGGCGTCCCCGGAGGCAGCCGTTCGCCGCTGCTTCCTTGCCGCAGCATTCATTCCGTCCGTCATGGGCCCATTCTTGCAGGCGGCCGCCGCCACGGAGTTTTCCACATACGGGCCGGCGTACCTTCCGGCGTTGTTTCCAGCTCCATACGTTGAAACCAGCCGCGGCCAGGCATAAGGCCGCACCGACCAACGGGAGCACCGTGGATACGACCCCTCAACCAAACCCCCGCCCGGCGCCGATGGACAATGCAACCCCGGTGCCAGCCGGAGAACCCAAGAACACCCGGGTCGGCAGGAAGGCCACAAACAGCCTGGTCCTGGCCATCCTTGCTCCTGCCAGCATGCTCCTGACCGGACCGCTCGCTGGGCTTGCCATGCTGATGACCTATTCGGACAGCGGCTACTCCCCCACGCCCTGGGTAACTCCCGTCGTAATGTTCAGCCTGCCTCTCCTCTTCGCATCGATTGGCCTCCGGCCGGCGCTTCAGGCGCTGAAACAGTTGCCACGGGGATCAGGAAGCCGGTCCGCAGCGGCAGTGGCCCTATGCATCTGCGGCCTGGTCTTCGCTTTGGCGCTCGGCCCGGCACTCAATCTCATAGGCGTCTTCTGAACGAACCCTGTTCCGGGCACACCCATGCTTGCGCCCAAACTCTCCGCTGGGCCTGCGGCGCTATTCTGGAAGGGATGAGTGAATCCCCTGAAAACCCCCAGCAGCCGCATGTCCCCAGGCCCGTGACGCCGGGAACCCAGGCCTCCTTCGGCACGTACGGCGGCCGCCCGGTCAGTTTCGTGCGACGCGGCACCCGCCTCCAAGGCCGCCGGCAGGCAGCCTGGGCCGAGCACGCCGAGCGGTGGGCCGTCGACGTGCCCCGGCACGTGGCCAACACCTCGGTCCACCCCGACTACACCTTTGACGCCGCCGCTGAGTTCGGCCGCGAAGCCCCGCTCATCGTTGAGATCGGTTCGGGCCTGGGCGACGCCGTCTGCCACGCGGCGGAACAGAACCCGGGCACGAACTTCCTGGCCGTGGAGGTCTACACCCCGGGACTGGCCAACACCATCATCAAGATCAACAGCCGGGGCCTGGACAACGTCCGCGTGGTGGAGGCGAACGCGCCCGAAGTCCTGGCCACCATGCTGCCCGAAGGCTCGGTCAGCGAACTGTGGGTCTTCTTCCCGGACCCGTGGCACAAGTCGCGGCACCACAAGCGCCGGCTCATCCAGCCGGAGTTCGCAGGCCTCGCTGCCCGCGCGCTTAAACCGGGCGGCCTGTTCCGGATCGCCACCGACTGGTCCAACTATGCTGTCCATGTCCGGGATGTCATGGCGGGCTCGAAGGACTTCGAGAACCTCCACAACGGCGAGCGCCGCGGCCCCGAAAGCCCGCTGACACAGGTGTGGCAGTCCGGTGTCGAATCGGTGGTGGGCGGTGCACCCGTGCGGGAAGGACGCGCACCGGTGAGCACGGAGCACACCGGGCCCAACGAAGGCGTGGACGAGACCGGCGGCTGGGCTCCCCGCTTCGAGGGCAGGATCCGGACCAGCTTCGAGGCGAAGGCCCACGAGGCCGGCCGGCTGATCTTCGACCTCTGCTACCGCCGCCGCTAAGCGGCGGGGCCGGGAAGGCCGCTAGCCGACGTTGATGGCGGCCACGATCTCCTTGAGCATGTCCAGGCGCGGTTCGGCTTCCGGGTCCAGGTACGGCCAGACGACCACGACGCCGATGAACATGCTGCTTTCCCACACGCCCACTGTGGCTGCCACCTTGGCCGGGCCGCCGTCGTCGTCGTATCCCGCCACCACGGCGTATGCAGCCTTGCCCGGCAGGTTCAGCTCGCCCTCCGCCAGGAGGGTGCCGCCGCGGTCCTCAAGGTAGTAGCCCGCCATCAGGTGCGCCCAGCCGTTGGCCTGCGGCGCGTCCTGGACGGAGGTGTCGTCCTTGATGACGGTGACCAGCACACCGCCCAGCAGGCCAAACTGCTCGCTGTTGGGGCCCGCCGTGGAATCGTCCAGGACCTGGGTGTGCTCGGGGAAGTCCGCGGTGAAGCCCAGCGGGGATTCGATGTGCACTGACATGGGTTTCAGAGCCTCTCGAGCTTGGTGTCGTTGGGGACTTTATAGTACGTGGACACGTTGGTGGTGGACTGGTTCTCGGTCTTGATGTCCACCTCACCCACTTTCAGATCGATGCCCGCCTCGTTCTTGGCAGTCAGCACCGAGTTCACCTGGACGGTGGCGGAGCCGGCCTCGTAGAGCCGGGCCGCGTCATGGGCCGCACCGGTGTCATTCCCCAAGGCGACGTTGCGCAGGTAGCTGTCGATGATGGGGCGGTTCTCGGGCGTGTAGTCGACGTCGATCTTGACGGTGCCCTGGGTCCCGGCGGTCACGGTCGAATCGAACTTCGCCCCCTCGGTCTTCAGGCCGGACGTGACGCCCTGGGCCACGGTTCCGTCCATGGAGACCGAGACGGAATCGATGTTGTTGTGCTTGTCCATGTTGACTTCCAGGCCGCCCTTGCCGGAGGCCTCGAAGACCCTGCCGTCCAGCTTGAGCTGGCCGTTGGCGGAGACCTCGCCGCTGGCCGTGGAGGTGCCGTCGGTCAGGTTCCGTTCGTAGGCGAGGTCGAGCTTCGCGCCGCCGGATACCGTGCTGGATTCGCCGGTTGCATCCAGCGAGAAGGTGCCCTTGGCCTTATCCGTCTGGCCGGTGGAGCCGTTGTCCTTCGCGGCATCATTGATGGTGTCCAGGATGTAGCCGGGCGGGTTGCCGGCCACATCCTTGATCGCCCCGATGCTGTCCGGCGGAAGGTCGTGGTACATCTGCTTGCGGGCGGCCATGGCTTCCTCCACGCTGGCGAACGTGTACTCGCGGGAGACCTCGCCGGTGAGTGTTGCCCCTGCGGTGCCGGAGGCGTCATTGACGCCCAGGCCCATGTTTCCGTAGACCTTCATGGTGGCGGACCCGTCGGCGTTTTCCACCACCTCGGTGCCCACTTCGGCGCCGCCGTGGACCCAGGCAACCCGGGCTTCGATGGAGGCCTTGCCTGTTTCCGTGTAGACCGGAATGTCGGCCTTGGCCAGTTCCTGCAGGTGGTGCTTCGCCAGTTCCTGCGCGGCGGCGGGAATGCCGCCGTCCATGCGCATCAGGTCTTCGGCAAACGGGCCGTTGCTGCCTTCGCCCTGGATCAGGTACTGCCTGTCGGCATCGGACAGTCCGGCCCACCACTTTGCCTGCTCTTCCGGGCTGGCGTTGACCATGCGGTCCAGTCCGGCTGCGAGGTCGCGGCGGTGCTCGGCCGCTGCCCTGGCTTCTTCGGCCCGCTCCTTGAACCACTCCCTCGCCTGCTCGGCCATGGAGGTGATCCGGTCCCAGGTGCTGCCGCCGGAGCCCCCACCTCCCGTGGTGGACGCCTTTTCCTGCTCGTCGGCATGCTTCATCAGGATTTTGGAGTTTTCCCGCAGGCTGGCCACCACCTTGTCCAGGCTGGGACGGTGGCTGGCACTCCACTCCTGGCGGAAGCGTTCACCGTCCCGGCCCTTCCACGGCGCGGATTGGATCTGGCTGTGCAGGGACCCGGCACGGCTGCTCAGCAATGTCGCTGCCTGGTCGGCGGCCTTGGCCAGCGCCCGCAGCTGGCTGATGTCTGCGCCGTAAAAAGTCATGGTTTCCCCCGGAAAAGAGTGCGGTGCGTTTCGATCGCTGGTCCTCATGGTTGCACAGGTATGGGATCGCGGCGATGGGGATCCCTCCCCATCGGCGGCCCGGAACCAGCTGTTCCGGGACCCCACGGCGTGGCACGATTGCCCTTATAAGAAGGGCACGCACACCAGCGCACTACCGCGCCGTCCAAAAGGAAAGACGATCAAAGAAGAACTGAAACAGGCCGTTGACAAGGCCGAGGACGTCACCAATTCGCGCGTCCTTGAGATTTTCGCCCGTTCCGGGTTTGCGGCCAGCGGGATCCTCCACCTGCTGGTGGGGGCCATTTCGATCCGGCTGGCGGTGGGCGGAACCGGAAATGCTGACTTCAGCGGTGCGGTAGCGGAACTTGCCACGGTGCCCGTCGGCCCGTTCCTGCTGTGGGGAAGCTTCGCGGCCTGCGCCGCGTTGTCGCTCTGGCAGGCAGGCGATGCGATCTTCGACTTCAACCACCAGGCCACCAAGACCAAGGTGAAGAACAAGGCCAAGGCCACCCTGCAGGCGATCGTGTACGCCGTCCTTGCCCTGACCCTTTCGCACTTCCTCACGGGCACTGGAAACGGCGGCGACAACCGCAAGGCCGCGAGCGACTTCACCGTGTCCATGATGCAGGCCCCGGGCGGGGTTGCCCTGCTGGTCCTGATCGGTGTGGCGGTTGCCGTGACGGGTGTGGTCTACGGCATCCGGGGACCAAAGAAGTCTTTCCAGAAGCAACTGCGGATGCCGGCTCCGGGGCCGGCCAGGACGGCCGTCACGGCACTAGGCGTGGCAGGTTACCTGGCGAAGGGGACAGTACTCCTGCTGGCAGGCCTGCTCATCGCCGTCGCCACGCTCAAGCGGCATCCGGAGGATTCCACCGGCCTGGACGGCGGCCTGCGGGCCCTCCGTGACCAGCCGATGGGACCCTACCTGCTGGCAGCGGTGGGAGCCGGGCTGATCTGCTACGGCGCCTACATGATCATGCGAGCGCGGTTGGCGAAAATGACCAAGTAGCCGGCATCGGCGTGGTTAAGTTGGGGCATGCCCCAAGTACGCGCCGAACGCTGGATCCGCATCGACCCTGGGACTGCCTTCGCCTTCTCGCAAACCACGGGGGAATTCCGGCTCAAGTGGGATCCCTTCATTTCCGCCCAGGGCTTCCTTGACGGGGCGCAGGCACCGGGAAAGGGCGTCCGCACCCGCACCAGGTCACGCCTTGGGCTGGCCATGGTGAGCCAGTACGTCTCGTATGCGCCGCCCAGGAGCGTCGGGATGACCATGGTGTCCGGCCCGTGGTTCTTCACGAACTTCGGCGGCGGCTGGCGGTTCACCGCGGACGACGACGGCACCCGGGCCGTCTGGAAGTACACGTTTTCGTGCCGCCCGGCGTTGCTCCGGCCCATCATGGAGCGGATCGGCAGCCATCTGCTGGGCTACGAGATCGAACGGCGGATCGCCGCCTTCGCCCGCGCCTGCGAGGATGAGGCCCTGGTGGCGGAATTCCGTGCGTTGGGAACGGGCCGGGGACACAACCAGCCTGGCCCGGATCCGCAGTCCTAGGGAACCGTTATGACCGCCACGGCCCGCTGGGCGCCATCCCGCAGTTCGACGCTGGAGATGCTGCCAAGCTGGATAGGTGTGGCACCGGTGACCTTGACCTTCCCGCTGGGCGTGGCGGTCCAGGCACACGCCCGGTCCTCCGCGCCGGCCCGGTCGCGCACCCAAAGCGACAGCGTCCCTTCCTCCGGCAGGCTGCTGCCGCTGACGGCCAGCTCGGTCCCCCAGGTCTTCCGGGCCATGTCGATGTTCACCTGGAGCCCTCCGCCGGAGGCCACGGAGTAGGTGGCATCCGGCTGCGGCGGCCTGGCGAGCAGCGGCCCCACGGCCAGGCCCACCGCCAGGCAGGCAGCGGCCACAGCGCCTGCCAACGCCACCCACCGCCGTCGTAGTGTCCTGCGGCGGTGTGCCAGCTCGCTGAACAGGCGCGCCGGGGCGCCGGTGTCAGCTCCCTCCGTGCCGCCGGGCGCGGCAGTGAGCGCCACGGCGTCGGGGACGGGGAGGGCATCGAGGAGCATCGGGACTTTCTCCAGTACGGCAAGCTCTTTGCGGCAGGCGGCGCAGCCCTGGAGGTGTGCTTCGAAAAGGCTGAGGTCGGCCGCGTCGAGGCCGCCCAGCACGTAGGCACCCAGCAGGTGGTGCGGTGTGGGAGTCACCGTTCCACCCCCATCTCGTCCAGGATGGTGCGCAAAGCCCGGAGCGCGTAGAAGGCGCGGGACTTGACGGTGCCGCTGGGGATGTTGAGCTGGACAGCAGCCTCGTTGACCGTGAACCGGCGGTAATGGAGGGCCACCAGGACGTCCCGGTGTTCCTTGCTCAACCGCAGCAGCGCCTCCTCCATCAGGACCCGGTTCAGCAGCTCGTCAACGCGGCCCATCACCTCGGCGGGATCGGTGAGGCTGCTTTCCAGCGCCTCATGCGGGCGGCGCTGGCTCCGGCGGTAATTGTCGATCATGATGTTCCTGGCTGTGCGGTACAAGTAACTGCGGAAGCTGCCGTTGACCTCCGGGGCGTGCTGCCAGACGCGGAGCACGGTCTCCTGGACCACGTCCTCCGCGAGCTGTGGATCCCTGGTGGCGCTGAGCACGAAGCGGCGCAGGGCGCTGCCATGTTCACGGTAGATGGCCTCCACCACGTTGTCGTCGAGCGGCATCCCGCTCCTCCCGTCACTGCCAACACCACTGCCCGGCACTGCCGCCGGGAACGCCGCGGCGTGCTGCGCTCCCGGCTGTTACCACGACGGAAATCAGGAAACGGTTCAACCGTCCGGCGTGGCAGCCCACCTGTGAACCATTCTTCACCCGGAGGCGTCGTAGGGGTTAGCGCGGTGATCCAGCGCCGGGCGCCCGCGAAGCGGCACACCCAAGCACGCACACAGCCAGAGAAGAACACCCAAGGAGCACACCATGAAACACCATCTCGGGGCAGGCCTTGCCATCCTGGCCCTGGCGGCGGCCCTCACCGGCTGCGGCAGCAGCACCGGGACCACGCCGGCGGCCTCCAGCCCGGCCACGGGCGGCTCAAGCAGTTCAGCCGGAACCCCGTCCGGGACGTCCTCCGCCAGCCCTTCCGGAACGTCGGCGTCGTCGTCGCAGGCGAGTTCCGCCGTCGACCTCAAGGCGGCGTCCTCGACGGCGGGCAGCATTGTGGTCGATGCGAAGGGAATGAGCCTCTACTTCTTCACCAAGGACACCAAGGACTCCGGCACCAGCGCCTGCACTGGTTCCTGCCTGGTCCAGTGGCCTCCATTGACCAGCACTTCAGGATCACCCACGGCAGAAGGAGTCACCGGGAAAGTGGGCACCATCACCACGCCTGACGGCAAGAAGCAGGTGACGTTGAACGGCATGCCCCTCTACTACTTCGCAAAGGACACCAAGCCGGGCGACACCTTGGGCCAGGGTGTGGGCGGCGTCTGGTACCTGTCCGATCCGTCGGGCGCCCTGATCAAGTCGGCCGGACAGGGCTACTAGCCCGGCCGGATCCGCCCGGAGGGGCTACTTCAGCGGCACGTCCGCGGTCTTGCCCGGGAGCGGGATGTCGGTGGGCAGCGGAACGGGCAGTTTAGGGCTCTGTTCCAGCCCCTTCCGGACGTCTCCGGGAACCTCGGTGGGCAGTGCGGCTGCCGCCGGGACCTCCGCAGGTTTCTGCGGGGGCGTGCCGTGGGCAGGCATGGTTCCCTGCCGTGTTGGAGCGCTCGACAGCGCGGCGGCGGCAGGTGCAGAAGCGGGCGCGGGTGCCGGGGGGACGGCATCCGCGCTGCTGGTTGCCGAAGGCCGGGGGGCTGCCGGCGCGGGAACCGGAACCTGCTTGGTGTCATTGCCGGCAGGGACGGGGGTTGAGCCAGTCACGAACGAGGTGACGGCGTGGTTCAGCTGGGAGATGGAGTCCCGGAATCCCTGGTCGGAGGCGGCGGCCACTGCGCCGCCGGCCGCGAGCGAGGCAGCGACGGAGAGCGTGGTGAGCGTGATGCGGCGCTTGGCCCTGCGGCGGGCGGCCAGTTGGTCAGCCGGCTGCCCGGCAGCAGGCTCCGCGGCAGTCCCGGCGGGGGGAAGGGCAGCAGTGACGGTGGGAAGCGCGGTGGTGGCGGATGCACCCACCGGAAGAACCGTGGTGGTGGCTGCTGAGGGGCTAGCCATCAGCGCCGCGATGTCGGCCGAAGGTGCCGGGGCCCCGGCCGCCAGGGCGCGCAGGTCGAGCAGTGCGTCGCGGAGCTGGCCGTCGCCGTCCATGCCTGCTTCCAGCAGAAGCTGGTCAACGGCACCGTCGTTGCGGGATCCTGCGGTATCACTCATGATCTGCCTGGTTTCTCTTGAGCGTTTGTGCCTTGAGGTTTTGGAGGGCCCGGCGCTGGAGCTGCTTGATGGCTCCGGCGCTCTTGCCCATGATGGCTGCCACCTGCTCGATGGACAGGTCGGCCACGACGCGAAGGGCCAGGACCTCCTGGTGTTCTTCGCTGAGGCCTTCCAGCATGGCTTCGGCACCGGCCGTCAGTTCCACGGCGTGGTCCTCCGCGGACGGGGTGGTCCGGGCGTCATGCTGGGGATCGTAGGGCGTCAACTGAGGCCTGCGTTCCAGCCGGCGGTAGTGGTCCACCATGCGGGCGTGGGCGATGGAGAAGATCAGGGACTTTGCGCCCTGCAGTCCACCGGTGAGGGTGCCGATCCGGGGGTAGAAGGCCATGAACACGTCCTGGGTGACAGCCTCGGGATCATCCAGTCCGCGCGCTTTGAGGTACCCCAGCACCGGGCCCGCGAAGGTTCGATAGGCAGCAGCGAACAACACGGCCGGATCAGTTCCGGCTGCGTTGTCGAATATGTCGATCTCTTCTTGGGCCAAAGTGTCCAGCACCAGCGGCTCCTCCATCCCGGGACCAGGCCCTCGCCTTATCCCGGTTTCCGGTTTGGGCTGCCAATCCCCGTGGTATTCCGGCTGCCTCATGGCAGGTCTGCCAGGGGCGCTCCTTCAAGCCTTCCAGCGTCGCGCGTCCCCGGCCGGC
Organism: Pseudarthrobacter sp. 05T312; assembly: GCF_056396685.1. Classification (NCBI taxonomy): domain Bacteria; kingdom Bacillati; phylum Actinomycetota; class Actinomycetes; order Micrococcales; family Micrococcaceae; genus Pseudarthrobacter; species Pseudarthrobacter sp. 05T312. The sequence continues at coordinate 234,402 of NZ_JBFTLY010000002.1, forward strand.
TGCCCGGACTGCGGCCGCAGCCGCAGTCCAGACTAGCCAATGAGCCTTAGCGGGCCGAAACCGACGGCGTGTGGACGGTGTTGCCACCCACCGCCGGAACGGCAGGAACAGCGGGAACGGTGTTGGCGCCGTCTACGCCCGGGACAGCCGGAACGGCGGGCACTGCGGGAGCGGACGGAACAGCGGGAACCTCAGGCTTGGTGGCGTCAACGGACGTTGAACCCTTGCCCTCGGCACCGGCCTTGGCTGCGGCGTCGGCCTTGGCCACGACGTCGGTGCAGTAGCTCTTGATGTTGGCGTCGCCCTTGGCGGCGATGGACAGCGAGGAGAACGCCTTGGAGGAAGCGTCCAGGCCGCCGTGGGTGAAGGCGGTGCAGAGACCCAGGGATGCAGGGCCGGCGGCGTCAACGGCGGTGTTGGCCGTTGCGGAACCGGTTACGTCGGCGCTGGCCTTTTCGTCGGAAGCCGTGGCCGTGGCCGTTGCCTTGCCGGTGGCTTCCGCGGTGGCGTCGGCGCTCTTCAGGACGTCCGAGACTGCAGCGGTGGCGGTGGGGGCCGGGGTGGCCTGGGCGTCAGCTGCTGCCTCGGCGGCGAGCTTGGGGGCCGGCGCACCGAAGAGCTCGTGGGCGGTCTGCTGGGCCTGGGTGGGGAGGACACCGGAGACGGCTGCGGCGCCGGTTCCGCCTACTGCCAGAGTCCCGGCGGCCAGGACTCCGGCGGCGACTTTACTGGTGGCGAGAACGGTGAATACAGACATTTACTTCTCCAAAACCTAGACAACACATCGGACTGGGCCCGCCGGGCGGACCCATCACTGACTACATCGCCTGCGGTTGCGGAAAAGTTACGGGCACGGTGAATTTCTTTTTTCTGCCCCCTGCGGCAGGCCAGCCGGCCAGTGAACCCGCTAGAACGGATTTGCCCCGCCGCTGCCCACAGCCGCCGCGCCGGCATCCTCGAGGGCCATGGCGGCAAGGCGCTGGATGTACGGCCCCACTTCCTCGTCGTCCAGCACCAGCAGGTCCGGCTGGCCGCGCAGCCAGCGGGCGTTGAGGGAGGTGATGTTCTCGTGTTCCAGCAGTTCCTCGAACTCGCCGTCGAGCTCCTCGATGCGGAGGACGGCGCGCGTGACGGCACCGCTGTCATCGGTGCCACCGGCCAGGTAGGACGCTGCCGTTCCGGCGGTGAGCACGGCGTAGGCCTCCGCGGTTCGGTTGAAGAGGTCCAGGTGGGCGGTTGCGCCCATCCCTGCCATGCCTTCGCGGACCAGCGGGTCGGTGGCGATCCGGCCCCCGGCCATGACGGCGTACTGGGCGAAGCCTCCCTCCAGCGCCTGGGAGAGGTAGAAATCCACCAGGCAGCTTCGGACGGCAACCGGGGACATGTCCTCCAGCCGCAGCATGGCCTTGCGCATAGCGTCGATGATGGCAGCATTGGCCTCCACCACTTCCTCGTCCCTGCCTCCGATGCTGCTGCTGGTCAGGACGACGGGCTGGTGCGTGATGGTCATGGCGATCCTTGCTGGGCGGTGGTGTTGCTCCGGACGCTTTCACGCTACGACGGCCGGTTCACGGCAGCATCGCGAACGAAATGAACGTCAAGCGAAGTTTTCGGGACCGGCAGGGAAGGGACCCCGGCGGCATGGGGGCGCCCCCGGGCGAACTAAGATGGATCAGATAACCTCCCACCGGACCCGGCTCCGCCGTGGCCTGCCGAAAGTAGCCCCCACCATGCCATCCCAACCGGACGAGAGTGCGGACCTGGCAATACAGACACCTGCAATCAACGACCGCTCGCTGGCGGCCGGGCTGGCGTATGCCATGGCAAGCAGGGTCTCGGGCATATCGTTCGACGGCGGCACGGGGCTGATGCTGGGGAAGGTCCGGGGCGGGGCGGACGTTCCGTACTCCACCACCGCCAAGCTGGTCCGGAAGGGCGGCGGCTGGAGCTGCACCGTGGGTGTGTGCAGCTGCCCGGTCCGCAAGGACTGCAAGCATGTGGCGGCCCTGCTGTTCGCGGCCGAGGACAACCCCGCCATCCGGGTGCAGCTGCTGGCTCCGTCCACCTCCACCCAGGTGTCCCGTGCGCCGGCCGCGGCCCTTTCCGACTGGGAGCAGGCCCTCAGCCCCCTGATCTCCCGGCCCGGTCCCACCGCCTCCACCCAGGGGGTTCCGCTTGCCCTGCAGTTCGAGGTGGAGGAACCGCCTCCGCATTTCTCCTACACCGGCCGCAGGGACCCCGTGCGCGGCGTCCGCCAGCTCAAGGTCCGGCCGGTCATCATGGGTGCCAAGGGCAAATGGATCCGGGGCGATGTTTCCTGGAACACCCTGAGCTACCTGAACTTCCGGCGGGAATCGAACCAGGCGCACGTCGAGTGGCTGCAGGAGTTCCTGGCCGGCCATTCGTCCTCCGCCAGCCGGGTGCACAACGCCGCGGGCCTGTGGCTGGGACTGAACTCGTACGCGGGCAGGAACCTGTGGAGCCTGCTGTCCGACGCCCGGAAGATCGGGCTCGCGCTGGTCCACTCGCGCGGCACGGAACCGGTCCACGTCGCTGAGGCCCCCGCCGCCGTCGGGCTTTCCCTGAGCCGGTACGGGGCTCCGGTGGCGGAGCCCGCCGCGGAAGCCGCCGGGGCAAAAGCGGACACGTCCGACGGCGGCCTGGAGCTTTCGCCCACCATCACGGTTGAGGGCGCGGAGGTTGATCCGGCGTCGGTGGGAACGATCGGGCGCCCTGCGCACGGGCTGTTCTTTACCTCCGGGGAAGCCTCGCTGCCGGGCGTGCCGGACCCCAACGGCACCATCACGCTGGCGCCGCTGGAGAACGGGCTGAGCGAGGAGCTGCTGGCGTTCGTCACTGCGGGAAGCATGCTGCACATCCCGGCCAGGGACGAATCCCGCTTCCTGACCGGATTCTACCCGAAACTGAAGCAGGCGGCCCGGGTGACGGCCCGCGACGAGTCCGTGGAACTGCCCGAGTTGGCCGTCCCCACCCTGTCCCTGCTGGCCAACTACGGTGCCGACCACCGGGTGCGGCTGCACTGGGAATGGCACTACAAGACCGGGACCCTGGTCACCGCCCAGCCCCTGTGGCGGCACCCGGGCGATCACGGCTACCGTGACGACACCGCCGAGGCCCGCATCCTGGAGGGCATCGGCCAGCCATGGGACGTGGTCCCTGCCCTGGGTGAATCAGCAACGGGAGGCTGGGGCACTCCGCGGCTGGCGGCGTCCGCGGAACTGACCGGCCTGGACACGCTGGCGTTCACCGAGGAGGTGCTCCCCCGGCTGCGGGAAGCGCCGGACGTGGATGTGGAAACCGTGGGTGACATCGCGGACTACCGCGAGGCCGAGGAAGCACCCGTGGTGTCGATCTCCACCAAGGCCACCGAGCAGCGTGACTGGTTCGACCTGGGCATCCAGATTTCGCTGGAAGGCCAGCCAGTCTCCTTCGCTGCCGTCTTCTCCGCGCTGGCGGCCGGCCAGACCAAGATGCTGCTGCCCAGCGGAGCCTACTTCTCGCTGGACCTGCCGGAACTGCACCAGTTGCGGGCTCTGATCGAGGAAGCCAGGTCGCTGCAGGACAACAAGGATGCTCCCCTGCAGATCAGCAGGTTCCAGGCCGGGCTATGGGACGAGCTGGCGCAGCTGGGGATCGTGGACGAACAGGCTGCGGCCTGGCGGTCCGCCGTCGGCGGGCTCCTGGAGGGCGGCACGGACGGGCTGCCGCTGCCGGCCACCCTGGACGCGGAGTTGCGGCCGTACCAGCTGGAGGGGTTCAACTGGCTGAGCTTCCTCTACAAACACGGGCTGGGCGGCATCCTGGCGGACGATATGGGCCTGGGCAAGACCGTCCAGGCGCTGGCGCTGATGTGCGCGGCGAAGGAGCTGGCGGTCGCGGCTGCTTCGTCCCTGGAAACGTCCGACGCCGGTGCTGCCGCCGGCTCCGGAGGCCGGCCCGCCGCCGTCGCGCCCTTCCTGGTGGTGGCACCCACCAGCGTGGTGGGCAACTGGGCGCTGGAAGCCGCCCGCTTCGCCCCGGGCCTGACCGTCCGGACTGTCGGCGAGACCTTTGCCAAGAGCGGGCAGGACGTGGCGGAGGCCCTGGGCGAGGCAGATATCGTGATCACGTCCTACGCCCTGTTCCGGATCGATTACGAGGCCTACGCCTCCCGCACCTGGAACGGGCTGGTCCTGGATGAGGCCCAGTTCGTGAAGAACCACCAGTCCAAGGCCTACCAGTGCGCGCGCAAGCTGCCGGCCGCGTTCAAGCTGGCCATCACCGGCACCCCGCTGGAGAACAACCTGATGGAGTTTTGGGCCCTGACATCCATCGTCGCTCCGGGCCTGTTCTCCAGCCCCAAACGCTTCGCCGAGTATTACCAGAAACCGGTCGAAAAGAACGGCGACAAGGGGCAACTGGAGAAGCTCCGGCGCCGCGTCCGGCCGCTGATGATGCGCCGCACCAAGGACCAGGTGATCAAGGACCTGCCGCCCAAGCAGGAGCAGATCCTGGAGGTGGTGCTGAATCCGCGCCACCAGAAGGTCTACCAGACGCACCTGCAGCGTGAGCGGCAGAAGATCCTGGGGCTGATTGAAGATGTCAACAAGAACCGGTTCACCATTTTCCAGTCGCTGACCCTGCTGCGGCAGCTCAGCCTGGATGTGTCCCTGGTGGACCCTGCCCTGTCCGCGGTTCGGTCCTCGAAGCTGGATGTGCTGTTCGAGCAGCTCGAGGACCTGGTGGCCGAGGGGCACCGGGCGCTGATCTTCAGCCAGTTCACCGGGTTCCTGGGCAAGGTCCGGGAGCGGCTGGACCAGGAGGAGATCGAATACTGCTACCTCGACGGCGGAACCCGGAACCGTGCCGACGTTGTCAGCGAGTTCAAGAACGGCAGCGCGCCGGTGTTCCTGATTTCGCTCAAGGCCGGCGGGTTCGGCCTGAACCTCACCGAGGCCGACTACGTCTTCCTGCTCGATCCGTGGTGGAACCCTGCCTCCGAGGCCCAGGCCGTGGACCGGACCCACAGGATCGGGCAGGCCCGGAACGTCATGGTGTACCGGCTGGTGGCCAAGGACACCATTGAGGAGAAGGTCATGGCGCTGAAGACCCGTAAGTCGCAGCTGTTCGCTGACGTCATGGAGGGCGATGCCCTGGCCGGCGGGGCCATCACGGCCGAGGACCTTGCGGGGCTGTTCAAGGAGTAGGTGCCGGCGCGCAGGTATGCCGGGCGCCGCCCCCAGCAGGCGGGCGCCCGGCAGCTTCTGGGCGGGGAACTAGACCCGCTGCGGGGAGCCCAGCTCCACCGGGTCCTCGTCCATCAGGTAGGCCAGCTCCGAGTGGGCCGCGAGGTCGATGCCGCGGAGTTCGTCCTCGGGCTTGATGCGCAGGCCGCCCATGGTCTTGTCCAGGATCTTCGCCAGGATCCAGGTGACACCGAAGGAGTAGGCGAGCACCGTGATGGTGGCGAGGGCCTGGACGCCCAGCAGTTCGAAGCCGCCGCCGTAGAAGAGGCCACTGACGCCGTTCGGGGCCTTGTCCGTGGCGAAGAGGCCGATCAGCAGCGTGCCCAGGATGCCGCCCACCAGGTGGACGCCGACGACGTCGAGGGAATCGTCGAAGCCCAGGCGGAACTTCCATTCGATGGCCAGCGAGCAGACGGCCCCGGCGATGGCGCCGATGGCCAGTGCGCCGAGCGGGCTGACGGCGCCACAGGCGGGGGTGATGGCCACCAGCGCGGCGATGAGGCCGGAGGCGGCGCCCATGCTGGTGGCTGCGCCGTGGCGGAACCGCTCAACAAGGGCCCAGGCAAGCAGTCCGGCCGAAGCTGCCACAGCGGTGTTCAGGAACACCACGGACGCCGACTGGCCGGCAGACAGCGCGGAGCCGGCGTTGAAGCCGAACCAGCCCACCCACAGCAGGCCTGCGCCCACCAGGACCAGCGGCCGGCTGTGCGGCTTGGCGTGTTCCACCTTGGGCCAGCCGGAGCTCTTGCCCAGCACCAGGGCCAGGGCCAGGGCCGCGGCGCCGGCGTTCATGTGGACTGCGGTGCCCCCGGCGAAGTCGATGGCCTTGATGCCGTTGGCGATCCAGCCGCCGACGGTGCTGCCGTCCGCCGAGTCGAACGCGAACACCCAGTGCGCAATGGGGAAGTAGACCACCGTGGCCCAGATGCCGGCGAACAGCATCCAGGCGCCAAACTTCATGCGGCCCGCGGCGGCACCGGCAACCAGTGCGGTGGTGACGCAGGCGAAGAACAGTTGGAATGCTGCGAACAGGATGACCGGGATGGACGCGGAATCGTCCTTGGCCAGCAGCTGCCCCATGCCGGGGAACTCGGTGACGTCACCGATGAGTCCCAGGCCGCCCACGGAGTTTCCGAAGGCCATCGAGTAGCCGAACAGTGCCCACAGCACGGCCACCAGGCTGGCGCCGCCGAAGCACATCATCATCATGTTCAGGATGCGGCGGGACCCCACCATGCCCCCGTAAAACAGGGCCAGGGCGGGAATCATCATGCATACCAGCGCCGAGCTGGCCAAAATCCAAGCGACATTTCCCGAGTCCATGGGAAACCCCTTTCAAGATGCGAAAAGAACGGTCAGTTGCCGTCAGAGCCGTTCCGCCGAGTGGGCCGCGGGTGGAGAAACCACGGCCGGCGGAGGGCGGCTTTTGCCGTCTGATACCAGAGTATGGCGGTGATTTTTGGATGGGTTTCCGGTGTGTTAAATGATCGTTTCAGCCTTTTGCACGCGAGTTTCACAGGTCCCGTTGAGCGCAGGCGTACCGGATGTACTATTTGGCGGAGATGGCCAGGAACCTGATGGGCAGGTCCAGCAGCTCCAGGGGTCCGTGCGGGCCTTCGCCGTCGAGCAGCAGGGAGTCCCCCGGTTCCATGGCGTACTCGTAGGAGCCGTGCCCGTACACCATTTTCCCGGCGAGCATGTAGATGAACTCGGTGCCGGGGTGCTGGAACAGGGGAAACACGTCGCTGGCGTCCGTGAGGGTCACCAGGGTGGGTTCCAGCGCATCGGTCCGGCCTTTGAGGGTGCCCAGCACGCGGTATTCGTGGCCGTGCTGGGTGCCGGTGCGGACCGTCAGGCTGCCCTGGCCGCTCTTGGTGAAGGTGGCGTCCCGGTCCGTGTCCGCGCCGCGGAACAGTGCGGTGACTGGAACGTTCAGCCCGTCGGCGAGCCGCTGCAAGGTGGTGAGCGAGCAGGAGGTGGTGGCAGTTTCCACCCGCGAGATCATGGCCTTGGACATGCCCGTCCGGGCTGCCAGTTCGGCGGAGGACAGGCCCTGCGTGGTGCGGTAGTGCCGCACCTGGGCCGCGATGACCTGCTCCAGCCGGCCGGCCACCTGGTCGCCGTCATGGTCTGCTCCGCGGTCCCCGGCCTGTTCGGTCATGGTTGCCATCTTAGGCGGGCCACGCGGGCCCAGGTGTACGACGCCGGTGCTAGCCAATGACGCGGACCCCGCCCAGGAGCCCGGCCAGGGCGTCAGCCAGGGCCTGTGCGCCAGCCTCGGCGTCGGTGTCCTCCACGAGTTCGTCGGGCGAATGCGAGATGCCCGTGGGGTTCCGGACGAACAGCATGGCGGTGGGCAGGTGTGCGGCCAGCACCCCGGCGTCGTGGCCTGCCCCGGTGTCCAGTATCGGGGCGGCAGGCAGGAGCTCCCGCAGCCGGTCCCGGAGGCCGCCGTCGAAGTGCACCGTGGGACTCAGCGACTCCGTGGTCAGGGCCGCCTCACAGCCTTCCTCCGCGGCGATGACCTGGGCGTTCAGCCCGATGGCCTCCACCAGGGCCGCAGTCACTGAGTCTTCGGGGTGGCGGACGTCGATCCACAGGTCCACCCGCGAGGCGATCACGTTGGTACCGCCGGGGACGGGCTGCAGCCGGCCCACCGTGGCTCGGGCATCCTTGTACTTCCGGGCGGTGTCCCGGATGGACACCATGACTTGGGCGGCCGCGATCATGGGGTCCCGCCGGTCCCTCATGAGCGTGGTTCCGGCGTGGTTTCCCTCGCCCGTGATGCTCAGTTTCCAGCGGCCGTGGCCCAGGATCGACGACCCGATGGCCATCGGCCGGTGCAGGTCGACCAGTCCCCTCCCCTGCTCCACGTGCAGCTCCACGAACATCCCCAGCTGCTGCAGGGCCTTGTAGTCGGCGCCGATGAACCGCGGGTCCTGTCCGTTCGCGGCGGCGACGTCGGCGAAGGTGTTGCCGTCCGGGTCGCGGAGGTTGCGGGCCTTGTCCGGGTCCAGGCTGCCGGTGAGGAGCCGTGACCCAAGGCAGGCCACGCCGAACCGGGAGCCTTCCTCCTCCGGAAAGACGGCGAGCGCCAGGGGCCGGCGCGGCCGGAAGTTCCGGGCCTTGAGGAGGTCGACGGCCACCAGCGCCGAGGCGACGCCCAGGGGGCCGTCATACTCCCCGCCGCCGGGGACGGAATCGAGGTGGCTGCCGGTGGCCACGGCGTCCTTCCGCACGCCCGTGGCCGTGTCCCACCAGGCCCAGATGATTCCGTTGGCGTCAGTGTGGACGTCCAGCCCGCGCCGGCCGGCCTGCTCGATAAACCAGGTGCGGAGGTCCGATTCGGCGGTGGAGAACACCGGGCGGGAGTAGCCACCGCGGGCACTGTCACGTCCGACGTCGGAGATTTCCTTAAGGAGGCCTGCGACGGTAGGTGCGCCGGCAGTTTCGGCGGATACCGCGTGCGGCGCGGGTGCGGTCTGGGGAAGGGTCACGGGATTCCGTTCTATGTGGTGAGTGCCGGTGAGGCGGAGCTGCGGAACCGGTCCGGAACAGCCCCTGCGCCGGTGGCCAGGTCCGCGGCCCACTGCCCGATCAGGGGAGCGAACTTGGCCCCGTGGCCGGAGCAGGGTGAGACGACGGTGAGGTTGTCCGCCCGGTCAATCAGGAAGTCCTCGTTGGGCGTGTTCGTGAAGAGGCAGGTGGTTTCGGCGTAGGGTTCCGGGTCCAGGCCGGGCAGGTAGCGGCGGACGTACTCCACCACGCGGGCGCGGTTGGCCGGGTCCACTACTCCGGTCTGTTCGGCGGCCGACGGGATGCGGGGGCCGCCGTCGTATTCGGCCACCTTCTGGCCCGCGAACCCGGCGTCCCGTCCGCCGGGGAGGCCGTAGGTTTGGATGTCGCCGGCCTTGTGGATGAAGGTGGGCCAGTTGGTGGAGGAAAAGCCGGGGTCTTCCCGGTACCGGAAGTGGAAGGCCTGTTCCTGCCGGACGGTGAAGTCGGGCAGGCCGGCCAGGAAGCCCGCCGGCAGCGGGAGGGACTCCAGCAGCCGCGGGAGCCACCCGCCGGCGCTGACGACGACGTTGCCGGCGTCGAGCGTTTCCCCTGTGGAGGAGTGCAACCGGTAGCCGCCGCCCAGCCGTTCCACCCGGTCCAGGCTCCAGCCGGTCAGGACTTTTGCGCCGTGCCGGAACGCGAGCGCCACCATGGCGTTGACTGACGTTTCAGCGTCGATCACGCCGGCGCCGGGGTGCCAGAGGACCTCGGTGTCGAACGCGATCTGCGGCCAGCGGCCCCGGGCTTCGGTGGCGGACACCAGCTCGTGGTCGATGCCGACGGCCGCAAGCACCTCCGCGAGCTGCGCCGGATTGCGCTTTGGACCGTAGTCCACCGCGCCGAACGGCGTAATCAGCTCCGCGCCGGCGTCCGCTGCGAGCCCGTCCCAGAGCGCTTTGGAGTCGAGCACGGCCCGGGTGTAGAACGGGTCCGGGTAGGCGTAGCGGAAGATCCGGGCGGAGCCGTGGGAGCTGCCGTCGTGGGCGGCGGGTACGTCGCGCTCCACCAGCGTGACCTGGTGGCCCTGCGCCGCGAGCTGCCACGCGGTGGCGGCTCCGGCCAAGCCGGCGCCCACCACCACGTAATCAGAGGACTCCGCCATCAGAAGCTTCCCTGCACACCGGGGATCCAGCTGGTGCCTGCCAGCGGCACCCGGGCCATCGCGGAGGCCTCGATGGTCAGAGCCACCAGGTCTTCCGGCTCCAGGTTGTGCAGGTGCGATTTTCCGCAGGCCCGGGCAATGGTCTGGGCTTCCATGGTGAGGACACGGAGGTAGTTGGCCAGCCGCTTACCGGCTGCGACGGGGTCCAGGCGGGAGGAGAGCTCCGGGTCCTGGGTGGTGATGCCGGCGGGGTCGCGGCCGTCCTGGAAGTCGTCGTAGAACCCGGCGGCCGAGCCCAGGGCCGAGTATTCGGCGGCGTAGCGGGGGTCGTTGTCGCCCAGGGCAATCAGCGCCGCGGTGCCGATGGCCACGGCGTCCGCGCCCAGGGCCATGGCCTTGGCGACGTCGGCGCCGGTGCGGATGCCGCCGGAGACGATCAGCTGGACCTTGCGGTGCATGCCCAGTTCCTGCAGCGCCTGGACGGCCTGCGGGATGGCGGCGAGGGTGGGGATGCCGACGTTTTCGATGAATACCTGCTGCGTGGCCGCGGTGCCGCCCTGCATGCCATCGAGCACCACCACGTCCGCACCGGACTTCACGGCGAGAGCGGTGTCGTAGTACGGCCGGGACGCGCCGATCTTGACGTAGATGGGGGTCTTCCAGTCGGTGATCTCGCGCAGTTCGCCGATCTTGATCTCGAGGTCGTCCGGGCCGGTCCAGTCCGGGTGGCGGCTCGCGGACCGCTGGTCGATCCCCACCGGGAGGGTGCGCATCCCGGCCACGCGTTCGGTGATCTTCTGGCCCAGCAGCATGCCGCCGCCGCCGGGCTTGGCGCCCTGGCCCAGCACGATCTCGATGGCGTCGGCCTTGCGGAGGTCGTCCGGGTTCATGCCGTAGCGGGACGGCAGGTACTGGTACACCAGGTGCTTGGACTGGCCGCGCTCCTCAGGGGTCATGCCGCCGTCGCCCGTGGTGGTGGAGGTGCCCACCTCGGACGCGCCGCGGCCCAGCGCCTCTTTGGCGTTGGCGGACAGGGCGCCGAAGCTCATGCCGGCGATGGTCACCGGGGTGGCCAGGTGCAGCGGGCGGCTGGCGTACCGATCGCCGAGGACGACGTCGGTATCGCACTTTTCGCGGTAGCCCTCCAGCGGGTAGCGGGACATGGAGGCGCCGAGGAAGAGCAGGTCGTCGAAGTGCGGGACCTTGCGCTTGGCGCCCCAGCCGCGGATGTCGTAGACGCCGGTGGCGGCGGCGCGCTGGATGTCGGCGATGGTGGCGCGGTCGAAGGTGGCGGACTCGCGGAGGCCCAGTTCGGCGATGTCCTGGGCGGGAACCGGAAGGGAGGTGATGGTCATGGGGGCCTCCTAGTAGGCAGTCGAGTTGTCGACGTGGAAGTGGTAGAGGTTCCGGGCGGAGCCGTAGCGCTTGAAGTCGGCCGGGTTGTCGGTGCGGCCGGCGGCGGCCAGGAGTTCCGCGAGTTCTGCCAGGTGCTCGGCCTTCAGCGGCTTTTCGATGCAGTCGGCGCCCAGGGAGGCCACCGTGCCCTGCACGTAAATCCTGGCCTCGTAGATGGAGTCCCCCAGCGCATCCCCCGCGTCGCCGCAGACCACCAGCCGTCCGGCCTGGGCCATGAACGCAGACATGTGGCCGATGTTGCCGCCCACCACGATGTCCACGCCCTTCATGGAGATCCCGCAGCGGGCGCCGGCGTTGCCGTCGATGACCACCAGGCCGCCGTGGCCGGTGGCGGCCGCGGACTGCGAGGCGTCGCCCTTCACATGGACGGTGCCGGACATGATGTTCTCGGCCAGTCCGACGCCGGCGTTGCCGGTGACGGTCACGGTTCCCTTTTGGTGCATCCCGGCGGCGTAGTAGCCGGCGTGGCCCTCGATGGTCACGGTAGCGTCGGCGTTGATGCCGACGGCGAGGCTGTGCTTGCCGCCGGGGTTGGTCACGGTCCAGGACTGGCCATCGGCCGCGTTGTGGAGTGCCTGGTTCAGGTCGCGGACCTGGGCTCGGGCGAGGTCGACGACGGTGGGGCCGTCCAGTGCGGGGGCAGTGGCTTCGGGGGCTGTCAGAGTGACCATGTGTAGACCTTTCCGGGTTCCGGTTCAAAGATGCGGGCGGTGTCGATGCCGGGCAGTGCTGCCAGGGCGCGGTATTCGGAGGCCATGGCCACGTAGTCGCCGGTTTCGGCGATGATTGCGGGCTTGCAGGCGATGGGGTCGCGGACCACGGCCATGCTGTCCGCGGTGGTGACCACCAGGGTGTAGAAACCGTCCAGGACCTTGCCCAGGTTCACCAGGGCTTCCTCGAGGGTGTCGCCCTGCTGCAGTCGGGAGGCGACGTAGCGTGCGCCCACCTCGGTGTCGTTCTCGGAGTCGAACACCACGCCTTCGCGCTTGAGCTCGCGGCGGACGGTGGCGTGGTTGGAGAAGGACCCGTTGTGCACCAGGCACAGGTCGTCGGCCACGGAGAAGGGGTGCGAGCCGCCGGCGGTGACGGCGGATTCGGTGGCCATCCGGGTGTGGGACAGGCCCTGGCTGCCCGCCATGGCTTCCAGCCCGTGGTCGGCGGCGATCTCCATGGGGTGGCCCACGCTCTTCATCACGGCCACGTGTTCGCCGCGGCCGATGACGGTGGCGGCCGGCAGGGTTTCGGTGACCGCCTTGACCAGGAAGTCCGTCCCGACGGCGGCGCTCACCAGGGTGGTGTCGCCCACCACCTGCACGGCCGCTGCCGCGTCAGACGGCAGGAGCGCCCCGACACCTGAGGTGATGTCCGTCGTCGTCATTCCCTGGTCCCTGCCGAGCAGGCTCAGGGTGGACATGCCTGGCGACACCAGGCCCGGGGTGTTGTAGACGGCGAGGCCGGCGGAGTCGGGTCCGCGGTCCACGATCTGGCAGAGCATCGAGGACAGCAGGCTGCCCATCCGGGGGTGCAGCGAGGGATTGCGCAGCTGCAGCGCGGCGATTCCGCACATGGTGGGATTCCTTTATTTCGTAGGGATTAGATCGAGGTGAGGTAGGTCCGGATTTCCCAGTCGCTGACCTGGTTGTGCCAGCTGAGGAACTCCTCTTCCTTGGCGTTTGCGTAGTAGGTTCCGATCTCCGGATCTCCGCTCAGGCCGGCCAGGATCACGGGGTCCCTCCGGAGCGCTTCCACGGCGTGGAGCAGGGTGGCGGGCAGTGAATGGGCATCCGCCTTGGACTCCCCCGGCCCGGACGGGGTGCCCGGGTCGAGGGACTTCTCCACGCCGTCCAGCCCTGCGGCGATGGCGGTGGCGACGGCGAGGTACGGGTTGGCGGAGCCGTCCCCGGAGCGGAGTTCGATCCTTTTGTTGTCCGGCACCCTGATCATGTGGGTCCGGTCGTTGCCGCCGTAGGAGGCCTTCCGCGGGGACCAGGTGGCGCCGGAGGAACTGGTGGTGGCGCCGGTGCGCTTGTAGGAGTTGACCGTGGGGGCGAGGAAGGCCTGCAGAGCGGGGGCGTGGTCCAGGATTCCGGCGATGAAGGAATACGCGAGGCCGGACAGCCCCAGGCCGCGTCCGCCGTCGTCCGCGTTTCCGTCCTCCCCCGGGAACAGCGCCTCCGCACCCGACCACAGCGAGAGGTGGAAGTGCAGGCCGGTCCCGGTGCGGTCCGTGAAGGGCTTGGGCATGAACGTGGCGGTCATGCCGCGCTGCTCGGCCAGGATGTTCAGGATGTAGCGGAGGGAGACCACGCGGTCGGCGGTGGTGAGGGCATCGGCGTAGGTGAAGTTCTGCTCGAACTGGCCGGCGGCGTCCTCGTGGTCGTTGGCGTAATTGCCCCAGCCGAGCGAGTTCATCGCGTCGCTGATGGACGTGAGGTGCTCGTACATCCGGGTCACGCCGCGCGCGTCGTAGCAGGGGCGGGGCGAATCGTCGCGGGCGTCGGCGGTGCTCAGCGTCCCGTCGTCGTTCTTGTTCACCAGGAAGTACTCCACCTCGGCGCCCACCTTGGCCTGCATGCCGCGGTCAGCCAAGCGGGCCAGGGCGTTCTTGAGGATGACGCGCGGGGCGTAGGGCCAGGGCTTGCCGTCGACATGCGGGTCGCAGTGGATGATGGCCAGCCCTTCCTTGATGAAGGGAACCGGGGTGAAGGAGGCCAGGTCCGGGACGGCGATGAGGTCCCCGTCCTGGGGCTTCTGGCCGATGAGGCCGGCCGCGTAGCCGGCAAAGCCCATGGCACCCGCTTCGAGTTCGTCGGCGGCTTCCACCGGGACGAGCTTGGCGCAGGGCTTGCCGGTCATGTCCACGAAGGTGGCCAGGAGGAAGCGGACGTCATGGGCACGGGCGATGTCTGCGAGGGAAATGGTCGGTCCCGTTGCTGAAGCGGCGGCCGCAGGGACCGGCTCCATGGCGGGGGTTACAGCAGGGGTTGCGACACTGGTCATCGAAACATTCCTGTCCGGGTTGGTTAGCTATCAGTAAACCTTGTTGCACCAGAGTATCCAAGTCCATATTTCACGCGTCGGGCCGGAAGGTTAAATGCATGTTTCGGTGGGATGGGGGTAAGCGTCCAGCAAAGAAAGGGCGTATCCGTTGAGCCACGAGCAGTCCCCCAACCCGCAGCCACCCGCCCCGGCAGAGACCCCAGTCCAGGACTTACGGGTGGGGGTGGTGGGCATCGGCTGGGCCGGCCAGCAGCACCTCAAGGCCTACTCGGCACTGGACGGAGTAAGCATCGTCTCGGTCGCAGGCATGGAACAGGACCTCCGCGACTCCCTGCAGGCCGAATACGCCATCCCGGACGCCTTCGCCGGCTGGGAGGACATGCTGGAGCACGGCGGCCTGGACGCGGTCAGCGTGGCAGTGCCCACCTTCCTGCACGCCCCGATCGCCATCGCCGCCCTGGAACGGGGCCTCCACGTGTTGAGCGAGAAACCGATCGCCCGCAACGCCGTGGAAGGCCGGGCCATGGTGGACGCCGCCCGGAAGGCCGGCCGCGTCCTGGACGTCGCCTTCAACCACCGCCGGCGCGGCGACATCAGGGCACTCAAGGACGTCATCGACGGCGGCGGGCTGGGCCGGCCGTATTACGCGAAAGCCTCATGGCTGCGGCGCGCCGGCATCCCCACACTGGGCAGCTGGTTCACCAACCCGGAGCTCGCCGGCGGCGGGCCCCTGGCGGACATCGGCGTCCACGTGCTCGACTTCGCCCTGTACCTCCTCGGCGAGCCCAAGGTGGTGGCGGTCTCCGCGGCCACCCATGCCGAACTGGGCCCCCAGGGCCGGGGCGGTGGCAGCCGCTTCTCCGCCCACGCCACCAGCCACGCCTTCGAAGTGGAGGACTTCGCCACGGCGTTCCTGCGGCTGGAGGGCGGCGCGACCCTGCTGGTCGAGGCCAGCTGGGCTGCCTACCGGGAAACCGATGACCAGCTGGACTTCACCGTGTACGGGACCGACGGCGGCGCCGAGCTCAGGGTGCACGGGGCACCCTTCCCGCCGGTGGGCCGGCTGCGGGTGTTCACGGACAAGGACGGCGGTGCTGCGGACTACCTGCCCCCGGTTTTGCCGGGCCGCGCGCACGATGCTGTGGTGGAGGATTTCGTGACCGCCGTGCGGGGCGGCGTCCAGGCCTGGGCCAACCATGACGGATCCGTGGCCCTGTACCGTGCGCAGGTCATCGACGCGTGCTACCAGTCCGCACGCGAGCAGAGGGAGGTTCGGCTCTGATGGACGGCAAACTGCGGATCCGTGTGTGGAACGAAGGCGTCCACGAAGCAAACAACGAACCAGCACACATCGGGGAGATCTACCCGGACGGCATCCACGGCGCCATCGCCGCCGGCCTCCGCTCGCATCTTCCGGACGCCGAGATCACGACAGCGGTCCTGGCCACCGACGTCGACCACGGCCTCAGCGAAGAGGTGCTCGCGGAGACGGACGTCCTGCTGTGGTGGGGCCACATCGCGCACGCCGAGGTGCGGGATGCAGTCGTCGAACGCGTCCACCGGCACGTGCTGGGCGGGATGGGACTGCTCGTGCTGCACTCTGGACACTTCTCCAGGATCTTCACCAAACTGCTCGGCACCAGCTGCTCCCTGGCCTGGCGGAATGACGGCCAGCGCGAACTGGTGTGGACCGTCAAGCCATCCCACCCCATCGCGGACGGGGTGGACAGCCCCATCGTTATCCCGGAGCAGGAGATGTACGGCGAACTGTTCGACATCCCGGACCCGGACGACCTGATCTTCATCAGCTCCTTTGCCGGCGGAGAGGTGTTCCGCTCCGGCGTCACCTTCACGCGCGGAAAGGGCCGCATCTTCTACTTCAGCCCGGGTGACCAGGAGTACCCGGTGTACTACCATCCACAGGTCCAGCGGGTCCTGGCCAACGGCGTGCGGTGGGCTGCGCAGCCGGATTTGGACCGTTCCGCGCCTGCTGTGACCAACCCGGCCCAGGAGTGGTTTGACGGGGCAAAACAGCATTGACATCACCCCCGCGGCGGAGCAGATTGGGATCGTCGCGCACGAGGTTCGGCAGGTTCCGGACGGGCACACCCCTCCCTGCTGGACCACCCTCCCGGAGCGCCCACACGCCCGGGTGAACTAAACAACCCTCCTTCCCAGGAGCCTGAAATGCCCGCAATAACGGTCAAGGACCTTGAATCAAAATCCTTCGATGAGCCGGATGAAAAGCGCCGGCCGCCCATGACACAGGTGGACGTCGTCACCCTCGGCGGCACCACACTGGGCCGCTTCACTTTCGAACCCGGCTGGCGCTGGTCGGAAACCGTCAAGACGGTGGTCCACACGGACAGCTGCCAGGTCAGCCACCTGGGCGTCTGCGTCGCCGGAACCCTGGCCATCGAACTGGTCGACGGAGGCAAGATGACCATCCATGCCGGTGAGGCGTACTCCATCCCGGCAGGCCACGACGCCTGGGTGGAGGGCGGCGAAACCTACGTTTGCTATGAAGTGATGAGCGCCGCAGAGTACGCCAAGCCGGAATGACCCGGCGGCCCGCCGCCAACCACCGGGAAAGGGAGGTCCGCAAGGCCCTCCCTTTCCCGGTGCTACGGCCCTACCGTTGAGGAAACGCAACGATCGGAGAGCAATGAGAGTCACCGTCATCGGCGGCAGCGGCCACATCGGGTCGTTCCTGGTCCCCCGGCTGGTCCGGGCCGGCCATGAGGTCACCAACATCAGCCGCGGGACCAGCAGGCCGTACACGGAGGCACCCGAGTGGCAGCAGGTGCACCACGTCACCGCGGACCGGGAAGCAGAAGACCGGGACGGAACATTCCCGGACCGGGTGGCGGCCCTCAAACCGGACGTCGTGGTGGACCTGGTCTGCTTCACCCTGGAATCGGCGGCGCAGCTTGTGCAGCAGCTGCGGGGCGACGTGGGGCACCTCCTGCACTGCGGCTCCATCTGGCGGTACGGGCAGAGCCTGAAGCTGCCCATCAGGGAGGGATCGGATTCCGCTGCTCCACCCTTTGGCGAATATGGCATCCAGAAGAACAGGATTGCCCTGATGCTGCAGGAAGAAACCGCCAGCGGCGGCCTGGCCACCACGTCCCTGCATCCCGGCCACATTGTGGGGCCGGGCTGGCAGCCCGTTGGTCCGCTGGGAAACCTTGATCCCACCGCCTGGCAGACAATCTCTGCAGGCCAGCCCCTCCGGATTCCCGGCAGCGGGGCGGAGCTGATGCACCATGTGCACGCCGATGACGTGGCCCAGGCGTTCGAGAAGGCGATTGCCCGGCGGGAGGCAGCCACCGGTGAGGACTTCAACATCGTTGCCCCCACGGCGCTGACGGTCCGCGGCTATACAGACATCGCTGCCGCCTGGTTCGGCCACGCCGCAGTGCTGGAGACGGTGTCGTGGGACCGCTTCCGCGAGAACACCTCCCGCGAGCACGCGGATGCGAGCTGGAACCACCTTTACCGCAGCCAGTGCTTCAGCATCGAAAAAGCGGCCTCCGTGCTCGGCTACGCGCCGCGGTACGAACCGGAGCAGGCCATCTTCGAATCCATCCAGTGGCTGGTCGACCACGAAAAGCTGCATGTCGCCCGCCCGCTCGGCGTCGCGACCGGCTGAGCCCCGAAACCCTACGGGCGCAAGCGCCGCAGCCGGGCCACCAGTGTTGCGGCGAGGAGCGCCGTCCCCAGTTCCAGGGCAACAACCAGCAGCAGGTCCGTGCTGCCGGAACCGCTTCCAGCGGACGACGGCGGCGGGCCGCCATGCGCGTGCCCGGCACCACCGGCGCCGAGCAGCAGGGCGGCATGCAGGGCAGCCATCGCCACGGCAGCGAAAGTGACCTGGTGCAGCGCGCCCACCCGGCCGTGCCGCCAGATATGGACCGTGCAGGGGACGCAGACGGCGGCGAGCGCCAGCATGAGGACGCTCAGCCACGCGCCGTGGCGCCCGGCTACGGCCAGCCACACGTGGGCCGCGCAGGAGACGGCGGTAACCACGGCTACGAGCCGGGCATGCAGGACGGGCCGTTGGGCGCGGACCCGTCCTGCCGCCGTCGTACTCCCTGCCCGAGCGGGGGTGAGGCTAGTGGCAGCCACCGCTGCTGCCCTCGCTGTGGCAGGACGATTCCTGCATGTTGGGGTTGGCAGGGACGTCAAGGACCGGGCTGCGGTCGAAGAAACCCTCCGGCCGCAGCTTGAAACCGACGGTGTCCACGGGCATGATGGGCCAGTCCTCCACCCGGGGGAAGTGGGTCAGGCCGAAGGTGTGCCAGACGACGATGTCCTGGCCGTCGATGTCCCGGTCCTGCGCCACGTAGGCCGGGAGGCCTGCGCCGCCGGCGTGCTGGTTCACGAAGTCGCCCGTGGGGTAGCGCTCATCCTCGGCGTACCGGGTGACCCACAGGTCCTTGGTGGCAAAGGCTGCGCGCCGGGCGATGGAGGAACCCGGGTCCGCCAGCAGCGTGGGCTGGTTGTGGGAGTGCAGCTTGTAGCCCACCGGCTCGCCCAGGCGGTTGCGGGATTCCGGGTTGGAGATGATCCAGGTCCGGCCGGCGCGGGCGTCGGCCACCCGGACGCCTTCGGATTCGCGGGCCAGGACGGTGCGCCTGCGGGAGAAGGCATTGCCGCGTTCGTTGCCCGGGCCCATGGCCTGGCGGACGACGTCCTCCTCCTCCACGCGGTTGGTGAATCCGTCGATGGCCATGTCCAGCCGGGCGCTGAAGAGGTGCTGGTGGAAGGGTGCACCCAGACCCGGGGCGAGCTGGGAGATGTTGTCCGAGCCGCCCTCCGGGAACGCGGAGGTGAACACGATGCCGGTGGCTTTGGCCTCGAATTCAATGGTGCCGTCCAGGTAGAGATACCAGTAGAAGCCGTAGTCGTAGTTGCCAATGGTGGTGAAGAAGGAGATCACCAGGCGGCGGTTGCGGCGGGTGTAGGTGACCCCGCTCCAGAGGTCCGAGTGCTTGGAGAGGATGCTCCAGTCCTCCTCGTGCATGCAGATGCCGTTGCGGATTTCCCGCGGGTTGCCAAACGCGTCGCTGATGACCGGGCTGAGGTAGGTGATCTCACCCAGGCAGTCGCAGCCCAGTTCCAGCGAGTTGGCGTACTGGCCCACCAGGTATTCGCCGGTGTCGAAGTAGTTCTGCCAGGACCGGATGGGTGACGGGTCGCCGTACGGCACCACCATTTCGGCAATGGACGCACGGTTGATGATGGGCCGTTTCCGGCCGCCGTCCTGGAATGCGAGGTTGTGCAGGACCACGCCTTCGCGGACATCGAAGCCGACATCCACACTCCACTTTTCCCACTCCACGTGGTTGCCGCCGGTGACGGTGAAGCTGGGTCCTTCCGGCTGGGTGATGCTGATGGGCTTTTGGGTGTCGCGGATGGGTCCGGTCAGTTCGGGGTCGGTGAAATTGCCGTGCTCGGCCGGGATAGGCATGGCGCCGAGGTCGATCACCTGGGTGACCTCCTGGCTGACCACGTCCACGTAGGCCACCAGGCCGTCTACCGGGTGCGCCCAGGCGCTGTCCTCCGGGAATTCCTGCACGAACGCCAGGCCGCGGAGGATGCGGCGGCCCTTTTCTTCGCCGTATTCGAAGACGCCGGCCGACAAAGGGGCAACCCGGACCTTTCCGACGTCGAGTCCCCTGTCCGCGAGTGCCTTCAGCCAGCGTTCGTCCGTGGCCAGGAGGGACTCCACCACTTCGAACTCCTCCTCCAGGACCGGCAGTTCGCCGGTCACCGCTGTATCGAGTTCAACCGCGGAGAGCACCTTCTGCTGTGTGGTGGAGACGACGACGTCACGCGGCGCGGCCCCGGAGGCATCGTGGATGAAGACCCGGAAACGTCGGTCCACCGCTTGCGGTCCCGCTCCCCGCCCCGGATCCAGCAGGCCCAGGTAGGCGATGCGGTGCTGCGGGTCCAGGTGGCCTTCCGACTGCAGGATGGCGCGGACGTCCAGGATTTCCTCCGCGGTTGCCAGGCGGAAGGCCGATGCAGTTTCGGTTGGTGCAAGAGTCATGGGAAGAGCCTTTGTCCGGGCCGTCGCCGGCCGCTGGTTTATTTTCTATAGTTGTAGAGAATAAACGTCCGTAACATGGCCCACAAGAGTCTGAGAGAAATATTTCCGGGGAGTGGCCGCGGTGCCGAAGATAGTTGACCATGACGAGCGCCGCCTGGAACTCGTGGATGCCACGTGGCGGATCATCGCCCGGCAGGGTATTGAGAGCGCCACCATGCGCGAGATCGCCTCGGAGGCGGGCTTTGCCAACGGCGCATTGAAACCCTACTTTCCCACCAAGGACACCCTGCTGGAATTTGCCTTCAGCCACGTGTTCAACAGGACCAACCAGCGCATCGCCGGGGTCACTGCGGGCAAGGCCGGTCTGGCGGCGCTGCGGGCCTTCTGCCTCGAAGTACTCCCCCTTGACGAAGAGCGCGTGAATGAGGCAAGGATTGTGGTCCCGTTCTGGCAAAGGGCGATCAATGATCCCCAGAAGGCGGCGATCCACCAGCAGTCCATGGATGAATGGCTGGCGGCCATCCGCCGCTTCCTGGCGGAGGCGAGGGACAGCGGCGACGTGGCCGCCGCCGTCGACGATTCCATCCTTGCCGGGCAGCTGCTGAACATGCTGCTGGGAGCACAGATCGAGGCGGCCCTGGCGCCGGAAGGCGACACGGATTTTGGCCACGCTGCCCAGCTTGAGGGCTATCTCGCGCTCCTTGGGAAAATTCCCGGCGGGAAATGAGCGCCAAACTCGAAAGTATGCTTACTATTGGTGGGTCAGGTTCTGGCAGATGCCGGAGCGAGCACGAACTGTAAGGAGCATCTCCCATGGGTTTGGATGACAAGATCGGCAACGCTGCAGAGAAGCTCGGCGGCAAGGGCAAGGAAGCTGCCGGAAACGCCACGGGCGACGAGAGCCTGAAGGCTGAAGGCCAGACGGACCAGGCAAAGTCGGACATTAAGCAGGCCGGCGAACACGTCAAGGACGCCTTCAAGAAGGACTAGTCGGCGCTCGCATAATGGGTGCAACTCCAACCGGAGTTGCACCCATTGCGTTTAAGCCCCCGGCACGGCGTGCCCGGCCGGGACGCCTAGTGAATCAGCCCCGACACCAGGTTGATGGTGGTGGCCAGGACAATGGCGCCGAGCAGGTAGGACAGCAACGCCTGCCGAAGGACCGTCGAGCGGATGGCATTGGTCTTCAGGTCCGTGTCGGAGACCTGGAACGTCATCCCCACGGTGAAAGCCAGGTAGGCGAAGTCCGCGTAACGGGGCTGGCTGCCTTCGTTGAAATCGACCCCAGTGCCTTCGCGGTAGTAGATCGCCGCATATCGCAGGGTGAACAGGGTGTGGACCAGGAACCACGAGAGGGCGATGCTGCCCAGCGCCATGGCAACCGTGGCATCCTTGGCGCCGCCCTGCTCGCTGGAGGCGTCAAGCAGGATCAGGGCCACCCCCGCAAAGCTGGCCATCGTGGCCCCCAGGACCAGCGCGTCCGAAAAGACCCGGCCGGGGTCCTCCCGCCTGGCGTGCGCAGCAGTGGCCGCCGGACCCAGGCGAGCGATGACGCTCCAGACCCAGATGAGGTAGGTGGCCGAGGCGGCGGCCCAGCCGAGCGCCGGGGCATACGTCCAGCTGCCGAATGTGCCTACCGCCAGTGCCGCGGCAAGGCCGACGGCCAGCATCACCACCATCCGGAGCCGGGAGTGGTGCGCGCGGGAGTTGAAGTTCCGGTAATGGTCACCAGCAGCCGTCATGGACCTCATGGCCCGATCATGGCACGGGAGTCTGGGCTGCGGCTGGAAAAACAAACTTCTTATTTTCGCCAACCGTTGAAAAAAGAACCTCGGGCCGCTAGCCTGATTGGACTGTGTCGCAGGACACAGCCCCGGGGGAAACGTGAAGTGGCCATCCGTCGCGAGGAACATCCATGCAATCAGCAACTACAGCCAGCACCCCACACCAGGACTTGACCTCCAGGGTGGCCGCGTCGTTCGACCATTGGAAGCACCTGGTGGCGGAGTCCTTCGTTCCCCTCACCGCCCGCACCGCCGACGTGGACGGCTTCCAGGGCCGTATGCGCGCCCGGGTGCTGGACCGGATGTCCATCGTGGAGGTCACCGCCACCTCCCACGAGGTCCACCGCACCCCGGCACTGATCGCCCAGGCCCACGAACGCTACTTCAAGCTGAACCTGCAGCTGGAAGGTACCGGCCTGCTGATCCAGGACAACCGGGAAGCCGTCCTGCAGCCCGGGGACCTGGCAATCTACGACACCAACCGCCCGTACACCCTCGCCTTCGAGGACAGCACCAGGATCATGGTCTTGATGTTCCCCTGCGACGCGCTCTCACTACCGGCCGACTACGTGGGACAGCTGGCCGCGGTGCGCATGGGCAGCGGCGGCCTGAGCGGAATCGTCGGCCAGTTCATCCGGGAACTGTCAGCGAACCTGGACGTCCTGAACGGCCCCAGCGGATCACGGCTCGCCACCAACGCCCTGGACCTGGTGTCCACCATGCTGCACGCGGAAATGGACATCACGCCTGACCGCATGAAGCCGCAGGCACTGCTGGCGGTCTCGGTCCGCGAGTACATCGAGGCCAACCTCGCCGATCCCCTGCTGTCCCCGGCAAGCATCGCCGCCGCGCATTTCATTTCCACCCGGCACCTGCACAACGTCTTCCACGAGTCGGGGACCACGGTAGCCAGCTGGATCCGGACGCAACGGCTGGAAGGTGCCCGCCGCGACCTCCGGGACCCGCTGCACGCGGGCAAGTCGGTGGGCGCGGTGGCCGCCTGCTGGGGCTTCCTGGATGCCGCGCATTTCAGCCGCACGTTCCGGGATGCCTTCGGGGTCTCGCCCAGCCAGTGGCGGCGGAGCTCCTGAAGCCACCCCCGGCTAGATCAGCCCCTGCGCCAGCATGGCATCGGCCACCTTGACGAACCCGCCGATGTTGGCGCCGAGCACGTAGTTGCCGGGTTCGCCGTACTCCTCCGCGGTGGCGGCGCAACGGTCGTGGATACCAACCATGATCTCGGTCAGCCGCTCTTCGGTGTGCTCGAATGACCACGAATCGCGGCTGGCGTTCTGCTGCATTTCCAGGGCCGAGGTTGCCACGCCGCCGGCGTTGGCGGCCTTGCCCGGCCCGAACAGGACGCCCGCCTCCTGGAACACCGCAACAGCGTCACGGGTGGAGGGCATGTTGGCGCCCTCTCCGACGGCAACCAGGCCGTTGCGCACCAGCCGGGCGGCAGCAGCGCCGTCGAGCTCGTTCTGCGTGGCGCAGGGCAGCGCCACCGTGGCGTCGACGTCCCACACCGAGCCGCCGTCCATGTAGGTCACGCCGCCCCGGCGTTCGGCATAGTCCTTCAGGCGGCCGCGCTGCACTTCCTTCACTTCGCGGAGAAGCGCGACGTCGATGCCTGCCTCGTCCACCACGTAGCCTGACGAGTCGGAGCAGGCCACCACAGTGGCTCCAAGGCTCTGGGCCTTGGCGATCGCGTTGATGGCAACGTTGCCGGAGCCGGACACCACCACGCGCTGGCCATCAAAGGACGCTCCGCGGGTTTTGAGCATTTCCTGGGTGAAGATGACGGTACCGAAGCCGGTGGCTTCGGGCCGGACCAGGGAACCGCCCCAGGAGATCCCCTTGCCGGTGAGCACCCCGGACTCGTAGCGGTTGGTGATGCGCTTGTACTGGCCGAAGAGGTAACCGATTTCGCGGCCGCCCACGCCAATGTCGCCGGCCGGAACGTCCGTGTATTCGCCGATGTGGCGGTAGAGCTCGGTCATGAAGGACTGGCAGAACCGCATCACTTCTGCATCGCTGCGGCCGCGGGGGTCGAAGTCGGAGCCGCCCTTGCCGCCGCCGATGGGCATGCCGGTGAGGGCATTCTTGAAGATCTGCTCGAAGCCGAGGAACTTCACGATGCCCAAGTAGACCGACGGGTGGAATCGCAGTCCACCCTTATACGGGCCTAGCGCGGAGTTGAACTCCACACGGAAGCCGCGGTTGATCTGGACGCGGCCGGAGTCATCGGTCCACGGCACGCGGAAGATGATCTGGCGTTCGGGCTCGCAGAGGCGTTCCAGGATGGCGGCCTCGAGGAACTCCGGGTGCCTGTCGTGGACCGGGCCAAGGCTTTCGAAGACCTCCACCACTGCCTGGTGGAACTCCGCTTCCCCGGGATTCCGTGCGAGGACAGTGTCTTTGATGGCTTCGAGCCGTGCGTCCATGGGCTGTTCCTTACCTCTGAGCCGAAACGAGGGACAGCGCAAAAGCAACGTCGCCTCATAGGTTTACTCTTCAACTTATCGGATTACGACCGGAGACCAGTAGGCGGGGCAGTCCGAATCAACTAATCTCCGTAATGTGACACAGATATTCCATAATACGAGAGTCTTGGCGCGTCCCTGCTGCACATCGGAGGCGCTCTGATGCCCTTCCTGTGCCTCCTCCTTTCCGGCGCCGCGCTGCTGGTCAACGGGCTGGCGACGCTGGGGCGGCTCCCCCGCCGCGACGCCGCCACCTTCAGCCTGGTGCTCGGCGGCACCCAACTGCTGCTCGGCGTCGTCCATGTTTCCACCGGCGGCGCCGGGTCCGAGGTGCTTCCGGCGGCCGCGGGCATGTTCCTGTTCGGGCTGACGTACGTCTATGCCGGGCTGGATTCCCTGTTGGGGCTGGGCTCGCGGGGGCTCGGCTGGTTCTGCGGCATGGTGGCATGTGTCGGCCTGCTGCTGGCGGGTTTCTGGCTGGTTACTGATCCGTTGCTCGCGGTGCTGTGGGTGTGCTGGTCCGTGCTGTGGGGTTTGCTGTTCGCCTCCGAGGCCCTGGGCGCGGCGCGGCTGGAGCCGTTCACCGGCTGGGCCCTGGTCCTGGCCAGCCAGGTCACGGCAACCTTTCCGGCGTTCCTGGGCCTGGCAGGTTTGTGGCCCAGGGCGGCCGGGCCGGCGTGGCTGGCGGCAGCCTTCCTGGCCGGACTGTTTATCGCGGCACGCGTGCTGGCCCGGCGCGGACCTGCCAGTCCGCGTCGGGCCAGTGAAGGGGAAGCCGTGAGCGCTAGGTAAGCGCGTGTCCCAGGGTGGCGGCGTGGTGCCGGCGCTCGATGGCGGTTTCCACCAGAACCCCTGCCACGAAGACCACGGGGACCGCGGCGAGAAGGGCGATGGCTGTTTCCGCGCTGCCGCCGATCAGGGCCGTGAAATTGCTGACCACCAGGAACAGGACCCAGGCGAGGAGCACCGTTGCCAGGACGGGGGCGATGCGCGTCTGCCACAGCTGCGCCCCTGCACGTTCGCGGCGGAAGAAGCTGACCACCGCCACCGAGCACAGCATGTAGAGCACCAGCAGTGCCGCCACGGCCAGGCCGCTGAACCAGGAAAAGAGGGTCAGGACCGGGTCCAGGGCCAGGATGGCGAAGGGAAGCACCAGCACGACGGCGGTGGCGGTCTGGATCCAGGCGGCAAAGGCAGGGGCGCGGTGCCGGTTGGTCCGGGCCAGCACGGCGGGCATGGAACCGCGCAGGGCCAGCGAGTGCAGGTAGCGGTTGATGCCGTTGTGGAAGGCGATGATGCCGGCGAGCAGCGAGGTAACCAGCAGGATGCCTGCCACCACGCCCGCCCATGGTCCGAACAGCTCCACCATGGGACCGAGCACGAAGGACGTGGCGTCGCCTGATTCGAGGGCTGCCCCGGCGGCGTCCATGACCTGGGACGGGCCGTAGTAGCTGACCAGCATCCAGGAGATGAAGGAGAAGAAGACGGAGATGACGCCCACGGACAGGTAGGTGGCCCGGGCTACCGTGCGGTGCGGGTCCTTGGCCTCGGCCGAATAGATGGCCGTGGATTCGAAACCGAACATCGAAGCCACGGCGAACATGATGGCCACGCCCGGCGCGCCGGCCCCGATGGCCTCGGGCGAGAAGGACGCGGCCACGCTGATGCCTTCCGGGCCGCCGCCGTGGAGCAGGACGGTGAAGCCGAACAGCAGCAGGATGGCCACCTCGAGGCCCACCAGCAGGGCCAGCACGCGCGCACCGAGTTCGATGTTCAGGGAGCCCAGCACCTGGACGCCGGCCATGGTGGCCAGGGCGAGCAGCCACCACGGAACCTCCAGCCCAATCGAGGCGAGCAGGCCCGAGAACGCCGCACCGTATAGCCCATACATCGCAGCCTGGACGGTGCTGTAGGCCAGGAGGGCCAGCCAGGCGGCGCCGGCGCCGGTCTTCCTGCCAAAGGCTGCGGTGACGTAGGCATAGAAAGCGCCGTTGGCCTGGATTTTGCGGCTCATCGCCACGAATCCGACGGCGAAGATGACGATGACAATGCCCACGATCAGGTATGCGCCGGGTGCGCCGGCACCGTTGCCGAGCGCTGCGGCCAGCGGCGAAGCGCCCACGATCCCGGTGAGGGGTGCCTGCGCCGACAGGACGAAGAAGAGGATGCCCAGGACGCCGATGCTGCCGGCGCGCAGTGCCGTTGAATGCTCCTTGGCCGGAGCGTCAGTGGTCCGGGGCTCAGAATTCGAAATACTCATTTGATCCTTCTTAACGGTCATGAGTTCGGGAAAATTGCTGTGGAATCCAGCTTGGCAGCGGGGCGCCGAAGCCCTTTGTCCACCAGCGACGGGTTGTTGATTGTCAGCGCAGTGCAGGATTTTGCGGCACTGGTTCCTGGGCGGCCGGTCGGGCGGCGGAGCGGAGGCCAAGCAGCGACGCGGCGGCCTGCGCCGCTTCCATGCCGCTCTCAATGGCACCGTCGATGAAGCCGCCCCAGCCGTTGGCAATATCGGAGCCGGCAAAAAGCAGGTTGCCGTGCCCGGACTGCATGGCGGCCAGGTGGTCGCCCAGGAAACCCGTCCGGTGCATCGGCCAGGTCTCCCCCGCCAGCGGGTCCGCCACCCAGTCGTGGGTGGCCACGTCCAGCACGTCAACGCCGGGGACCAGCCGGGCCAGCTGCTCCTGGACTGCCGCTGCGTCTGACGCGTCAATTCTTGTTGCGTCGGGGCCGAAGCCGACGACGATCGTGTCGCCGTCGAGCGTGTACTCGGCCTGGAAGAAGTTCAGCGGCCAGTCCGCCTTGCCCAACGCCACGAACGGGGCATGTTCGCCCCGCAGCCGGATCCACACCTTGACGCCCCTGGAAACCTGTCCGCGCTTCGCGGCTTCCGTCTTGGCCGGCGGCAGCGGCGGCTGGAAGTCGATGGTTCCCAGGACGGGAAGGGGGACCGTGACGATGGCGGCCCTGGCGCTGATGGTTCGGCCGTCCGGGCTCCGCAGGGTGACGCTCCCGCCGTCGTCCGTCATGCCTTCCACGGCGAAACCAAAGTCGACGGCGGCACGGGAGTCCTCAAGGATGGCCTCGGCGAGTGCGGCGGTTCCGCCCTGGATCTTGTACGTGGCGCAGGCTTCGAAGTTGACGGTCCAGTCACCGTTGGTCAGGGCCACCCAGCGGAGGGCCTGGGTCAGTGCCGCGTCCTCCAGGGGGCCGTTGAAGTTCAAGGTCCAGAAGGATTCGAGGATGTCCCGGGCGTCGCCGGCGGGAAACTGTTCCCGGATCCGGTCCTGCACCGGGATGTGGTCGATGCCCTTGAAGGCATCCGTGGCCAACGGCCTGAACGGTTCGGGGAAGTAGGTCCGGGACTCCTTGGTGAATTCGCCGTTGTGCTGGCCGATCATCTCAAGCAAGGCTCCGGGGTCACCTTCCCGGCGGCCGCCGTTGGCCCACCAGTATGCGCGCTGCGGCTCGGGGCTGGCGACGGTACCGATGCCATAACGCTTCAACTCCGCCCAGACGTACGGCTGGGTCCAGTGGACCCACGTGCCGCCGATCTCCAGGTCGCGCCCCAGCCGGAGGTCCAGCCAGGTCCGGCCGCCGATGCGGTCCCGGGCTTCGACGATGTGGACCGCCAGCCCCTGCCGGGTCAGTTCGCGGGCGGCGGTGAGGCCGGCAAACCCTGCACCCACGATGACGACGTCCAGGTCCTGCTCCATGGCGCTGTTGTCCTTTTTCATGGCGCAGCTTCCTACGAATAGACGAAGAACTCGACGGTGGGAGCCAGGACGGCCCACCGGGTACGGGCACCTTTATTAAAGGAGGCGGCACCGCCGGCGGTGAGGTCGTACGCGTCGCCGCCCTCCACCTCGATCCGCAGGTGGCCTTCGATGATATGGATCGTTTCGTCGGCCTCCATCACCAGGTCGAAAGGCTCCGGTGCCTCGGCGGGGTTCACGTGCCAGTACCCGCAGGCGAGCGCGGGCCTGCCCCCTTCGCCGAAGCGGCGGACCCACTGGACCTCGCCGAGTTCGAAGGGCTCATTCTTGGCGGGGTCAAGGAAGGAAGAGGTGCTGAAAGCAGGGGTGGTGGCCATGGGTACTCCAGAGGGGAAGGGGCGGCGGGGAAACGGTCGCGCCGCGGGAGGTGTGTGGGATGGCGGGGGTCCTGTGACGGGCATCACCGCGTGGAAGCAATCTAAGCAATTGCTTAGTTTTAAGTCAAGAGCTGCTTCCTGCATGGTGGCGGCTGGCTAGAATCGGAACCATGACCGCTTCCGCCGCCCGCACCGCCACGCCGAAATATGGCGAGGGCCGCGAAGCATTGCTGCGGGGGGTGGTGGATGTGGTGTCGCAGAAAGGCCTCCGGGGGCTGACATTCCGTGCAGTCGCGGAGGCTGCGGGGGTCAACAACAGCCTGGTGGCCCACCATTTCGGAACCCGGGACGCCCTGATCGAGGCAGCGCTCCTCTGGTCCTCGGAGCAGTCCATCGGCGCGTCACGGCTGCGGGAAGCAGCCGAAAACGGCGGCACGTTCACGGAGGCGCTGCTGGAGCTGCTGCTTGAAGATCCGGGGCTGCAGGTGTTCCAGTACGAGATGATCCTCGAGGCCCGTCGCCGGCCGGAGCTGGCAGGACCGGTGGCCGCGCTGTATGAAAGCTACGTGGACGCCCTGTCCGCCGGCCTGGAGGCATTCGGCGTCCAGAATAATGTCCGCGTCGTTGCCCGCACGCTGTTCGCCGCTTTGGACGGGCTGGTCATGCAGTACCTTGCCGGTGTGGGCCGGGACGAGATCGCGGCCGCCCTGGAGGAAGTGCACCAGGTGGTTCTCCTGCGGCGCGACTAGGTGGCGCCCCGCGGCAAGGAACCGTTCAAATAACTTTGCGGACCGTCGCGTCGAAGGCGGCAATGCTCTTGGGTCCGGGCAGGCGCCAGGCAAACAAAAGGCGCGGCCGGCCGCCCTGGGGGCAGCCAGCCGCGCTGACAGTGTTTAGTTGAGAACAGCTACCGGAGCACCACGGTGCGGTTGCCCTGCAGGATGACCCGGCCTTCGCAGTGCCACTTCACCGCGTTGGAGAGGGCCTTGCATTCTGTGTCGCGGCCGGCGGCCACCAGGTCCTCGGGCCCGTACGTGTGGTCCACGTCCACCACCTGCTGGGAGATGATGGGTCCCTCGTCCAGTTCTGCGTTGACGTAGTGGGCCGTGGCGCCGACGGTCTTGACGCCGCGGGCGTAGGCCTGGTGGTAGGGCTTGGCACCCTTGAAGCTGGGCAGGAACGAGTGGTGGATGTTGATGGCCCGGCCGTCCAGCTTGCGGGTCAGGTCGTCGCTGAGCACCTGCATGTAGCGGGCCAGCACCACCAGTTCGACGTCGAGCCCGTCCACGAGCGCCATCAGCGCGGCTTCCGCTGCGGGCTTGGTGTCGGCAGTGACCGGGATGTGGTGGAACGGAATGCCGTGCCACTCCACCAGTGCCTCGTGGTCCCGGTGGTTGGATACCACCGCAACGATTTCCACCGGCAGTTCTCCGATCCGGGCCCGGAACAGCAGGTCGTTGAGGCAGTGCCCGAACTTGGACACCATGATCAGCACCTTGCGCTTGGACCTGTGGCGTTCCAGCTGCCAGCGCATGCCGAACTTTTCCGCCACGGGGGCGAAGGAGGTCCGCAGCTCCTCCAGCGTGGAATCGTCACCTTCGGAGACAAAGTGCACGCGCATGAAGAAGTGGCCTTCGGAGCGCTCACCAAACTGCTTGTTGTCGATGATGTCGCAGCCGTGCTCCAGCAGGAACCCGGACACGGCGTGCACAATGCCGGGCCCCTCCGGGCAGTCCAGGGTCAGGACGTGTTCCACGGTGGTGGGCGCTTTCGATGCGGGGATATGGGTTTCAGTAACAGTCATGGTTCAGCACTCGATCACATTCACGGCGAGGCCTCCTCGGGAGGTTTCCTTGTACTTGGTTTTCATGTCGGCTCCGGTGTCACGCATGGTCTTGATCGCCTTGTCCAGCGAGACCTTGTGGCTGCCGTCCCCATGCAGGGCCAGCCGGGCCGCGTTGATCGCCTTGACGCTGGCGATCGCGTTCCGCTCGATGCATGGGATCTGCACCAGGCCGCCAACGGGGTCGCAGGTCAGGCCCAGGTTGTGTTCGATCCCCACCTCGGCGGCGTTCTCCACCTGCGCTGGCGTTCCGCCAAGCACCTCGCAGAGCCCGGCCGCAGCCATCGAGCAGGCGGAGCCCACCTCCCCCTGGCAACCCACTTCGGCGCCGGAGATGGAGGCGTTCAGTTTGAACAGGATTCCGACGGCGGCCGCCGCCAGCAGGAAGCGGACCACACCGTCGTCGTCGGCCCCTGGAACAAACTTCACGTAGTAGTGCAGGACGGCCGGCACGATGCCCGCGGCCCCGTTGGTGGGGGCGGTGACGATCCGGCCGCCGGCGGCGTTCTCCTCGTTCACGGCCAGCGCGAAGAGGTTCACCCATTCCATGGCCAACAGCGGATCCGCCGGTGCCTGGACGGGCGACGGCGAGGCTGCCGCGGCTTCGGCGCTGGCGGCCGAGGCCGTCAGGGTGCGGAACAGTGCGGGGGCGCGCCGGGTGACGTTCAGGCCTCCGGGCAGGATGCCTTCGGCGTTGCAGCCGTTCTCCACGCATTCGCGCATGACGGCCCACAGCCCCAGCAGCTGCTCGCGGAGCTCCGCTTCACTGCGCCAGGTGAGTTCGTTGGCCAGCATGACCTCGGAGATGGACATGCCTTCCCGGCTGCAGATCTCCAGGAGTTCATCCGCCGTGGAGAACGGGTAAGGCAGCACGGTGTCATCCGGCACCAACTTGTCCGCCCCCTCGGCGTCGCCGTCCACCACGAAGCCGCCGCCGATCGAGTAGAAACTCCGCTCGCTCAGCACCGCACCCGCGTGGTCCAGGGCCCGGAAGGTCATGCCGTTGGGGTGCGCGGGAAGGGACTTGCGCCGGTGGAGCACCACGTCCTCTTCCCAGTTGAAGTCCACCCGGTGCGCCCCGGCGATGTGCAGTTCGGCGTCCAGCGCGGCGGCTGCCACCTGGTCGTCGGCGGTGGTGGTGTCCACGGTTTCCGGGTCCAGGCCCTTCAGCCCCAGGACCACTGCCTTGTCCGACCCGTGGCCGCGGCCGGTGGCGCCGAGGGAGCCGAACAGTTCGGTCTGGACGCGGGCGGTGGCGGCCAGCTGGCCGTCACCCTTCAGTCCGTCCGCGAACAGCTTCGCCGCCCGCATCGGGCCCACCGTGTGTGACGACGAGGGCCCGATGCCGACGGAAAAGAGGTCAAGGACGCTGAGCGCCATTAGGGGACCTCTGGCGAGGCGTACTCCCGCATGGCGTCCAGCAGCCACCGGCCCAGGAACTCGGCGAAGGAAGCGCGGGGGAAGATCCGGAAGGACTCGTCACCGGTCTTCCACAGGATGGCGGGGATGTTCGCGATTTCCGTGGAGAAGGCGGTGCCGGCTTTGAAGACCCGCGGGTGCAGGTCCAGCGAGCAGCCCTTTTCCAGGACGGCGCGGGCCCGGGGGCCCGTCAGTTCGAACGTGGTCCGGTTGGCGGACAGGTCCACCACCTGGCCCGCGTCGCCGCCCAGCGCGTCCCGGAGCGCGGGGATGAGGTCCCCGCCCAGGGATTCGTGCGCCTCGGTGGGTGCAACCACCAGGAACTCGGCCGGGCCGAGCCACAGGACGGATGCGTCGCCGTTACCGGCCACGGCACCTGATCCGGCGGGAAGGCCCCCGGTGACACCGGCCAGGCGCTCCGCCGCGGCGGATCCCGCGAGGGCCCTGAGGCCCACCATGGTCAGGAACGGCACCTCGGAGATTTCAACGGTGCCGGCCAGGGAGCCGGCCGCGAAGTCGTCCGCCAGCTGGCGGACCGGGCTGACGCGGGCGGCGAGGTTCTTCTCGGCGTTGGTCTTGGCGGAGGTCGGGGATGCTGCTGTTTCAGCCATCTTTACGGGTCCCTTCAGAGTCAAAAAGCACTGTTTCTGCGACAACCACGTCCACCAGCTGGTCGCCGGCGGCTGCCACCAGCGTTTCACCGATGCGGTTGCGTCCGTTCTTGATCAGGGCCAGGCCGAACGACCGGCCCAGCGCTGCGCTGTGGTAGCTGGAGGTGACGAACCCTTCCATCGGCACGGGGCCGTAGGCGGGGTTGGTCGACCGGCCCTTTTCCACCAGCTGGGTGCCTTCGGGCAACCGCAGCGTGCCGTCCACGGGAAGGACGCTGACCAGGTGCTTGCGGTCCTCACGCTGGGCGTCGGACCGGGTGTAGGAGCGCTTGCCGATGAAGTCCTTGGCCTTGGAAACGATCCATTCCATGCCGGCGTCCTGCGGGGTGACGGTGCCGTCGGTGTCCTGTCCGACGATCGGGTAGCCCTTTTCGGCACGCAGCACGTGCATGGTTTCGGTGCCGTAGGGGGTGATGTTGAACTCGGCACCGGCGGCGGCCACGGATTCCCAGGTGTTCAGCCCGTACCAGGCCGGGACGTTGATCTCGTAGGCAAGTTCACCGGAGAACGAAATCCGGCAGATCCGGGCGCGCACGCCGGAGGCGAGGGTGGTTTCGCGGAAGGTCATGAACGGGAAGGCTTCCGCGTCCAGGCCGCCGTTGGCAGCCAGTTCGGGCGCCACCTTGGCGATGACCTCACGGGACTTGGGCCCGACGACGGCAATGGTGCTCCACTGTTCCGTCACGGAGGTGCACTGCACGTCCAGTTCCGGCCACTCGGTCTGCAGCCATTCCTCCAGCCAGTCCAGTACCTTGGCGGCGCCGCCGGTGGTGGTGGTCATGAAGTAGGTGTCGTCGTCGACGCGGAGGGTCACACCGTCGTCGAAGATCATGCCGTCCGGGGTGCACATGACGCCGTAGCGTGCCGAGCCCGGGGCGAGCTTCTTGAACGCGTTGGTGTACATCCGGTTCAGGAACTCCCCTGCGTCCTTGCCGCGGATTTCGATCTTGCCCAGGGTGGTGGCGTCCATGAAGCCAACGGATTCGCGGACGGCGGCGCATTCGCGCAGCACGGCAGCGTCCATGTCCTCCCCGGCCTGCGGGTAGTACCAGGGCCGCTTCCACTGTCCAACGTCCTCGAACAGCGCGCCCTTGGCCACGTGCCAGGGGTGGATGGACGTAACGCGGGCGGGGTCGAACAGTTCCCCGCGCTGGCGTCCGGCCAGGGCCGCGAAAGCCACCGGGGTGAAGGGGGCGCGGTAGGTGGTGGTGCCGATGTCTCCGATGCCGCGGGAGGCTTCGCCGGCGGTGCGCAGGGCCGCGGCGATGACGCCGATGGCGTTGACGCCGGAGGTCTTGCCCTGGTCGTTGGCCGTGCTGATGGAGGTGTACCGCTTGATGTGTTCCACCGAGCGCATGCCGGCACCCGTGGAGCGGAGGACGTCCGCCACGGACTGGTCGCGCTGGAAGTCCACGAAGTGGTGGTGCCAGTCATCCGGGGTGCCGCTCTCGCCCGGTACCAGCCACAGCTGGCGGGTGGGGGCGGAGGCCTTCGGGTCGCCGAACACGGAGGGTTCGACGGCGGATTCGAAGCCTGTGGCGATGGCCGCCTTGGCGCCGGCGGAAATGCCCTCCGCGACGCAGTCTTCGGTGGCGAACGAGCCGCGGCCGGCGCCAATGGTCTGCTGGTCGGGTACCTCGGTGCTGGGCACGAAGGCTGCCAGCTCCTCGTCCCAGCGCAGCTTGCCCTGGCGCTGGGAGTGCAGGTGGACCAGCGGGCTCCAGCCGCCGGACACAGCCAGCAGGTCAGCCGCGATCTGCTCGACGCCGGAGGTGAGCTCGCCGTCGTCGTTGATGCTGCGGACGGTCACGCCGTCCAGCCGGCCGTCGGGGCCGGCGGAGGTATTGGCCACCGCGCTGCCGATCAGCACCCGGAGCCCGGATTCGACGGCGGCAGTCGCCGCTGCGGTCAGGGCCGGACGGGCGTCCACCACGGCGGCGACCTTGACGCCTGCGGCGGCGAGGTCGGCTGCGATGGCGTAGGCGCTGTCATTGGTGGTGCTGATGACCACGCGCTTTCCGGCGGCCACGCCGTAGCGGTTCAGGTAGCTGCGGACCGCGGAGGCCAGCATGATGCCGGGGCGGTCGTTGTTCTCGAACACCAGGGGGCGTTCGTGGGCGCCGGGGGCGACCACCACCTGGCTGGCACGGATGTGCCAAATCCGCTGGCGGGAAACACCGGGGGCGGCAGGGCTGGTGAGGTGGTCGGTGCGGTTCTGGACGGCGATGACGTAGTTGGCGTCGTAGGCGCCGAATGCGGTGGTGCGGTTCAGGACCGTGGATTCGGCGCCGGATACCAGCTCGGCTTCGACGTCGGCCACCCATTCCAGGGCAGGCTTTCCCTCGATGGTTTCGGCATGGCCGGGAACCGTGGAACCGGAGAGCAGCGAGCCGCCGAGTTCGGGCTGGTCATCGAGGAGCATGACCCTGGCGCCGGTGCGGACAGCCTCGCGGGCTGCGGCCAGCCCGGCGGGGCCGCCGCCGATGACCAGGACGTCGGTGTGGACGTACTTCTTGTCGTATTCGGCGCGGTCGTCCTCCGGGTCCAGCTTGCCCAGGCCGTTGAGCAGGGTGGCCTGGAGTCCGTCCACCAGGGAGACGGTGGTGGCGGGGAGCATGGATTCGGCAACGTGGCCGGGGAAGCGGGCTTCCACGCGGACCAGGGCGTTGGCCTCCTCCACGCCGGCGGACATGATGCCGCGGGGGCGGTCCTCGTAGAGGGAGTTGCCGGCGGCGATGCGGCCATTGGCCAGCAGCGCGGAGGCCAGGGTGTCACCGGGGTGGCCGGTGAACTCCTCGCCGTCCACAGTGAAGCGCCAGGAGATGGTGCGGTCGATGCGGCCGCCGGTAGCCAGGCGGGCGTTCTGGGAAGTCACTTGGTCGCTCCTTCCGGGGCGGTGGTGCTGAGGATGCTCGTGGTGGAGGTGCTGGGAGCGGCACTTCCCGTGGTGGTGCTGTCAGGGCCGGTGCTGGCAGTCCCGGTTTCGGGTGCGCCGTCCGGGGAGCGGTCAGGCCGCTTCGACCCCATCGGGTAGACAGCCTTGATGTCGTAGCTCACGGTGT
This sequence comes from Pseudarthrobacter sp. 05T312, assembly GCF_056396685.1. Lineage (NCBI taxonomy): Bacteria > Bacillati > Actinomycetota > Actinomycetes > Micrococcales > Micrococcaceae > Pseudarthrobacter > Pseudarthrobacter sp. 05T312. Next base: position 270,131 of record NZ_JBFTLY010000002.1, read on the forward strand.
CGCGGAGCATGTTGAACCACTGGCGGCAGCCGGTGCTGTGGACCCAGCGCTCGGCGAAGATGCCTTTGGGGTTCTCCCGGTAAAAGAGGTAGCGGGACCACTCCGTATCGCTCAGCTCGTTGGGGTTCTCGGGGTACGGAACGTGGGCCTGTCCCCCGTAGTGGAATTCGGTTTCGTCCCGCGGGCCGCAGTTGGGGCATGGGATCAGCAGCATGTGCGTTAGTCCTTTTCTTGTGGCGGCGGCTAGTGGGCCACGGCGGCGGCGCCGTGTTCGTCGATGAGGGCGCCGGTTTCGAAGCGTTCCAGAGAGAACGGCTTGTTCAGCTGGTGCGGGGCGCCGGTGGCGATGGTGTGGGCGAAGGTCATGCCCGCGGCGGGGGTTCCCTTGAACCCGCCGGTGCCCCAGCCGCAGTTGACGAACATGTTCTCCACGGGGGTCAGGCCCACAATGGGTGAGGCGTCCAGGGTGGTGTCCACGATGCCGCCCCAGGTCCGGAGCACGTGGGCCCGGGCAAAGATCGGGAAGAGCTCGACGGCGGCCGCCATCTGCTGCTCGATCACGTGGAACGAACCGCGCTGGCCGTAGCCGTTGTAGGAGTCCACGCCGGCACCCATGACCAGTTCGCCCTTGTGCGCCTGGGAGACGTAGACGTGCACGTGGTTGGACATGACCACCGTGGGGTGGACGGGCTCGTGCAGTTCGGAGACCAGGGCCTGCAGGGGGTGGGACTGGATGGGGAGCTGGAATCCGGCCATTTCGGCCAGGACGGAGCTGTGGCCTGCGGCGCAGAGGCCCACCTTCTCCGTGTTGATGGTGCCGCGGTTGGTCTTGACGCCCACCACGCGGTCGCCGTCCTTCAGGAAGCCGGTCACCTCGCAGTTCTGGATGATGTCAACGCCCATTTCGTCGCACTTGCGGGCGAAGGCCCAGGCCACGTGGTCGTGCTTGGCGATGCCGGCGCGGGGCTGGTAGGTGGCGCCCATGACGGGGTAGCGGATGTTGTCGCGGATGTTCAGGATGGGGCAGAGTTCCCTGACCTGCTGCGGGTCCAGCCATTCGGCGTCCACGCCGTTGAGCTTGTTGGCACCTACGCGGCGCATGCTTTCGCGCACGTCGCCCAGGGTGTGGGCCAGGTTCATGACGCCGCGCTGGCTGAAGAGGAAGTCGTACTCCAGTTCCTCGGGCAGGATTTCCCAGAGTTTGAGGGCCTGCTCGTAGATGGCGGCGCTCTCGTCCCAGAGGTAGTTGGAGCGGATGATGGTGGTGTTGCGGGCCATGTTGCCACCGGCGAGCCAGCCCTTTTCGAGGACGGCGATGTTGGTCATCCCGTGGTTCTTGGCCAGGAAGTATGCGGTGGCCAGGCCGTGCCCGCCGCCGCCGACGATCACGGCGTCATAGGAGGACTTGGGTTCCGGGTTCCGCCAGAGGAAGTCCGGGTGCTCCGGAAGGTGCTGGGTGCTCACTGGGCGGCTCCAATCAGGTCTGCCTCGATGCCGGCCAGGTTGGCGTCGGCGGAGAGGTGCGGGTAGAGGGGGAACTTGCCGGCCAGGGCCGTCACGCGTTCCCGGAGTTCGACGGCGGTGTCCCCGGGGAGGGTGCCGGTGCCGGCGGAGGCAATCAGGGCCGTGGCGATGATGTCCGCAACCTCGGTGAACTCGGCGGCGCCAAAGCCGCGGGCGGCCAGGGCGGGGGTGCCGATCCGGAGGCCGGAAGAGACCATCGGCGGGCGGGGGTCGAAGGGGACGGCGTTGCGGTTGACCGTGATGCCGATCTGGTGGAGTGCGTCCTCACCCTGCTGGCCGTCCAGTTCGGAGTTGCGGAGGTCAACCAGGACCAGGTGGACGTCGGTGCCGCCGTTGACCACGGAAATGCCTGCGGCTGCGACGTCGTCCTGGAGGAGGCGCTCGGCCAGCAGCTTGGCGCCCTGCAGCACCCGCTCCTGGCGTTCCTTGAATTCGGGGGCGGCAGCGAGCTTGAACGCCACGGCCTTGGCTGCCACAACGTGCTCCAGCGGACCACCCTGCTGGCCCGGGAACACCGCGCTGTTGATCTTCTTGGCGTATTCCTCCTTGGCCAGGATGACGCCGCCGCGCGGACCGCCCAGGGTCTTGTGGGTGGTGGTGGTGACCACGTCCGCGTACGGGACGGGGTTCGGGTGCAGTCCGGCGGCGACGAGTCCGGCGAAGTGCGCCATGTCCACCATGAGGTAGGCGCCCACGAGGTCGGCGATGCGGCGGAATTCGGCGAAGTCCAGCTGGCGGGAGTAGGCGGACCAGCCGGCCACGATCAGCTTGGGCTTGTGTTCCAGGGCCAGGGCTTCCACCTCGGCCATATCGATCCGGAGGTCTTCCTCGCGGACGTGGTAGGGAACCACGTTGTAGAGCTTGCCGGAGAAGTTGATTTTCATGCCGTGCGTGAGGTGTCCGCCGTGCGCCAGGGAGAGCCCCAGGATGGTGTCGCCCGGGTTCAGCAGGGCGAACATGGCGGCGGCGTTGGCCTGGGCACCGGAGTGCGGCTGCACGTTGGCGAACTCGGCGCCGAAGAGTGCTTTCACGCGGTCGATGGCGAGCTGCTCGATGACGTCCACGTGCTCGCAGCCGCCGTAGTAGCGCTTGCCCGGGTAGCCTTCGGCGTACTTGTTGGTGAGCACCGAGCCCTGGGCCTCCATGACGGAGGCCGGAGCGAAATTCTCCGACGCAATCATTTCCAGGGTGGACTGCTGGCGGTGCAGTTCCTGTGCCACAGCGGCGGCGACGTCGGCGTCGACCGTGGCGAGCGAGGCGTTCAGTACGTCCTGCATTGTTCTCCTTTTGAGCCCTTCGGAGTTACTGACCTATAACTGATCTGTAACTGATATATTAGAACTGTCGTAATAGTATGTTCCAGATCACTTGGACGTCAATAGCACTCCTGGGAAGGCTCGAAATGAGCGTCACATTAGAGAACCACCTGGCCGGCGACGGGGACCTCTCGCTCTCCGAACAGGCCTACCGGCACCTCCGGGACCGGCTCATCATGCTGGACATCCGGCCGGGCGAGGCGATCAACGACGGCAAGCTGGCCGCCGAGCTCGGGATCGGCCGGACGCCGGTCCGGGAAGCCCTCAAGCGGCTGGAAAGCGACCACCTGGTGGTGTCCTATCCCCGCCGCGGAACGTTCGCCACCATCGTCGACATCACCGAACTGGCCGACGTCTCGGAGCTGCGCGAATCCTTGGAACCCCTGGCCGCACGCCGCGCCGCGAAGCTGGCAACGCCGGCGCTGCGGGCGGAAATCCGGGAAACCGCGGCCGCGATCTCCACCATGGGCGATGACGACGATCCCTACGACCTCATGCGGTACGACATCAAGGTCCACCGGCTGATCTACCGGGCCGCGGCCAACGCGCACCTCGAGGACGTCCTGATCCGCTACGACAACCTGGCCACGCGAATCTGGTGCATGGTGCTCGAAAAGGTGCCGTCCGTCGCGTCCCACATTGCCGAGCACGTTGAGCTGCTGGAAGCAGTGGCCGACGGCGACGCGGACCGGGCCGGCAAGCTCGCCCTCGAGCACGTCACCAGTTTCGAGCAGGCCATCCGGAACGTGCTCTAGCCGTCGTGCCCGGGCGCGGCTAGCGCAGCCGGGCCCGCACCTCCTGCGCGAATTCCAGCGTGGAGGCCGAGCCGCCCAGGTCCGGTGTGGCGATGCCGTCTGCCAGCGCCGATTCGAAAGCACCGGTAAGGGACCGGGCGGCCGCCGCCTCGCCCAAGTGGTCCAGCATCATGGCCGCAGCCCAGAGCGCGCCGACCGGGTTGGCAATGCCCTTGCCGGCGATATCCGGGGCGGAACCATGGACGGGCTCGAACATCGAGGGGTGCCGGCGCTCGGGGTTCAGGTTGGCGCTCGGGGCGATGCCGATGGAACCGGCCACTCCGGCGACGAGGTCGGACAGGATATCTCCGAACAGGTTGGATGCGACGATGGTCCGTACGCTGGTGGGCTTCATGACCAGCCGGGCCGCGAGCGCATCGATGAGCACCTTGTCCACCGTGACGCCGGGGAACTGTTCCACCGTCCGGGCCACCACTTCGTCCCAGAACGGCATGGTGTGGATGATGCCGTTGGATTTGGTGGCCGAGACCAGGATGCCGCCCCGGTTCGTGGCGGCCTCTGCCGCGTAGCGGGCCACCCTGCTGATGCCGGCTTTGGTGAAGACGCTCTCCTGGACGGCAAATTCAGCGTCCGTCCCCGCACCGAAGCGGCCACCAATCTGCGAGTACTCGCCTTCAACGTTTTCCCGGACCACCACGATGTCCAGGTCCTCGAGGCCCGGCATCGCTCCCTTGACCCCGGGCAGCAGCTTCATGGGGCGGAGGTTGACGTACTGGTCGAACTCCCGGCGGATGGGAATCAGCAGTCCCCACAACGTCACGTCGTCGGGGACGTCGGGGGTGCCCACCGCCCCCAGGTAGATCCCGTCCCCGCTCCCGAGCTGCTCGATGCCGTCAACGGGCATCATCCGGCCGGTTTTGACGTAGAGGTCGCTGTTCCAGTCACGGACGCGCCAGTTGACGGTGAAGCCATGCAGCCCGGCCACGGCATCCACGCACCCCATGGCCACCTCGGTGACATCCACGCCGATGCCGTCACCGGGAATCGAATCGATGGTGTAGGTGCGGGCCATGGCTGTCCAATCATTCGTGGTTTGTGCGGTGCGTAAAGCTTAGAGGCAGCGGCCGGGTATCCCGGTGTGACGTGGAATACTTCCGTACAAGCGCGCCGGATGTTCCGGCGGGATATTTTGAAGGGGCAGGTGGCCATGCAGGAATTCGTCAACGAGGACGAAGAGGCCCGGCGGCATGTCCTGGCAGTGCTGGCGGCTGAGCGTGGCCGGGGGCTGCGCCCCGACCCGGACTTCGACCGCCGCTTCACCGGGCACTTTCCCACGCTCCGCAGCCTCTTCCATTCCTTGTACGGTGACCGGACGGACTGGCTGGAGCAGCTCTCCGCGCTGGTGGTGCAGAGCGCGGCTTCGTGGCAGGAACGCCCGCAGGAGCTGAAGGCGCTGGACGTCGAACGGGAGGCGGACCCGGACTGGTTCCAGTCCAACAGGATGCTCGGCGGCGTCTGCTACGTGGACCGGTACGCGGAAAGCCTGGAGGGGGTCCGTGCCCGCATCCCCTATTTCAAGGAACTGGGCCTGACCTACCTGCACCTCATGCCGTTGTTCCTGGCGCCCGAACCACACTCGGATGGCGGCTATGCGGTTTCGAGCTACCGTGAGGTCAACCCAAAGCTGGGCACCATGGAGCAGCTGCGCTCCCTGGCAGCGGAACTGAGGGACAACGGCATCAGCCTGGTGGTGGACTTCATCTTCAACCACACTTCGGACGAGCACAAGTGGGCCCGCATGGCTGCCGCAGGCGATCCGGAGTACAGCGGCTACTACTGGATCTTCCCGGACCGGACCATCCCGGACGCCTTCGAGGCGGATGTCCGCGAGATCTTCCCGGAAAACCACCCCGGATCCTTTATCAGGATGGAGGACGGCCGGTGGGTCTGGGCCACGTTCCACACCTACCAGTGGGACCTGAACTACTCCAACCCGGAGGTCTTCCGGGCCATGGCTGCCGAGATGCTGTTCCTTGCCAACCAGGGCGTGGACATCCTGCGGATGGATGCGGTGGCGTTCATCTGGAAGCAGCTGGGTACCCCCTGCGAGAACCTGCCGCAGGCGCACACGCTGCTGCGGGCGTTCAACGCGGTGTGCCGGCTGGCGGCGCCGGCCCTGCTGTTCAAGTCCGAGGCCATCGTGCACCCGGACGAGGTGGCGCTCTACATCGACCGCAAGGAATGCCAGCTCTCCTACAACCCGCTGCAAATGGCACTCATCTGGGAATCCCTGGCCACGCGGGATGTCTCGCTCCTGTCCCAGGCCCTGCACCGGCGGCACAACATCCCGGACGGCACGGCGTGGGTGAACTACGTCCGCAGCCATGACGATATCGGCTGGACCTTCGCGGACGAGGACGCGGCAGAACTGGGCATCAACGGCTTCGACCACCGCCGCTTCCTGAACTCCTTCTACGTCAACCGTTTCCCAGGCAGCTTCGCCCGCGGCGTCCCCTTCCAGGACAACCCCAAGACCGACGACTGCCGGATTTCAGGCACGACGGCGTCCCTGTGCGGCATGGAGGTTGACCCGGCTGAGGCGGTGGAACGGATCCTCCTGGCCCACTCGGTGCCCTTCAGTACCGGCGGCGTCCCGCTGCTGTACCTGGGCGACGAAGTGGGGCAGGTCAACGACTACGCCTACGCATCGGAGCCGGGACACGACGCGGACAGCCGGTGGGTGCACCGGCCGCACTTCCCCGCGGACCAGTACGCCCGCAGGACAGACCCGTCCACGCCGGAAGGAGCAGTGTATGCGGGGCTGCGGCGGATGATCGAGGTCCGGACCAGCACACCGGAACTGGCGGGGACCAGGCTGATCGATTTCGGCACCAACAACCGGTCAGTGCTCGGGTACCAGCGGCCGGGCGCGACGGAGGACGGTCCCACCATCCTGGCCCTGGCCAACTTCAGCGACTCCGCCCAGACCCTCCCGGCGGAAACGTTCGGCGGCTTCTCCCCTGCCGCCGTCGACCTTCTCTCCGAAGCTGCCCTGCACATGGACGACGGCGTCACGCTCCTTCCCCGGCAATATCTCTGGCTGCGCGTCACGCCGCGGTAATCGGGAGCCTGCGATTGGGACCTGGCACCGGGGCGTGAAACCATACGGATCATGGCCTCCAAGATTGCGTACCAGGGTGAGCCCGGCGCCAACTCCAACATCGCGTGTCAGCAAATGTTCCCGGACATGGAAAGCGTGCCGTGCGCCAGCTTCGAGGATGCCTTTGAGCTGGTGGCTAGCGGTGAGGCGGAGCTCGCCATGATCCCCATCGAGAACTCGATCGCCGGGCGGGTGGCGGATATCCACATCCTGCTGCCGCAGTCCAACCTGCAGATCGTGGGCGAGTACTTCCTGCCCATCCATTTCGACCTGCTGGGCATCCCGGGCAGCACCATTGAAGGCGCCTCGGAGGTCCACAGCCACATCCACGCGCTGGGCCAGTGCCGGAAGTTGATCCGCGAGCACGGCCTCAAGCCCGTTATCGCGGGCGACACCGCCGGTTCGGCCAGGGAGGTGGCGGAGTGGAACGATCCCCGCAAGCTCTCCCTGGCTCCCCCGCTGGCCGCAGAGATTTACGGCCTGGAGGTCCTGGCCTCGCGGGTGGAGGACGACCCCTCCAACACCACCCGCTTCGTGGTCCTGGCCCGCGAAAAGGCGCTTCCGGCAAAGGACGAACTTCCCGGTCCCGCGGTCACCAGCTTTGTGTTCCGCGTGCGCAACGTCCCCTCCGCCCTGTACAAGGCGCTGGGTGGTTTCGCCACCAACGGCGTGAACATGACCCGGCTGGAAAGTTACATGGTGGGCAACGAATTTGCCGCCACCATGTTCATGGCCGACGTCGAAGGCCACCCCGAGGACCTGCCGCTGAAGCTGGCCCTCGAGGAACTGGACTTCTTCACCACCGAGGTGCGGATCCTCGGCGTGTACGCCGCGGCCGACTACCGGGCCGCAGCCGCCACCGCCTGACCCCGCGATCCCGCGACGCCACAGCGGGAGACGCGGCGTTACTCCCGGCGCGCGCCGCCGTCGGGTTCCACCACTGCCGTGCTTGCCGTGGACATCGGCGGGGTGAGCACAGACGCGTAATCGTGCTGGGTTGAGTATGTGAGGAAGCCCAGATGCGCTTCATACCGGTCCAGGACGTCGTCGATTACCTGCTGGTGGGACAATCCCATCAGGTCGTAGCCTTCCGAGCCGGTCTGGGCGAATACCTCGACCCGGTAATAGACATCCGTCTGCCGGGACATGCGGCCGCCAAACATCGGCACCGGCGCTTCAACGGCCTGCACCTGGTAATGGAAGTCCCGGTGCCCGGGGATGCTGACCACCAACGCATGGCTGGAAATACCCGTGTGCGGATTTGGCAGCAGGTCCAGGGTGGCGTGGTAGCCCTGCTTGGTGAACTCCTTCACTACATCGGCGAGCGCCGGCTGCACCGTCTCCTCCATGAAGAGGGCCACCTGCTTCCTGGAGGGGTAGGCGCGCATGCCGGCCAGCCGCTGCCGCCACGTGCGGTCGGGCACCTGGCCGCCGTGGGCAGCGGTGGACTGCCGTCGAAGGACCTGCCCTTCCCGTTCGGCCCGCTCCATCCTCAGCGCCTTGGAGAACGATGCCATCACGAGCCACGCGATGACGGTCACCGGGAGGGCAAAGATCAGGGTTGCATACTCCATGGTGGTGACGCCGCCGGCCACCAGCATGGCGATGGTCAACAGCGCAGTCAGGACAGCCCAGAAAATGCGCAGCCACTTGGCGCCGTCCTGTGCCGGGTCGGGAATGGTGGACGAAAAGTTGGACATGACCATGGCGCCGGAGTTGGCGCTGGTGAGGTAGAACAGCATGCCGGACAGCGTGCCCAGCCCGATCAGGAAGCCCGCTCCGGGGAACATGTTCAAGAGGGCATACCAGCCCTCCTCCGGGCTGGCCATGGCGAGCCGGGCGAACTCTGTGTTGCCGCCCAGGACCTCATGCATGGCGCTGTTGCCGAAGATGCTCACGATCAGGAAGTCGCAGAGCACCGGTGCGGTGATGGCGGCAATCACGAATTCCCGGAGGGTCCGCCCACGGGAAATGCGCGCCAGGAACAGCCCCACAAACGGCCCCCATGCCAGCCAGAACGCCCAGAAGAAGAGCGTCCAGCTGGCCATCCATTGCGAGCCCCCGTCCTCATAGGCGAACGTCTGCAGGGTGCGGTCGGGCAGGGTGAACAGGAACCGGCCGATGTTTTCCACCATCGAGTTGAGCAGGAAGGACGTCTGGCCCGTCACCAGGATGTACAGCAGCATGGCCGCGGCACTCCAGATGTTCAGTTCGGAGATCCAGCGGATGCCTTTATCCACCCCTGAGGTGCAGGCCGCCACGGTGAGGACGACGGCGACAACCACCAGGGCGATCTGCAGCGCCAGGCCCTCCGGCAGGCCGAACAGGATGGAAAATCCGACATTGAGCAGGACAACGCCGATGCCCATGGATGTGGCCACACCGAAGACGGTGCCTACCAGGGTGACGACATCGATGGTGTCGCCCACTCCCCCGCGGACGCGTTTTCCCAGGAGCGGGTACAGGGCTGCGCGGATGGAGAGCGGCATGCCCCACCGGTAGGCGAAATACCCCATGGCCATGCCAAGGAGCGAGTACATTGCCCAGCCGGCGATACCGTAGTGGAACATGGTCCACACCACGGCGTCCTGGGCTGCTGCCGCGGTCTGCCCCTCGCCTGCCGGGGGCTTCACGTATTGGGTGATGGGGCCGGTGACGGAGTAAAAGAGCATGTCGATGCCCACTCCGGCCGCGAACAGCATGGCCACCCAGGTGAAGAGTTTGTATTGGGGCCTGGAGTGGTCCGGTCCCAGCCGGACCTTCCCTTCCTTGGACAGCGCCACCCACAGGACGAATCCGATCACGACGGTGACGGTGAGGACATAGAACCAGCCAAGGTTGGTTGCGATCCAGGCCACCACGGATTTCATGGTGGATTGGGCGTTCGCCGGCACCAGCATCGCCCAAGCCGAGAACGCCAAAATGATGGCCGATGAAATGATGAACACCCGCCAGTTGACCCTGGGCTTGGGTTGTTCGACGAGCTCGCCGGGAGCCTTGCTTAGTTCGCTGCTGGAGACGGGTGCGCGGTTTTCCCCGTCAGGGGCAGGGCGCCGCCGCTCGGTCCCGCCCAGCTGGCTGCGTTGAACAATCGCCGTCGGCTGCTGGTCCCCTGGGTGGCGTGCGTTTTCTTCGGCCAATGAAGTCCTCCTCCGATCGGCAGCGGGCCGGCCGGGCACCCGTGTCGGGTGGCCGCAGGAGACCCCGGTCCGGGAAAGGAGGGAGGCCGTGCACAGAAGGGCACTCGCCGTGCGGGCTGCATGCCAATGGTAGTACACGGCCTCCGGGCCGGGGCCAGGCGGAGCGGGACCGGGAGGGCGGCACCTACACCTTTTGGGCCTGCCGGGCGGTCAGCAGGGGTGCGAAGAACGCACCGAGTTCCGCGGTTGCCGTCAGCGGCAGCACGTTGGCCACGTACTGGTCCGGACGGACCACCACCACCGCCCCGGACCGGTCCACGCCGCGAAGGTCGAAGATGTCGGCCTTCGGATCGGTGGCGTACACCTTCTCGTAGTCGGTGAGCTTGAACGGGCCCACCAGGGGCTTGAAGGCTGCGGGAACGGCCTTGATGTCGACGGCGGTGTGTGGCTGCTGGTAGATGACCTTCAGGTCGAACCACGCATCCGGGTCGGCGCCGGAAGGGGTGGCGGCCAGCGGGGACTCCGGGGAGTCCGTGAACCAGGCGGCAAGCTTGTCGGTGGCCGAATTGGTACCGGGAAGCGCGGGGTCGGCGAAGACGTAGATCCGCCAGCGGCCGTCAGCGGTGGCGTGGTGGCCCAGATGGAGCGGGTTGGTGTCCCCCACGCGGACCACGGGCGCGGACTTGAAGCGTTTGCCCACGGGGAATCCTGCGGCCAGGTCCTGGTGCTCGCTGCTGCCCACAATCAGGGACGGCGTGTACTGGGTCATGAACCCGGCAGGGAATTCCGCGGTCTGTACGTAGAAGTCCTCGAGGTCGGAGGGGTGCTCGAACTCCTCCGGCTTCTTGGCCATCATGGTGGACCATTCCTTGTCGAAGTCGATGAGGTTCTTGGCCACCACCTGGCGTTCCTCGGAGTACGTGGTGAGCAGGCTCTCGGGGCTGCGGCCCTCCAGCACGTGGCCCAGCTTCCAGGCGATGTTGAAGCCGTCCTGCATGGACACGTTCATGCCCTGGCCGGCCTTGGCGCTGTGGGTGTGGCAGGCGTCGCCGGTGATGAACACCCGCGGGGTGCGCGTGCCGCGCTCACCCGGCAGGACGTCGTCGAACCGGTCCGTTAGCCGGTGGCCCACCTCGTACACGCTGTGCCATGCGACGTTCCGGACGTCCAGCGTGTAGGGGTGGAGGATCGCGTTGGCCTTGGCGATGATCTGCTCGATGGTGGTCTCACGGACCGAGTGCTGGCTGGCCGGGTCCACTTCGCCCAGGTCCACGTACATGCGGAAGAGGTGGCCGCCTTCGCGCGGGATCAGCAGGATGCTGCCTTCGGCACCCTGGATGGCGCACTTGGTCCGGATGTCCGGGAAGTCGGTGACGGCGAGCACGTCCATGACGCCCCAGGCATGGTTGGCCTGGTCGCCGGCGAGGGTGCAGCCGATGGCCTGGCGCACCTTGCTGCGCGCACCGTCCGCGCCCACGACGTACTTCGCGCGGACAACGCGGTCCTGGCCTTCATTCGGGCCCGAGGTGTGCCGCAGCGTCACCGTCACCGGGTAATCGCCCTCACCGGTCACCGTGAGGCCCTGGAAGTCGTAGCCGTAGTCAGGCTTCATCCGGGTGGGAGCGTTGGCCATGTACTCCGCGAAGTAGTCCAGCACGCGGGCCTGGTTGACGATCAGGTGCGGGAATTCGCTGATGCCCATCTCGTCATCCACGGCCCGGGCAGACCGGATGATGTTCGCATGGTTGGCGGGATCCGGCTTCCAGAAGGCCATCTCGGTGATGCGGTACGCCTCGGCGATGATCCGCTCCGCGAAGCCGAAGGCCTGGAAGGTCTCCACGCTGCGCGCCTGGATTCCGTCTGCCTGCCCGATCGCGAGCCGGCCGGGGCGGCGCTCGACGATGCGGGTGGTCACGTTGGGGAACATGGACAGCTGGGCCGCGGCGAGCATCCCGGCGGGGCCGGTACCCACGATGAGGACGTCCACTTCGTCGGGAAGTTCCTCGGGGCGGTTAAGGCCGACGCCGGCTGCCGGCTGGACACGCGGGTCACCGGATACGTATCCGTGGTGGTGGAACTGCACGGGCTTTCCTCACTTCGTTGTGGATGGCAATCGCTAAACGTGTTCTATATGAGAACACAAGGTTCGATAATCGAAAATTGGAGCTTGGCTTCAACTGTACGCTCGATGTGATCCGGGCGACAAGTGCCGTCGGGCCGGCCGCCAAAAGCCCGAAAAATAAGGGGTTGACGACCCGCGCCGAATGGGTGATAGTGATCGTATACGATTTCGTACCTGATGAGGAGATGGCTTTGGAGCAGGTCAACGGCGACACCCTGGCGGCAGCACGCAAGGTGATCGCAGTGCACATCAACTACCCCAGCCGGGCGGCACAGCGGGGCCGCACCCCGGCCCAGCCTTCCTACTTCCTCAAGCCTTCCAGCTCGCTGGCCCTGGGCGGAAGCCCTGTAGAGCGGCCCGCCGGCTGCGAACTGCTTGGCTACGAGGGCGAGATCGCCCTGGTGATCGGCAAGGCCGCCCGCCGCGTTTCGATCGGGGACGCCTGGAGCCACGTTGCAGCCGTCACCGCCAGCAACGATCTTGGCGTGTACGACCTCCGCTATGCCGACAAGGGCTCCAACCTCCGCTCCAAGGGCGGCGACGGGTTCACCCCGGTGGGCCCGGCACTGATCCCGGCAGACGCCGTCGACCCCGCCAAACTGCGCATCCGCACCTGGCACAACGGCGATCTGGTCCAGGACGACACCACCGAAGACCTGCTCTTCCCGTTCGCCCGGCTCGTGGCGGACCTCTCCCAGCTCCTCACCCTCGAGGAGGGCGACATCATCCTCACCGGCACCCCGGCCGGCGCCTCGGTCGCAAAGCCGGGCGACGTACTGGAAGTGGAAGTGGAGACGGTGGACGGCGGCCTGTCCACCGGGCGGCTGGCCACCACCGTAGTGGAAGGCACGACGGCGTTCGCGGACTTTGGTGCCCAACCCAAGGCCGATGACCTGCAGCGGGAGGAAGCCTACGGTTCCCGTGAAGCGGCGGGCCTCGCCGCCGTCGAACCCGTCCTCACCCCGGAACTGAAAGCCAAGCTCGAGTCGGTCGCCACCGCCACCCTGTCCTCCCAGATGCGCAAGCGCGGCCTTAACAACGTCAGCATCGACGGGCTGCAGGCCACCCGCCCGGACCGCCGCGTGGTGGGCCTGGCCCGCACCCTCCGCTACGTCCCCAACCGGGAGGACCTGTTCAAGACCCACGGCGGCGGCTTCAACGCCCAGAAGAAGGCCATCGATTCCGTCAATGAAGGCGAAATCCTGGTGATGGAAGCCCGCGGTGAAAAAGGAACCGGTACCGTGGGCGACATCCTGGCCCTCCGCGCCCAGGTCCGTGGCGCCGCGGCCATCATCACCGACGGCGGCGTCCGCGACTACTCCGCCGTGGCCGGCCTGGAGATGCCCACCTACTTCGCCAACCCGCATCCCGCGGTGCTGGGCCGCCGCCACATCCCGTGGGACACGGACATCACTATCGCCTGCGGCGGCGCCACCGTCCAGCCCGGCGACATCATCGTGGCCGATTCCGACGGCATCCTGGTGATCCCGCCGGCCATCGCCGAAGAACTGGTGGCGGACTGCATCCAGCAGGAGAGGGAAGAAACCTTCATCTTCGAGATGGTCAAGCAGGGCAACAGCGTTGACGGCCTCTACCCCATGAACGCCGAATGGCAGGCCCGGTTCCAGGAGTGGGAAGCAGGAAACCACAATGACTGAGGCCACCATGGTTGCCGGCAGCAAGTCCGAGCAGGCCTACCAGGCCGTCAAGGCCCGGATCGTCGAAGGCACCTACACCCCCGGCTACCGGCTTGTCCTCGGCTCCATCGCCAAGGACCTCGGGTTCAGCGTGGTCCCCGTCCGCGAAGCCATCCGCCGGCTCGAAGCCGAAGGCCTGGTGACCTTCGAACGCAACGTGGGCGCCACCGTCGCTGGCATCGACCCCACCGAGTACCTCTACACCATGCAGACCCTCAGCATCGTGGAAGGCGCAGCCACCGCGCTGTCCGCGCCGCTGATCGATCCCGCGGCCGTGGCCCGGGCCCGCGCCGTGAACGAAGAGATGCGCACGTGCCTGGACCACTTCGATCCGGTCCGCTTCACGCAGCTCAACCAGGACTTCCACAGCGTCCTGTTCGAGCATTGCCCCAACCCGCACATCCTGGATCTGGTGCACCGCGGCTGGAACCGGCTCGCAGCCATCCGGTCCTCCACGTTCCGCTTCGTCCCGGGCCGCGCCCGCGACTCCGTGGACGAGCACGAAAACCTGCTGAAGCTCATCGAAACAGGAGCCGACGCAGAGCAGATCGAAAAAGCCGCCAGGCTCCACCGCTCGGCAACCCTCGACGCATATCTCGCCCAAGCAAAGCACCAGTAAGGACTTCAATGATGACGACCTCAGTAGAAACCGCCAAGCACTACGTCCCCGAGGACCTGCCCACCCACATCCAGCACTACATCAACGGCCAGTTCGTTGATTCCGTGGGCGGCAAGACCTTCGACGTCCTGGACCCGGTCTCCAACCGGAACTACGCCACCGCAGCCGCCGGCCAAAAGGAAGACATCGACCTCGCCGTCGCCGCAGCCCGCGAAGCGTTCGTGAATGGCCCCTGGCCGAAGATGAAACCGCGGGAGCGTGCCCGCGTCCTGAACAAGATCGCCGACGCCGTCGAAGCCCAGGAAGCACGCCTGGCAGAACTGGAAACCTTCGATACCGGCCTGCCGATCACCCAGGCCAAGGGCCAGGCCCTCCGCGCCGCCGAGAACTTCCGCTTCTTCGCGGACCTCATCGTGGCCCAGTTCGACGACGCCATGAAGGTTCCCGGCTCGCAGATCAACTACGTGAACCGCAAGCCGATCGGCGTGGCTGGCCTGATCACCCCGTGGAACACCCCGTTCATGCTCGAATCCTGGAAGCTGGCCCCGGCCCTGGCCACCGGCAACACCGTGGTCCTCAAGCCGGCCGAGTTCACCCCGCTCTCCGCTTCCCTGTGGGCCACCATCTTCAAGGATGCCGGCCTGCCCGATGGCGTCTTCAACCTGGTCAACGGCCTGGGCGAGGAAGCCGGCGACGCGCTGGTCAAGCACCCGGACGTTCCGTTGATCTCCTTCACCGGCGAGACCACCACGGGCCAGACGATCTTCCGCAACGCCGCCGCGAACCTCAAGGGCCTGTCCATGGAACTCGGCGGCAAGTCCCCCTGCGTCGTGTTCGCGGACGCCGACCTGGACGCCGCGATCGATTCCGCGCTGTTCGGCGTCTTCTCCCTCAACGGCGAACGCTGCACCGCCGGCTCCCGCATCCTTGTTGAGCGCGCCATCTACGACGAATTCTGCGAAAAGTACGCCGCCCGGGCCAAGAACATCGTGGTGGGCGATCCCCACGACCCCAAGACCCAGGTGGGCGCCCTGGTCCACCCCGAGCACTACGAGAAGGTGGCCTCCTACGTGGAGATCGGCAAGTCCGAGGGCCGGCTCCTGGCCGGCGGCGGCCGCCCAGGCCACCTGCCCGAAGGCAACTACATCGCACCCACGGTGTTTGCCGACGTCGCCCCCGACGCCCGGATCTTCCAGGAAGAGATCTTCGGACCTGTCGTGGCCATCACCCCGTTCGAGAACGACGACGAGGCCCTCGCCCTGGCGAACAACACCAAATACGGCCTGGCCGCCTACATCTGGACCCAGAACCTGACCCGCGCCCACAACTTCTCCCAGAACGTCGAAGCCGGCATGGTGTGGCTGAACAGCCACAACGTCCGCGACCTGCGCACCCCGTTCGGCGGCGTCAAAGCCTCGGGCTTGGGCCACGAGGGCGGTTACCGTTCGATCGATTTCTACACCGACCAGCAGGCCGTGCACATCACGCTCGGCACCGTCCACACCCCCAAATTCGGCGCCTAAGCCAACCGGCCGCCGTCGTACTTCCACGCCCCCTTTCAAAGAAGAGAGAATCCAATGACCAACTTCGTCCCCACCCCCACCGTCCCGGCACCGGACATCGTCCGCTGCGCCTACATGGAAATCGTGGTCACGGACCTCGCCAAGTCCCGCGAGTTCTACGTGGACGTCCTCGGCCTGCATGTCACTGAAGAGGACGATAACAACATCTACCTGCGCTCCCTCGAGGAGTTCATCCACCACAACCTGGTGCTGCGCAAGGGTCCGGTCGCCGCCGTCGCCGCCTTCGCTTATCGCGTGAAATCCCCCGCCGAGGTGGATGCCGCCGAGGCCTACTACAAGGAACTCGGCTGCCGGGTGGAACGCCGCAAGGAAGGCTTCACCAAGGGCGTGGGCGACTCCGTCCGCGTGGAGGACCCGCTGGGCTTCCCTTACGAGTTCTTCTACGAGGTGGAGCACGTGGAACGCCTCACCCAGCGCTACGACCTCTACTCCGCCGGCGAGCTGGTCCGCCTTGACCACTTCAACCAGGTCACCCCGGACGTGCCCAAGGGCCGCAAGTACCTGGAGGACCTGGGCTTCCGCGTCTCCGAGGACATCAAGGATTCCGACGGCGTCACGTACGCCGCATGGATGCACCGCAAGCAGACCGTCCACGACACCGCCCTCACCGGCGGCAACGGCCCGCGCATGCACCACGTCGCGTTCGCCACGCACGAGAAGCACAACATCATCCAGATCTGCGACAAGATGGGCGCCCTGCGCATCAGCGACCGGATCGAACGCGGCCCCGGCCGGCACGGCGTGTCCAACGCCTTCTACCTCTACATCCTGGACCCGGACGGACACCGCATCGAGATCTACACCCAGGACTACTACACCGGCGACCCGGACAACCCCACCATCACCTGGGACGTCCACGACAACCAGCGCCGCGACTGGTGGGGCAACCCCGTGGTCCCGTCCTGGTACACCGAAGCCTCGCTGGTCCTGGACCTGGACGGCAACCCGCAGCCGGTCATCGTCCGCGAAGAGAAGTCCGAGATGGCCGTGACCGTGGGCGCCGACGGCTTCTCCTACACCCGCAAGCCCGAAGGCGAAGCCGCTGAAGGCTTCAAGCTGGGAGTGCAGGTCTAACCATGCTTGAGCCGAAGACGATTGAGGCCATCGCGGATGAGCTGGTGGAAGCCGGCCGGACCCGCACCCCTGTCCCCCGCCTGACCGACCGCTACCCGGACATGACGGTGGAGGACTCCTACGCGGTGCAGCAGCTGTGGCGCCGCCGCAACGAGGACGCTGGCCGGACCCTGGTGGGGCGCAAGATCGGCCTCACGTCCAAGGCCATGCAGGCCGCTACCGGCATTACCGAACCGGACTACGGCGCCATCTTCGACGACATGGTGCTGGACACCGGCTGTTCCGTGGAGTGGGACAGGTACACGCACCCGCGGGTGGAGGTGGAGCTCGCGTTTGTGCTGAAGGATGGGCTGAAGGGCCCGGGCGTCACCATTTTCGATGTCCTGAAGGCCACCGACTACGTGGTTCCGGCCCTCGAGATCCTGGATTCCCGGATCGAGATGGAGGGCCGGACCATCGTGGACACCATCTCCGACAACGCCGCGATGGGCGCCATGGTGATCGGCGGCAACCCCGTCAAGCCGGACGCCGTGGACCTCCGCTGGGTCTCCGCCATCCTGTACAAGAACCAGACCGTGGAGGAAACCGGCGTGGCCGCCGGCGTCCTGGACCATCCCGCCAACGGGGTCCACTGGCTGGCCAACAAGATCGCCGCCCACGGCGACGCCCTGAAGGCCGGGGACATCATCCTGGCCGGGTCCTTTACCCGGCCCATGTGGGTCTACAAGGGCGACACCGTCCACGCCGACTACGGTCCCCTGGGGAGCGTGACATGCCGTTTCGAGTAGAGGACACCTTCCGCTCCGCCTTGGCCCAGGCGGACCGCCCGCTCGCCGGGATGTGGGTCTGCTCCGGCAGCCCGCTGGTCGCCGAACTGTGCGCCGGGTCCGGTCTGGACTGGCTCCTGGTGGATGCCGAGCACAGCCCCAACGGGCTCGAATCCATCCTGGCCCAGCTCCAGGCCGTCCACGGCTACCCGGTCCACACCCTGGTCCGGCCGCCCGTCAACGACACCGTGGTGATCAAGCAGTACCTGGACCTCGGCGTGCAGAACCTGCTGGTCCCCATGGTCAACTCAGTGGCAGAGGCGGAAGCCGCGGTGGCGGCCACCCGCTACCCGCCGCAGGGTATCCGCGGGGTGGGCTCAGCCCTGGCCCGCGCCGCCCGCTGGAACCGGGTCCCGGACTACCTGGCCCGCGCCAACGACACCATCAGCGTCACCGTCCAGATCGAATCCACGGCTGCCGTCGAGGCTGTCGAGGACATCCTCAAGGTCGACGGCGTCGACGCGGTGTTCATTGGCCCGTCTGACCTCGCCGCCTCCATGGGCCTGCTGGGACAGCAGGAACACCCTGAGGTGCGTGCCGCCGTCGACCACTGCCTGTCCGCCGCGAGGGCGGCCGGAAAGCCCGCCGGGGTGAACGCCTTCAACCCGGACACCGCCCAGCACTACCTCGCGAACGGCGCCGACTTCATCCTGGTGGGAGCCGACGTCGCCCTCCTGGCCCGCGGCTCCGAAGCCCTCGCCGCAAAATACATCAAACCCGCCGGCGGCGACGCCCCCGCCAGCTACTGACCTTCCTCTCCTAAGGACTTCCCATGACAGTTACTTCCGAGCTGCCCCCTGCCCTCACACCGGAGCGCGAAGCCACGCTCCTTGCCTCGGTGCCCACTGGCCTTTTGATCGATGGTGAGTGGGTGGGGGCGTCCGACGGCGGCACGTTCGATGTGCATGATCCGGCCACCGGGGAGGTCCTCGCCACCCTCGCCTCCGCCACCAGCGCCGACGCTGTCGCCGCGTTGGACGCGGCCGACGCGGCCCAGGCCTCGTGGGCGCGGACCGCGCCCCGGGTGCGGGCCGAGATCCTACGCCGCGCCTTTGATTTGGTTACCGAGCGGGCCGAGGACTTCGCGCTGCTGATGACCCTGGAGATGGGCAAACCCCTCGCCGAGGCCCGCGGGGAGGTCACCTACGGGGCGGAGTTCCTGCGCTGGTTCGCCGAGGAAACCGTAAGGGACTACGGCCGCTACCTCACCACCCCCGAAGGCAAAAACAAGATCCTGGTCCAGCACAAACCCGTCGGACCCTGCCTGCTCATCACCCCCTGGAACTTCCCCCTTGCCATGGCCACCCGCAAAGTAGCGCCCGCCGTCGCGGCCGGCTGCACCATGGTCCTCAAACCCGCCAAACTCACACCCCTCACCGCCCAATACTTCGCGCAAACCATGCTCGACGCCGGCCTCCCCGCAGGGGTCCTCAACGTCGTCGCGTCCTCCTCCGCCTCCGGGATCTCCGGTCCCCTGCTCAAGGACTCCCGGCTCCGCAAAGTCTCCTTCACCGGGTCCACCCCGGTCGGCAAGCGCCTGATGGCCGACGCCGCCCAGAACGTCCTGCGCACCTCGATGGAGCTCGGCGGGAACGCACCGTTCATCGTTTTCGAGGACGCAGACCTGGACGCCGCCGTCGAGGGTGCCATGGCGGCGAAGATGCGGAACATGGGCGAGGCATGCACCGCCGCCAACCGGTTCCTCGTCCACGAAACCGTCGCGCAGGAGTTCACCCGCAAGTTCGCCGCCGCGATGGGCGCCCTCACCACCGGCCGCGGCACCGATCCCGGCACCACCGTCGGGCCCTTGATTGACGCCGGTGCGCGCGATGACGTCCACACCCTCGTCACCGCGGCCATCGACGCCGGGGCGGTCGCCGTGACCGGCGGGGCCCCCGTGGACGGGCGCGGGTACTTCTACGAGCCCACCGTCCTGGCCAACGTCCCCAACAACGCCGCGATCCTGGGCCAGGAAATCTTCGGCCCCGTCGCCCCCATCACCACCTTCGGCACCGAGGAAGACGCGATCAAGCTGGCCAACAACACCGAGTACGGGCTGGCGTCCTACCTCTACAGCCGAGACTTCAACAAACTCCTCCGGGTCGCCGAGCAGATCGAATTCGGGATGGTGGGATTCAACGCCGGCGTCATCTCCAACGCCGCAGCACCCTTCGGCGGCGTCAAACACTCAGGCCTCGGCCGCGAAGGCGGCTCCGAAGGCATCACCGAATACACCACCACCCAATACATCGGCATCGCAGACCCCTACGCCAACTGACACACCGACGTGTCCCATAGTAAGGAAACACCATGAGTGCATTGCCGCTTCAGCAGCGCAGCCGGGCAACGGACCGCCGCGTGGCATTCGCCACGATCATCGGCACCACCATCGAGTGGTATGACTTCTTCATCTACGCCAACGCCGCAGGCCTGGTGTTCGCCAAGCTCTTCTTCGAGCCCGCCGGCAACGACATCGGCATCCTGATCTCGTTCGCGTCCGTGGGCCTGAGCTTCCTCTTCCGGCCGCTCGGGGCCTTCCTTGCGGGCCACTTCGGCGACCGGCTGGGCCGGCGCGCCATGCTGGTCCTGACCCTGATCATGATGGGTGCCGCCACGACGTTGATTGGCGTCCTGCCCACGTTCGAGACGGCGGGCATCGTGGCTCCCATCCTCCTGCTGCTCCTGCGCATCCTGCAGGGCATCTCCGCGGGCGGCGAATGGGGCGGCGCCGTCCTCATGGCGGTGGAACACGCACCGCGGAACAAACGCGGACTGTTCGGCTCCTTCCCGCAGCTCGGCGTTCCCCTCGGCATGCTGCTCGCATCGGGAGTCCTGGCGCTGATGTCCGGCGTCGTCTCCCCCGGTGCCGCCTTTGTCCAGTGGGGCTGGCGGATCCCGTTCCTGCTCAGCTTCGTGCTGATCATCGTGGGCTTCGTGGTGCGCCGCAGCGTGGAAGAAAGCCCGGTGTTCGAGGAAATCGCGCAGAAGAAGCAGCAGACCCGGGTGCCCGTGGTGGAACTGTTCAAGAAGCACTGGCTGCTGGTGATCATCGCCGCACTGGTTTTCGCCGGCAACAATGCTGCCGGCTACATGACCACCGGAGGGTACATCCTCAGCTACGCCACCAATCCGAAGGGCCTGGCCATGGACCGTACCGAGGTGCTGCTTGCCGTCACGGCCTCCGGCGCCCTGTGGTTCATCTTCACCCTGGCAGCCGGCTTCCTTGCAGACAGCATCGGCCGGAAGAAGACCTACGTCATCGGCTACGGCAGCCTGATCGCCACGGTCTTCCCGCTCTTCTGGCTGGTCAACACCGGCAACATCTGGGCGCTGTTCCTGGGCCTGGCGCTGTTCACCGTGGGCCTGGGCCTGACCTACGGCCCGCAGGCGGCCCTCTACAGTGAGCTCTTCCCCGCATCCATCAGGTTCTCCGGTGTGGCCATTTCCTACGCGCTGGGTGCCATCATTGGCGGGGCTTTCGCGCCGATGATCGCCACCGCCCTGGTCCAGGCCACAGGTACCACGGTGTCCGTCTCGGTCTACCTGCTGATTGTGGCAGTCGTGTCTCTGGGCGCCGTCCTGGCCATCCGGGAGCGCAAAGGCATCGACCTTGGCATCAACAATCAGGCGGAGCAGGAGGTGGGCGCCACGGTGTTCGACAAGCGCCGGGCCGGGGCCGCAGGCGTTGTGGAGGCAACCAGCCGGGTCTAGGGCTGCCAAGGATGCCCGCTGGCCGGGGCGCACTTGCACAGTGCGCCCCGGCCAGCTGTTTAACGCAATCGGTGGAGCAGCTCCTAGCTGGTCAAGGCGTTCGCCACCAGAATCAACGTATCGGCGGCATAGCGGCTGATCTGCTTTTGCGACTGGGCATTGAGCTCCTGGATGAAGGCTGCCAGGGCGTGGTCCTCGAGCTTGCTCACGAGGCTGTCCCTGAGGCCCTGGTTGTCGATGTCACCCGAAGTGGCATATACACCTACGAGCTTCTGCAGGGTTGCGTAGGTGTCACCCTTGTCGGCAAGGTAGCCCAGGCCATACTTCTGGAGCTCGCTTCCGGCCACCGGCTTCAGGAACGACGCATCGGGCAGGGCGCCGTCCATGGTGCGGGGAGCGGTGAGTTGCTGCATGTCGAGGCTTTGGAAGTCTTCCGCAGCCATGGCAAGACCACCGTTGACCGTCCACGAATTGTTCGTCTCGTTCTCTGCCGGAGTGTTGTCGTTGGACGTCAGCGCCCCGGTGTAGGCCACATTGTTGTGCAGGACTTCCCGGTACCCGGCGATGTTGTCCGCATTTGTGGGGCTTACGCGTTCCAGCATGTTGAAGTTGGCGCCGTAGCCCGGTTTGTAGGCGGTGTTGTTGAGCCAATAGGCCGACTGGCCCGGCTGGTGGTTGGCATAGAAGTTGTTGGCGCCATTGTCGGCGGCCAGGGAGTTGATGACGGTGTGCAGCGGGATGGGCTGGGGCAGTCCGTCGGTCCGGTAGGCGTATCCCCCAACCTTGAATCCGTTCTGGTCACCCACCCCGTTCTGGTTGCCGTGGTGGCCGAAGGACCAGTCGTTGACGTAGGTAACCCGCCCTTGCGAAGTGATGCTGTCGAAGCCGTCATCGCTGTTGTGCCAGGCCCTGTCACCAATGAACCAGACGTTCTTTCCGTGGGCACCGAACCCGTCCGTGTTGCCGGCTGACTTCGCGGTGGGACCGATGTTGTTGTACGCATCGCTGTTCAGTACCACCCCGGTTCCGTCCAGCGTGTAGTAGAACCCGATCGCCTCGTTGTCGTGGGCAGCCATGTTGACGAAGTTGGCACCACCGGCGATTCTGAACGCCTCGGATTGCTTCTGGTCGCCCACCTTGACGCCCGTGACATCGAATCCGACGAAGTTCACGTCGGTGACCTGTGTTTCCACATAGAACGCGGCAACGCGCTGGTCGGTGGGTACGTTGCTGAAATCAAAGACGGGCCGGGGATCCCCCGGGTACGCGGCATAAGTGATCCCGCTCTTATTGATGTCATTGACGTAGTGGTAGACATCTTCGAACGGGTTGTTGGTTTCGGGGATGTCGAACTGGCTGTAGGTGCCGCCGCGGATGTAGACCACGTCTCCCGCAGCCGCCGCCGACTGCGCCTTCATCAAGGTCCTGAAGGGGGCATCCTTCGTTCCAGGATTGCTGTCATTTCCGGTTGGTGAGATGAAATAGGCGTGGGCACCCGCAGGCGGCGCCGCCTTCAGCGCACCCAGCACTGACAGGGCAGAATCCTGCGTTTGATCCACGGGGGCCGCATGGGCAGGGGCTGTGACGCCCAGGGCCCCCAACACGCAGGCACCGGCGACGGCCATTGCTGCACGCTTCGAGTTTTTCACGGACATGACTCCTTTGTATGTCGATTCATGGCGCACCTGCGGGTTCCCTCGCGCCCCAGCCACCCCAGCATTGGTGGAACACAGGGTTGGGCGCCTACCCGAAGATGAATCGATTCAAGCAGAAAGAAAACGCTTTCACAACGCTTGGTACGGTGCCCGCCGGCCAGGGTGGCCCACCTTTGGGGGCGCGCGACCATGCTCATGCGACCCCAATTTGGAGATCCCGGTGAAAAGTGGGCCAGTGTGCGCGCGGCAGCGTTCGCTCCCACACAACTGTCCTGCGCACAAAGACAAGAGCCTGGACCGGGGCGACAACCACACTGGGAGTAACCCGCTACGCCGACCGGCTGGCGTCCTTGCCTACTCGAAGTGGAGTATCCCTTGGAAACCTATGATGCGCTTCTCGCGTCCATTGCCCCCGCCGCCGGCACCGGCCGGACCATCTTTGACCCGGCCACCGGCGAAGCCGTGGGCGAGGCCCCCGTCCACGGTCTCGACTACCTGGAAAATGCCGTGGCAGCTGCCGTCGCCGCCCAACCCGCGTGGGCTGCCCTGGGCCACGACGCCCGGTCGGCCGCGCTCCTCAAAGCAGCCGACGCCGTCGAGCGCTCCGCCGAGGAACTCGCCCAACTGCTCTCCCGCGAGCAGGGCAAACCGCTGAACGGCCCCAACGCCCGCTTCGAAGTCGGTGCCTGCGTTGCGTGGCTCCGCGCCACCGCAGGCCTGCCGCTGGAACCGGAGACCATCGTCGACGACGGCGAAACCCGCGCCGAACTGCACTACCGGCCCATCGGCGTCGTGGGCGCGATCGGGCCCTGGAACTGGCCCATGATGATCGCCGTCTGGCAGCTCGCCCCGGCCCTGCGGATGGGCAATGCCGTGGTGGTCAAGCCCTCCGGCAACACCCCGCTGTCCGTGCTGGCCCTGGTCAAGGTCCTCAACGAGGAACTCCCCGAGGGCATCCTCTCGGTGGTTTCCTGCGGCCGCGAAGTTGGCGCCCGGCTCACCGACCACCCGGCGATCGGCAAGATCATGTTCACCGGTTCCACCGCAGGCGGCCGGGCCATCATCAAATCCTCCGCTGACACCGTCAAGCGGCTCACCTTGGAGCTGGGCGGCAACGACGCCGGCATCGTCCTGCCGGACGCCGACCCCAACGCCATTGCCCAGGACGTCTTCTGGGGTGCGTTCCTGAACACCGGCCAGACCTGCGCAGCGCTCAAGCGCCTCTACGTCCACGACAGCATCTACGACGCCGTCTGCGAAGAGCTCACCGCCGTGGCCAAGGCCATGCCGATGGGCAACGGCCTGGACGAGAACAACGTGCTGGGACCCCTCCAGAACAAAGCCCAGTACGACGTCGTGGCGAACCTCGTGGAGGCAGCGAAGGCTTCGGGCGCCCGCGTCCTCCTCGGCGGCAACCCGGACACCAGCCAGCCCGGATACTTTTACCCCACCACCCTCGTGGCGGACATCGACAACGACAACCCGCTGGTGGCCGAGGAACAGTTCGGCCCGGCCCTGCCGATCATCCGCTACAGCACCATCGACGAAGCAGTGGAGAAGGCGAACGGGCTCGACGTCGGCCTCGGCGCCTCCGTCTGGTCCCCCGACCTGAAGGCCGCCCGCGACGTCGCAGCCCGCATCCAGGCCGGCACCGTGTGGATCAACCGGCACGGCGCCGTGGACCCGCGCATCCCGTTCGGCGGCGCCAAGCAGTCCGGCTACGGGGTGGAGTTCGGCGTCGAAGGCCTCAAAGCGCTCGGCGTCCCGCAGGTCATTAACGGCTAAGGTTGGGCCTGAAACTGCCCCGGTCCTGGGATTGCTAGCCCATGGCCGGGGCAGTGGACGTCCGGCCGGCGAACTGCCGGCGGGCCCAGCGGGCGAGCTTCTTTCCCTTGCCCTTCCACCAGTTGTCCTCGTCCTTGTTGTAGTGGAAGCGGAAAACGATGGCCACCAGCACGAACATGCCCATCACCACATCCACCCAGGACGAGACCACCAGCGCGATGAAGACCGTCAGCGCGTTGGCCATGACCGACGGGATGGCCAGGGTCCGGAACACGGTGCTGGCCACGAAGCGCCGGTGCGACCTTGGGACGGACAACTCGCGGACCATGTCGAAGCAGACGCAGACCACCACGATGGCCTGCCCGATGGACAGCAGGATCTGCCCCGGCATGGAGCCGCTGAAGGCGGTGACCGCTTCCATCCCCGGGCTCACGGCCGGGCCTTGCTGTTATGAGCTTTGCTGAGAACCTTATACACGGAAAACCCCCAGAATTAGCGGAACCATCGCCGCTGATCCGGCGATGGTTCCATTCAAGTTTCGGGGGGCTCTTCCGTCACGAGTAGTGGGTACTCTATTTTCGCGGGACGCCGGTAGGCGGTACCTGCCGGTCTGGCTTCTACTGCCCGATGGCCCGCGGCCGCCACACCACCACGGCCTGGGACCTGGGCCGTGGCCGCTGCCCGCGCGCCAGGCTCACCACGTCACCGGCGGCGCCGGCGGCAAAGATCCGGGATTCCACGGTGCGCGGCCGGCGCCCGAGTTCCTCGGTGAGTTCCGAGATCCGGCTTTGCAGCGCGGCCACCTGGTTTTCGAGTTCCAGGATGCGCTTGATCCCCTCCAGCGACACACCTTCATGGGACAGTCGCTGGACTTCGCGCAGCATGTTCACGTCACGCTGCGAGTAGCGCCGGGACTTGCCCGGGGCACGGCTGGGCTTGACGATGCCGAGCCTGTCATACTGCCGCAGCGTCTGCGGGTGCATGTCCGCCAGCTCGGCCGCCACGGAGATCACGAAGATCGGCTGGTCAGCACTGATGTCCACGGCTCACCTCCGGTCCTAGAGCCGGGCCTTGGCTGCCAGGCCCTCACGGACATCCGCCGACGACGTGGCCTCGGCGAACGCCTTGACCGCAGCTTCGGCATCCTTGTTGAGATTCTTGGGAACCGCCACGTCGATGGTCACCAGGAGGTCGCCCGTGGCCTTGGACGTCTTCACGCCTTTGCCCTTGACCCGCAGGGTACGGCCCGACGGCGTTCCCGCCGGAACGCGGACCTTGACCTTCTCGCCGTCGACGGTGGGAACTTCTATGTCCGCTCCCAAAGCAGCTTCCGGGAAGGTGACGGGTACGTGGATGCGGAGGTTGTCGCCGTCGCGCGTGTAGAAGGCGTGGGGCTGGACCGAGACGGACACCACCAGGTCGCCGTTGCCGGCAGCCCCGGGCTGGCCCTTGCCGCGGACGCGGACCTTCTGGCCGTCTTTGATGCCGGCCGGGACACGGACGTCGATGACCTCGCCGCTGGGCTCGCGCAGTCCGATGGTGGTCCCGCGGATGGAGCCGGCAAAGGAAATGCTGGTAGACGCCGTACGGTCGGCACCTTTTTGCGGGGTGCGCTGGAAGCCGGGAGCACCGCCGAAGCCGCCGAAGAGGTCAGCGAACTCGGGCGGGATGCCGCCGCCTGCGGGGTTGAACCCGCCCGCGTGGCGTCCGGTGTTGCCGGTGAACAGGCCGCCGAACATGTCCTCGAACCCGCCGTTGCCGCCCGCGGCACCGCCCGGAGCAAACCGGGCACCGCTGCCCATGGCCCGGATGGCGTCGTACTGCTGGCGCTCGTCGGGATCCGAGAGCACCGAATAAGCCTCTGAGATGTCCTTGAACTTCTTCTCGGAAGCAGCGTTCCCCGCATTCGTATCAGGGTGGTGCTGCCGCGCAAGCTTCCGGTAGGCCTTCTTGATATCGGCTTCGGAAGCGTCCTTGGCAACACCAAGGATCTTGTAAAAGTCCTTGTCCACCCAATCCTGGCTAGCCAATGGCGTTTCCTTTCTTGTACTTACTAAAGCTCTACACGCTGCATGGGCCCCGAGCTTGTGGTCATCTCACCTTAGGTGACACGAACGCCGAACGCCGGAGCGGATGAGGGGGCCCGGGAGTGGCTTCGGGCCTGCCGAAGCGTGGCGGCTTAGGTCCGCAGGACCAAGCCGCCACGCGTAGGGGCGGGGCCCCCTCATCCGCGGAGGCGTGGAGGTAAACGCCGACTAGGCCGGAACAGCCACAATCACTTGGGCTGCGCGGAGTACGCGGTCTCCTGATTTGTAGCCTGAGCGGAGGACCTGGCTGACGGTGTCAACCTCGATGTCCTCGCCGGGCTGCTGGATCAGGGCCTCGTGGATCGTGGGATCGAACTCCACGCCGGTCTCGTTGATGCGGACCAGGCCGTACGTCTTCAGCGCGTTCTCCAGTTTGGTGGCGATCGCCGCGAAGGGGCCGTCGGCCAGGTCGCCGTGCTGCCGGGCGGCGTCGACGTCGTCCAGGACCGGGAGCAGGGAGTTCAGGACGCCGATGACGGCCATTTCCCCTGCCACGGCGCGGTCGCGTTCAACCCGCTTGCGGTAGTTGACGTACTCAGCCTGCAGGCGGAGCAGGTCGTTGCGCAGTTCGGCTGCCTCGGCGTTGCCGGCTGATCCTGCCGGAGCCCCCTGGGCCACGGAGTCCTCGGCCGGCACGTCCACGCCGTTGAGGATCTCTTCGGCCTGGGCCAGCGCGTCGCCGTCGGAATCCGCGGCCCCGGCCTGGGACCCGGCCCCGGGGGCAGACTGGCCGCCCTCGGGATGCCGGGCCTGCCCGGTCACCGGGTCAACCTTGCGGTTGTCCCGGATGACCGGCTCCTGGCCGTTGCCGTGCGCGTTGTGCTGGCCGGCCGATGCGTTGTGCTCTTCCTCGTTACCGTGGTGCGGCATGGGTTACTTCTTCGCTTCGTCTTCGTCGATGATCTCGGCGTCGACGATGTCCTCGTCCGAGGAACCTGCCGAAGCTCCGGCGGCACCCTCAGCGCCGGGAGCGGCTGCGCCGTCCGGGGAACCGGCCTGGGAGTAGATGGCCTCGCCCAGCTTGGTCTGGGAAGCCTGCAGCTTCTCGAATGCGGACTTCACTGCCGCGTCGTCGGTGCCTTCGAGGGCCTTCTTGAGGGCGTCGACGTCGGCCTGGACCTCGGTCTTGACCTCTTCGGGCAGCTTGTCGGCGTTGTCGGCGATCAGCTTGTCCACGGAGTAGGCCAGCTGCTCGGCGGTGTTGCGGGTGTCGGTCGCCTCGCGGCGGGCCTTGTCCTCGGCTGCGTGCTCCTCGGCGTCCTTGACCATGCGGTCGATGTCTTCCTTGGAGAGGCTGGAGCCGCCGGTGATGGTCATGGACTGTTCCTTGCCGGTGCCCTTGTCCTTTGCGGAGACGTGCACGATGCCGTTGGCGTCGATGTCGAAGGTGACCTCAACCTGGGGAACGCCGCGCGGTGCCGGGGCGATGCCGGTCAGCTCGAACGTGCCCAGCGGTTTGTTGTCGCGGGTGAACTCGCGCTCGCCCTGGAAGACCTGGATGGCCACGGACGGCTGGTTGTCGTCTGCCGTGGTGAAGGTCTCGGACCGCTTGGTGGGGATGGCGGTGTTGCGCTCGATCAGGTGCGTCATGACGCCGCCCTTGGTCTCGATGCCGAGGGACAGCGGGGTGACGTCGATCAGGAGGACGTCCTTGCGCTCACCCTTCAGCACGCCGGCCTGCAGTGCGGCACCAACGGCCACGACCTCGTCCGGGTTGACGCCCTTGTTGGGCTCCTTGCCGCCGGCCAGTTCCTTGACCAGCTCGGAAACGGCGGGCATACGGGTGGAGCCACCCACCAGCACGATGTGGTTGATGTCGGAGAGCTTGATGCCCGCTTCCTTGATGACGTCGTGGAACGGCTTCTTGGTGCGCTCCAGCAGGTCCTTGGTGAGGTCCTGGAACTTGGCGCGGGTGAGCTGCTCGTCCAGGTGGACCGGGCCGTCGGGGGTGACGGACAGGTACTGGAGGGAGACGTTGGTGCTGGAGGAGGATGAGAGTTCCTTCTTGGCCTGCTCGGCTGCTTCGCGGAGGCGCTGCAGGGCGATCTTGTCCTTGGAGAGGTCGATGCCCTTCACCTTGAGCTGGTTCAGCAGGTAGTCGACGACGCGCTGGTCCCAGTCGTCGCCGCCCAGGCGGTTGTCGCCTGCAGTGGCGCGGACCTGGATGGTGGAGAAGTTGTCTTCGTCCTTGCCGACTTCCAGCAGGGACACGTCGAAGGTGCCGCCGCCGAGGTCGAAGACCAGGATGAGTTCGTCTTCCTTGCCCTTGTCCAGGCCGTAGGCGAGGGCTGCTGCGGTGGGCTCGTTGACGATGCGCAGGACGTTGAGGCCGGCGATTTCGCCGGCTTCCTTCGTGGCCTGGCGTTCGGCGTCGTTGAAGTAGGCCGGGACGGTGATGACAGCGTCGGTGACCTTTTCACCCAGGTAGGACTCGGCGTCGTTCTTCAGCTTCATGAGGATACGGGCGGAGATTTCCTGCGGGGTGTACTTCTTGTCGTCGATCGCGACGGTCCAGTCGGTGCCCATGTGGCGCTTGACGGAGGCGATGGTGCGGTCGATGTTGTTGACGGCCTGGCGCTTGGCGATTTCGCCAACCAGGACTTCGCCGGACTTGGAGAATGCAACGACCGACGGCGTGGTGCGGCCACCCTCGGCGTTGGCAATAACGGTGGGCTCGCCACCTTCGAGAACGGAGACGACGGAGTTGGTGGTTCCGAGGTCGATACCTACTGCACGTGACATGTGTTGCTTCCTTCTTTCCTTGGAAACTGGCTGGCGCCCCAATGATTGAGCGTTCTGCACTCAACTTTACTCAGCCGTGAAAGGATGTCAACACAAGTTGAGTGAACTACGCTCAACTTTGCTCGGGGCGTACAGCAGCGCACGACGGCGGCACGCGCCGGCGGGGCGGAGGCGTCAGTCCGCGCCGGGCGCGTCCAGGACCGCGGCGAGCAATCCGGGGAACCGGGCATCAAGGTCCTCGGCGCGCAGGGTCAGCCTGCGGCCGCGCCCGTTGGCCTCGTTCCGGATGATGCCTGCCTCGCGGAGCACCTTCATCAGGTTGTGACGCACCCACCCGCAGTCCGGCCCAGAGAGTCGCACCGGAGGCTGGGTTTCGTCCTCATTGCCGCCGCCACGGCAGCGATGATGGCCGGAGCCAGCGCGCCGTCCCCGTTCTACCCCACCCTGCAGGAGCAGCTGCACCTGCTGCCGGTGGCCACCACCGGGATCTTCGCCGTCTACGCCGTGGCCCTCCTGGCGGCCCTGCTGGTCTTCGGCTCCATCTCCGACCACCTCGGCCGCCGGCCGGTCATCAGCGTGGCATTCCTCCTGCTCGCCGGCAGCGTCGTGACCTTCCTGGCGGCGGATTCGCTGGCGATGTTGCTGGCGGCCCGCGTCCTCCAGGGGGTGGCCAGCGGCATCCTCCTCACCACGCTCTCCGCGGCGATCGCCGATCTGGAACCGGAGGATGACCCGGGCTCCAGCGCCGCCTGGAACACGGTGGCACCCCTGGGCGGCCTGGCCCTGGGCGCGCTGGCATCGGGCCTGCTGCTGGACCTCCTGGCGGAGCCCCGCGTGCTGGTGTTCGTCTCGCTTTCGGTCCTGTACGTGGTGTTCGCCGCACTGGTGTGGGCCTGCCCGGAAACCTCACCCCGCACGTCCGGGGCGGCGGCGTCACTCAAGCCGCACCTGACCCTGCCGCCGGCCGCACGCCGCGCATTCATCACCGGCGCCCCGGCCGTTTTTGCCGGTTGGGCCACGGGCGGGCTGTACCTCTCCCTTGGCGCTGCGATCGTGCACACCACTTTCGGCATCCGGGAGCATCTGTGGCAGGGCATGGTGATCACCATCCTGGCGGGGACCGGAGCCGCGTCGGCGGCCTGCCTGCACCGCTTTGGAGCCCGCACCATCACTATTTTCGGCACCACGGCGCTGGCCGTGGGGACTGCACTGTCGCTGCTGGCCCTCGGCCTGGATTCGTTTGGCCTGTTCCTGGCCGCCGTGGTGGTGGCAGGCGCCGGTTTCGGCACTGCCTTCATGGGCGTCATCCGGTCCATCAGCCCCCTGGTGGAGGATCATGAACGCGCCGGGACTTTTGCCTCGCTCTTCGTCGTGGCCTACACGGCCTTCGGCGTTCCGGCGGTGCTGGCAGGCCTGCTGGCCCCCATCCTGTCCCTCCCGGTCACCACCTACGCCTACGGCGGCCTGGTGACGGTCCTGGCTGCGGTGGCAGCCATCAGCCGCGCCCGCAGCAAGGACGCCCAACCCGCCAAGGAGGACAGCCTGGTGGCGGCGGACGCCGTCGGGTAAGGGGACCCCTGCGGGTGCCTACCGGCCGGAGTCGGGGCGCCCATGGAGCGGTCCGCGCTCCTCATCGGTCGCCTGGACCTGGCCGTCGGTGAGGCCCTCGCGGACGGCACGCTCGGTCCGGGCGCCTCCGGTGGTGCCGGCGTCGCCGTAGTCGCCTTCCTCGTATTCGCCATCCAAAACATCACGGTCGGGCTCGTTGAGGGTCCCGGCGTCGCCGTAATCCCCGTCGACGTACTGCCCGCCTTCCCCCTCCAGTCCGGGGGCACTGCCGCCCTTGCGGGGTTCCTCGGCTGCAACTTCAGGATTCTCGGTCATGGTGCATCTCTCCTTCGAGGCTCCGCGTCCGTCCGGGCGCACTGGCAGTCTACCGACGGGGCGGGCGCACCAACAGGGCCCGCGCGGGCTGCGTCAGCAGGGCTGCACCGGCAGTCCCGCAATCCCCGCCAAGACGGCGAGGTGGTGTTCGAAGAGTTCCTGCGGTGCCCGGAAGGTGTCCGGGCCGTACTGGTTGAACACCTCGAAGCTGACCGCACCAAACAGGGAGCTCCACACCAGGACGCCCCGCGCCACCAGCTCGTCCGGAATGGCCAGCCCGAATTCCCGGCGGATGGCCTCCAGATCGGCGGCCAGGGTGGGCGGAAGCTGCGGGGATGGTCCCGCAGCCGCCAACTGCCCCGCCCGGGAGGCGGCGTCCAGTACGCCAATGAGGCTGACGATGACGCGCGTGCCGGGGCCCGTGGTGCGTTCGGCCGGGGCGTTGTAGCCGGGAACCGGGCTGCCGAACAGGAGTGCATAGCTGGCAGGTTCGCGCAGGGCCCACTCCCTGACAGCCCTGCAGATGGCCAGGAACCGGCCAACATGGCCGCCTTCGGGCACCGCCGCAACGGCCGCGTCCACTTCATCGCCCAACTCACCGAAGGCATCGATCAGCAGCAGCGTGAGGAGCTCATCCCGGCTCTCCACGTAGCGGTAGACGGCGGATGACACCACTCCTAAGTCCCTCGCCACGGCCCGCAGGGAGAGGGCGGCAGCGCCATCGGTGGCCAGGTGCCGCCTGCCCAACCGGACAATGTCCGCCACGGTCTGGGACCGCGCGCGCTGCCGGGGCGTCAAGGTTTGCAACCGGTCAGCACCTGTTTCGTGGGCGTCGTCCATGTCCCCAGCATGCCATAACCGTGAGCGCCGGAAGCTGAAGAGAGCACCGCTCTTGACTTTGCGGCCCTGCATAAGCATCCTTGTCTTCGAGAGCACTGCTCTCACTTACAGAAACGGAGACCAGCGTGCCTGACGTATATGTGGTGACCGGGGCCGGACCGGTGGGGTGGACGGTAGCGGAACAATTGGCGGACCGGGGACGGCAGGTGCGCATCCTGACCCGGTCCGGCAGCGGACCGGACCACCCGCTCATCGAGCGCATCAGCGGGGACGCGAAGGACCCGGCGGTTCTGCGCACTGCCCTTGCCGGCACCAAAGCCGTCTTCCACTGCATCCACGGCTCGTCATATACCGCGGCCGCGTGGCAGGCAGAGCTGCCTGCCGCCGAACAGGCAGTACTCAGCGCCGCGCAGGAGGTGGGCGCCGTCGTCGTCTTTCCGGAAAGCCTCTACTCGTACAGCGAACCGGACAGCGTGATGATGGAGGGCAGCCCCCGCCTCGCAACCGGGGGCAAGCGTGGCGTGCGAACGGACCTCCTGAAGGCCCGCGAGGCCTCGGCCACGCCCACGGCAAGCGTGGTGGCCGGCGATTTCTTTGGGCCGCGCGTCCGGATGGCGCACGCCGGCGAGCGCATGGTCGAAGCGGTCCTTGCGGGAAAGAACGTCAGCGTGGTGGGAAGTGCCAGCCAGCCGCACTCGTTCACCTACATAGCCGATCTGGCCTCCGCCATGATCGCGGCAGCTGACCGGCCGTCCGCCTGGAATGCCGTGTGGCACGCCCCTACCGGGCCGGCCCTCACGCAAAAGGAACTTGCAGCGGCCTTCGCTGCGGCGGCGGGACGGTCCGCCCCGAAGGTGCGGGCCCTCCCCGGCTGGGCGCTCCGTGCGGCCGGACTGGTTTCCGCCGACGCCCGCGAGCTGGCGGAGATGCTGTACCAGTTCGAGCGGCCCTTCGTCATGGACTCCGCAGCTTCCGAAGCAGCACTTGGAGTCAGCCAGACGCCCCTGGAAACGGCTGCTGCCGCCACCGTGGAGTGGTGGCGGCAGTAGCGCTAGTCCGCGCGGGACGCTGGAGTCAGCGGGCGGGAACCTCTTCCCGGGGCTCGACGCCGGGCTCCCGCGGCTTCACGGCGTCCCGGC
Source organism: Pseudarthrobacter sp. 05T312 (assembly GCF_056396685.1). Classification (NCBI taxonomy): domain Bacteria; kingdom Bacillati; phylum Actinomycetota; class Actinomycetes; order Micrococcales; family Micrococcaceae; genus Pseudarthrobacter; species Pseudarthrobacter sp. 05T312. Next base: position 303,791 of record NZ_JBFTLY010000002.1, read on the forward strand.
CATCAGTCCGCCCCAGCTTGCTGGGCCACCAGATCTTTGGCCCGATGTCGTAGGCCAGCGCCGGCACCAGCAGCGAGCGCACCAGCACGGTGTCGAGCAGGACGCCGAAGGCCACGATGAAGGCCAGCTGCACGAGGAACATGATGGGGATGACGCCAAGGGCGGCAAACGTTGCCGCGAGCACCACGCCGGCCGAGGTAATGACGCCGCCGGTTACCACCAGGCCGCGAAGGATGCCGGGCCGGGTGCCGTGCTTAAGCGATTCCTCCCGGACGCGGCTCATCAGGAAGATGTTGTAGTCCACGCCCAGTGCCACCAGGAAGACGAAGCCGAACAGCGGAACGGTGGCGTCGGCTCCCGGGAACCCGAAGAGGTTGTTGAACACAAAGGCCGACACACCCAGCGCGGCCGCGTAGGACAGCACCACCGAGAGCACCAGCAGCACCGGGGCCACGATGGAGCGCAGGAGCAGCATCAGGATGAAGAGGATCACCGCCAGGACCACCGGGATGATGACCAGCAGGTCGCGCTGGGCGGTGGTGTTGGTGTCCAGGGCGGTGGCAGTCACGCCGCCCACCAGGGCGCTGGGATCAATGGCCTTCACTTCAGTGCGCAGGGCCTTGATGGTCTCTTCCGCTTCCAGCGAGTCCGCGGCATTCTTCAGGGTCGCGTTGATCAGGACCTTCCCGTCCCGGACGTCCGGCGCGGTAGGGGCACCCGGGGCTCCCGTGACCGGCACGCTGCCGCGGCCCAGCAGGTAGGCCTCACCCACGCCGTCGTCGGCTTTCACCTTGTCCAGCACCTCTGCTGCCTTGCCCTGGTCCGCAACCACGACGGCGGGGCTGCCGCTGCCGGCATCGAAGTGGCGGGCCAGCGCGTCCTGGCCGTCCACCGCGTTGGAGGCCGTGAGGATCACGTCTGTTTGCGGCACGCCGTTGGCCTTCAACTGGAACAGGCCGCCCGCGGCAACGAGCAGCAGGAGGACCGAGGCAACCCAGACGGTCCTGGGGCGCCGCGAGACAAGCGAACCGGTGGCGCGCCACAGGCCCTTCTGGCCTTCCAGGCCGGTGACCAGCTCGGGCTCGCGCTGGTCCGCAGGCAGGAGCTTGGGCCGGAAAGGCCAGAACGCGGCCCGGCCGAACAGGGCCATCAGGGCGGGCAGCAGGGTCAGGGCGGCGAACAGGGCGCACAGGATGCCTGCCGCTGCCACCGGGCCCAGGGCCTTGTTGGAGTTCAGGTCGGAGAAGAGCAGGCACAGGAGCGCAATGATCACGGTGGCGCCGGAAGCCAGGATGGGCTCGAAGGATGCTTTCCAGGCGGTCAGGACGGCGGCCGTGCGGTTGGTGATGTGGGTCAGCGCTTCGCGGAAGCGGGCCACGAACAGCAGGGCATAGTCTGTGGCAGCGCCGATCACCAGGATGGAGAGGATGCCCTGGCTTTGGCCGTTGAGCTGGATCCAGCCGGCCTTGGCCATACCGAACACCAGCAGGATGGCTGCGCACAGGGCAAACACCGAGGTCAGCAGAACCATGATGGGCAGCAGCAGGGACCGGTAGACGACCAGGAGGATCACGAAAACGGCGGACAGGGCCACGAGCAGGAGGATCCCGTCGATGCCGCCGAATGCCGCGGTGAGGTCCGCCGCAAGCCCGGCCGGACCGGTCACGAAGGTCTGGGCACCCTCCGGCGCCGCGCCCTTCACCGTTTCACGGAGTTCCTTGACGGCATCCTTGATCTCCGCTGACGAGCCGATGGGGACAACGAACTGGACGGCCTTGGCGTCCTTGGACGGGATCGGCCCGATGACCGTGCTGCCCAGCTTGAGGTTCTCGAGGTCTGTCTTCAGGGTGGCCAGTCCGCCCAGCTGCTGGGGCGTAAAGGCTTCATTCTTTTCGATGACGATGATGCCGGGCACCTCGTCGGAGTCGCGGAACTTCACCTGCCAGTCCTGCGCTTCGGTTGCCTCGGCGCTGGCGGGCAGGAAGGATGCCTGGTCGTTGGACGAGACTTCGTCCAGGCGGCCGAACGTAGGGCCGCCAACCCCGGCCAGCCCCAGCCAGGCCAGCACCAGGACAACGGGGACCAGCCAGCGCAGCCAGAACGGAACCCGTTCCCGGCCAACTTTTGTGCGTTTCATGATGCCTTCCGTAGTGAGCAGGGGGAGTAGGATTTATTCCAGCATAGATTATCTCCATGAGAGAGATAAGTGCCAGTCAAGCTTTTTTGCTCGTATCCTCTTCGGGAGTCGGGCAGCGTCACCACGGGCCAGCCGGGCCTGGAGTAATATCCGTCAGTACGCTTGGGCCAATACGCGGTCCAGGCGCTAGCAGCTGGGAGGTGGAGATGGCAGGGAACAGTGCGCCCGGCACATCCCCTTCCGCCCCGACGGGACCGGAGTTCGGCCATCCGCTGCTCCGGATCCTGCAGGAGTTCACTCTCGAAGCGAACCGTTACGTGGATGCAGCCGGGGACCGCAAGGACATGCACCGCACGGACATGAATGCCCTCGCTGTGATCATGCGCCACACTGCCAGGGGCAACGTGGTGACGCCGGGGCTGCTGCGGAAGGAACTGAACCTGAGTTCCCCCGCCACGACCGCCCTGATAGACCGCCTGGACAGCGCCGGCCATGTGGTCCGGGAACGCCACAGCACGGACCGGCGGCAGGTCCAGCTGAAGATGACCCCCAAGGCTTTCCGGGAGGGTGGAGCCATCTTCGCCCCGCTGGCCAGGCACATGGGGGGCGCCCTGGCCGGCTTCTCCGAAGCCGAGCTGGATACTGTCACGCGCTTCATGACCGCCATGATCGAAGCCACCATTGCGGCAAGGACAGAATCCGGGTAAATGCGCCACCGGTGGGGGTAGCGTTTGCTTATGAGTGCGCAGCAGCCGGAAGACGACGTTTACACGCACGGCCACCACGAGTCGGTGGTCCGTGCCCATGCCGCCAGGACCGCCGAAAATTCCGCGGCCTTCGTCCTTCCCTACCTGACTCCCGGGTCCACCCTGCTCGACGTCGGCTGCGGACCGGGCACCATCACCTGCGACTTCGCGCCCCTGGTCAGCCCCGGCAAGGTCACCGGCCTCGACCGCGCGCCGGACATCGTGGCCCAGGCCCAGGCGCTCGCCGTCGAACGCGAGGTGTCCAACGTCGAATTCGTGGCAGGGAACATCTACGACCTGGACTTCGCCGATGAAACGTTCGACGTGGTCCACGCCCACCAGGTCCTCCAGCACCTGACCGACCCCGTCGAGGCACTCCGCGAAATGCGGCGCGTCGCGAAGCCTGGCGGCATCGTGGCCGTGCGCGACGCCGACTTCCACGGCATGAGCTGGTTTCCGGACGTCCCCGAGTTGGATGAGTGGATGGACCTGTACCAGAGGATCGCCCGGCGCAACGGAGCAGAGCCCGACGCCGGGCGGCGGCTGGTCAGCTGGGCCCAGGCCGCAGGTTTCACCGATGTCGCGCCCACCAGCAGCAACTGGCTGTACGCCACGGCGCAGCAGCGCCGCTGGCAGGCGCGGGTCTGGGGCGAGCGGGTACTGCATTCGGCCTTCGCCGAGCAGGCGCTGGAGTACGGATTCGCCGACGCGGCAGGCCTCGCCCGGATCTCTGCCGGCTGGCACCGCTGGGGATCCACGGACGACGGCTGGTTCCTGATCCCCAACGGGGAAGTCATCGCGCGGGCCTAGCCGCAGGACCCCGCACCGTAAGATTGTCAAGTGCAATTTTCCCTGTGGCTGGCCCTGGCGGGCGCCGGCGCCCTGATCAGCTTCACCCCGGGTGCCGGGGCCATCAACACCATGAGTAACTCGCTGAACGCCGGGTTCCGCCGCTCCATCTGGGGAATCCTGGGGCAGCAGGCGGCCCTGGTGGTGCATGTCCTGATCGTCGCGCTCGGTGTCGGCGTCCTGGTGGCCAGCTCGCCGGTTGCCTTCAACGTGATCCGCTACGCGGGTGCGGCCTACCTGGTGTACCTGGGTGTCCGCCAGTTCCTCAGCAAGCCCTCCGCAGCGCAGGAGCAGGCTGCCACCCTTCGCAACGAACCGGCATGGTCCATTTTCCGGCGCGGCTTCTGGGTCAACCTGCTGAACCCGAAGGCGGTCGTGTTCTTCCTCGCGTTCACACCCCAGTTCATCCGGCCCGAACAGCCCCTGTTTACGCAGTACGCCGTGCTGACGGCCACCATTGTGGTCATCGACATCCTGGTGATGTGGTTCTTCTTTGCCGCGGCAGCCAGGTCATTCCAACGCTTCACCAGCACCGAACGGGGCCAGCTGGTCCTCAGCAGGGTGTTTGGTGTCCTCTTCGTGGGTGTGGGCATTCTGCTGGCCCTGATCCACTAGCGTCCGGCGGGGTTCCGCCAATCAGACAAGGTGGGCCGTACCCGTTTTCATACCGAGTAATGCATCTTTACAACCCAGTAAAACTTTGTGAACAGGCGGCTGGCCAAAGGTGGCCGGAGCGCGCATGCTTAGTTCCATGACCTCAACGTCGAGCGCCTACCGCGTCATCACTGTCTGCACGGGCAACATCTGCCGGTCCCCCATGGCCGAGCTGATGCTCCAGGCAGCACTTGAACGCGAGGGCCTCGACAGGCTGGTGGAAGTGGATTCCGCGGGCATCACGGGGTACGAGGCCGGCCGGCCCATCGATCCCCGCGCTGCCCGCCGGCTGGCGGTGACCCAGCTGGCCTCGGAGCACCACGTTGCCCGCGAGTGGGAGCCGGAGTGGTTCCGCGAGCGCGACCTGATCCTGGCGCTCGACATCGACCACTATGCCTGGCTGAGTGAAGCGGCACCGGACCAGGATTGCCTGGACAAAATCCGGATGCTCCGCAGTTTCGATCCCGCCATGGCGGACCGGGACCGGCTGGACCAGGGCATTGAGGATCCCTGGTACGGCGGGCACGCAGACTTCGACGCCGTCTGGCACCAGATCCACACGGCACTGCCGGGCCTGGTCCAGCACATCAAATCAGCAGTCCTGCAAAACACCCAGCTCCAGCCGCACTAGCCGAAAGCGCCCGGGAAAGGCTCCGGGCGCAGAAAACGGGTGCGGTACGGCAGCACCAGGAGTATTTTGTGCTCATGCACGCCGCTTCCAGCTCCGGCAGGTACACCCGCCTCCTTGGCAGCCTTGAAGATGCCACACCATTGGACGCAGCTGTCGAAGCAGCGGAACCACTGGCGTCCCGGCTGATGTCGCAGCCCCGGATCCGGTCGATTGTCCGCGGCGACACCACCGGCATACCGCTGCACACCATCCTCACCGACGGGCCCTTCGGCGCCTGGTGGTCGGCAGTATTCCTGGATTTCTTTGATGACGACGGTTCCCGCCGCTCCTCCCAGCGGCTGGTGGCCCTCGGCGTCATTGCCGCCGTTCCCACTGCCCTGTCCGGCTGGGCGACCTGGTCCGGCAAGGACCGGCCCTTGAAGCGCGTAGGCATCGTGCACGCGGGAGCCAATGTTGCAGCCACCACCGTGTACTTCGCCTCCTGGCGGGCCCGTTCCCGCGGCAACCATCGGCTGGGCGTCCGGCTGGGGCGGGCCGGAGCAGTCCTGCTGCTGGTGAGCGGTTTCCTGGGCGGCCACCTCAGCAGCGGCCGCCATGCGTCGCGGCAGGGCGCACTTCATGTCTGAAAGCGGACAACGGAAAACGGTACGCTCTAGTCCATGAGCCCAGCCCCCGTCATCATCGCCGTGGACGGGCGTTCCGGCGCAGGGAAGACCACCCTCGCCGTCGAACTTGCGGCCCGGCTCCGCGCCCACCACAAGGTCTCACTGTTCCATCTTGAAGACATCTACCCCGGGTGGGACGGCCTGGCGGCCGGCGTGGAGCGCTATGTCGCCACGGTGCTTACCCCGCTGAGCCGTGGCGAGGCGGCCACCTGGACCAGCTGGGACTGGGACAACCATTACGACGGCGAAGCCCGGGTCACGCTGCCCGCCGAGATCGTCATCGTGGAGGGAGTGGGGGCCGCCGCCGAAGCTGCCCGGCCCATGCTGGGCGCCGTGATCTGGGCCGAGTCTCCGGACGACGTCCGCCGCACCCGGGCGCTGAACCGCGACGGCGCCACCTATGAGCCGTTCTGGGACCAGTGGGCCGCCCAGGAGGAAGAGTGGCTTGGCCGGGACGACGTTCCCGGGAACGCGGACCTCCGTGTGCAGAACCTGGCTGACGGCTCGGCCCCCGCGGACCTGCTGCACCTCCTCCCCTGCCTGCCGGCGCTGGCGCCCGTGCTGGCCCCCGAACTGTCCGCACGCCGGGGCCTCCGGCTCCACGCCGAGCGCATCGACGCCCTCCCGGACGCGCCGGCCCTGTTCCAGGCGCTGTACGGAACTTCACCCAACGCGGTGTGGCTGGATTCCTCCAATGCGGACGCCGCGGCGGTTGCCGCCGGGCAGCGGGAGGACGGCACGGACCCGGAGGCCCGCACGGCCGCCGAGCGCAGCCGGTTCAGCATCATGGCGGACGACGCCGGCACGTTCGGACAGTTCGTGACGCACCGTGCGGGGATAAGCCAGGTCAGCACCGGTTCCGCAACGGCCAAAGTACCGGGCCCCTTTTTCCGCTGGCTGGATACCGTCTGGGGACGCCGTGCCGTCCGCACACCCGATGGCTATCCCGGCGAGTTCACGCTCGGCTGGCTCGGCTGCCTGGGCTACGAACTGAAGCGCGAAACCGGCGGCAGCGACCTGTCCGCACCCACTCCGGACGCTGCCCTGATCTTTGCCGGCCGGGCTGTGGTCCTTGACCACGCTGACGGCGCGGCGTGGCTCCTCGCGCTGGAGGCCCCCGACGCCGGTGAGTGGCTGGCCCGGGCCAGGACCGCAGTCGAAGCCGCCGGCAGCGGCGCCCAGCCGCCCCTGCCTGGCCCGGCACCGCAAGCCGGCGGCAGCACCGACGTCGTCCTTCCCGCGCCGCCTGCTTTCCGCAGCCGGGACACGGGTGCGCAGTACCGGGAGAAGATCACGGCGGCCCAGCACCAGATCGCCCAGGGCAACACCTATGAGGTCTGCCTGACCACCACGCTCGAAGCCAAGGTGCCGGGCCGCACACTGGATCCGTGGACCACCTACCTGACGCTGCGCCGCCGGAACCCGGCGCCGTTCGCCAGCTACCTCCGGCTGGGAAACCTCGCAGTTGCCAGCACCTCGCCTGAGCGGTTCCTGAAGATCGCGTCCGACGGCGGCATGCGCGCCGAACCGATCAAGGGCACCCGCCGTCGGGCTGCCGACCCGCAGGAGGACCAGGGGCTGCGCGAGGACCTGGCCACATCCCTGAAGGACCGGGCCGAGAACATCATGATCGTGGACCTGCTGCGCAACGACCTCAGCCATTTTGCCGAGCCCGGTTCCGTCACGGTGAGCCGGCTCTGCGCTATCGAGAGCTACGCCACGGTCCACCAGATGGTCAGCACCATCGACGCCCGGCTCCTCCCGGGCGCACCCCGGGCCGAGGCTGTGGCTGCCTGCTTCCCGGCCGGCTCCATGACCGGAGCCCCCAAGATCAGCACCATGGCCATCCTGGACCGGCTGGAGGCCGGGCCGCGCGGGCTCTATTCGGGGGCCATCGGCTACTTCTCGCTCAATGCCGCCGCCGACCTCGCCGTCGCCATCCGGACCCTGGTGGTCAGCACCGAAGGTGACGGCACCGCTGAACTGTCCCTCGGCGTCGGCGGCGCCATCACCTCGGACTCCGTGCCCGACGACGAATACGAGGAAATCCGGACCAAGGCCTACGGGGTGCTCTCCACCCTCGGCGCGGTCTTTCCCGGCGACTGACGCACACCGAAGCCGGGGGCATCCAGCCTGCGGACACCTGTTTGGGATGCCGGCGCCGGGGGTACGCCCCTGACCTTAGCCGAAGCGCTGACCCGGGCGGCTGGCACGTCCCTGGCTGCTTCCCCACAAGTTAGGTATGCCGCGTGACGGATCCGTCCCCAATCCACAGCACCAGCAAGGCTCCGCGCAGCGTCAAGTACATCCTCATGCTTGGCGCCCTCGCCGCGCTTCCCGCCCTCACCACGGACATGTACCTGCCGTCGCTGCCCACCGTGGAGGCCGATCTCCACACCACCCAGGCCGCCGTCCAGCTGACGTTGTCCGGGACACTGGTGGGGGCCGGCATCGGGCAGCTGGTCATCGGCCCGTTCTCGGACCGGTTCGGACGGCGGCTGCCGCTGGTCATCGGCATCTCCCTGCATGTGGCCATCTCGCTGCTGTGTTCGGTGACGCCGAACATCGAAACACTGACCGGGCTGCGGGTACTGCAGGGGTTCTTCAACGCCGCCGCTGCCGTGGTGGCACTGGCCGTGATCCGGGACCGGTTCGTCGGTTCCGCCGCCGCCCAGCTGCTGTCCCGGCTGATGCTGGTCGTTGGCGTTGCCCCGCTGCTGGCCCCCACCGTGGGCCAGGCCATTGCCGGGCTCTGGGACTGGCGTGCCGTCTTCTACGCATTGGCGCTCATCGGGGTGGCCCTGGTGGCAATCGTCTGGCGGTTCATGCCGGAAACCCTGCCGCCGGACAGACGCAGCCCGGGACACCCCCGGTATGTGGCAGGCGCGTACTGGTCGCTGCTGCGGGACAGGCATTTCATGGCCCTGGCCGTGATCCCCGGACTGGGGCTGGCCCTGATCATGAGCTACGTGGTGGGCTCGCCCTTCGTTTTCCAGAACGAGTACGGCTTCACCGCCCAGCAGTTCGCCCTGGTGTTCGCCCTCAACGGTGCAGCCCTTGTCCTCTCGGCGCAGCTCAACGCCGCCCTGGTCCGGAAGTTTCCGCCGGTCCGACTCCTGCGCACCGCCCTCCTTGTCCAGCTGGGCCTGGCCATCGTGCTGCTCGGCGTGGTGGCAACGGGCGCCCTCGGACCGGTGGGGCTGGTGGCAGGCCTGTGGCTGGTCCTGTCGGCCCAGGGAATGATTCCGGCGAACGCGTCGGTCCTGGCCCTCCACGACTACGGCCACATGGCGGGGACGGCGGCGGCGGTCATCGGCGCCCTGCAGTCGGGTGTCGCGGGATTGGTCAGCCCGCTGGTGGGCCTCCTGGGTGGAAACTCGCTCTCGATGGTCACCGTCATGATCGGCAGCTGCACCGCGGGTGTGGTGGTACTTGCCCTGGGAACGCCCGCTTACCGTAAGGGCGGCTGGCCCGGGCACGCAGGGCACGACGACGTCCCCCGCGTCAGTGCCGACTGACCACTTCTGGACCGACGCTTTTCTACTGGACCGTGGCCGTCAGCCGGGCCACGTTGTCGACGTACCGTGCGGCGAGGGGCCGGGTGAGCCAGTCCGCGAGCTTGAGCTCATGGGAAATGTCCCGGTACGTGTCCTCCACGGCCCGCATCTTGTTCACGATGTCCTCGCCAAGCAGCATCACGGACACTTCCAGGTTCAGCGAGAAGGACCGCATGTCCATGTTGCTGGACCCGAGGACCGCGACCTCGTCATCGATGGTGAAGTGCTTGGCGTGCAGCACGAACGGGGCCTTGTACAGGTAGATCCGCACACCGGCTTCCAGGAGCGCCTCGTAGTAGGACCGCTGCGCGTGGTGGACCAGGAACTGGTCGCCCTTCTCCGAGACGAACAGTTCCACGTCAACGCCCCGCTGCGCCGCGGTGGTGATGGCGTACAGCAGGGAGTCGTCCGGGACGAAGTAGGGGCTGCAGATGGAGATCCGATGCTGCGCGGAGTAGATGAGCGTGTTGAAGAGCCGCAGGTTGTTTTCCGTGATGAACCCGGGGCCGCTGGGCACCACCTGGGCCGTGACATCTCCGGGCTCGGGATTCGCCGGGAGCTGCAGCTGGTGTTCCAGCGACTCGTCGGTCTCGCTCAGCCAGTCGGTGGCGAAGACGACGTTCAGGGTGGTCACGATCGGTCCGCGCAGGCGTGCCATCAGTTCAACCCATTCGCGGCCTGCCTTGCGGTGCCGCGGGTTGTTGTAGGAGGGCTCGATCAGGTTCTGCGAACCCGTGAAGGCGATCTCGCCGTCGATCACCATGATCTTGCGGTGGTTCCGCAGGTCTGGGCGGCGCCACTGCCCGTGGATGGGCAGCAGCGGCAGCATCCGCTTCCACTGGATCTTGCCCGCGCGGAGGCGATTGAGCAGCTTCCGGTACCCCTTGATGCGGAGGGTTCCGATGTGGTCGAACAGGAGCCGCACCTCCACTCCCCGTTCCGCGGCCTCCTCCATGGCGGTCAGCAGGTCATTGGTGACATGGTCCGAACTCATGATGTAGAACTCGGCGTTGACGAACTTCTTCGCCTTCCGCACGGCCTGGGTCATTTCCAGGATGGAGTCGGGGTAGCCGGGAATGAGGTCCACCGAGTTGCCGTCCACCATCGGCAGGGAACCGAGGGTGCGGTTGAGTTCAGCCGCGGACTTCACCCATTCCGGGCCGGGGTAGTCGCTTTCCGCGTCCGAGAGAGCGGTGATGCCTGCCTGCACGCGTTCGTTGACCAGCTGCTGCTGCGCCCGCCTGCGGCTGGACAACCTGAAGTTGCCGAAGAGCAGGAACAGGACGATGCCCAGGAACGGAATGAAGAAGATGCCCAGCAGCCAGGCCATGGCTGTGGTGGGGCGCCGGTTGCCGGGGATGATACCCAGCGCGAGCACCCTGATCACCAGGTCGGCGAAACCCAGGAGCACCACCACCCACGTCGGAGCGGTGCCGGCAAGCGAAAAAGGCCACAACACGTCTTAAACCCCCGGGGAGATCGGGCTCCGGAGGACGGCTTCCGGCCGGTGCACTCTGCCCAGCTTATCCGCGGTACCGCACTAAGCTGGTGCCATGAGCTCTCCAGCCCCCGTGGTTCTCGCCTTCCTCGATCCCGCTTACCCTGATGGCCGGGTGGCCGATGCCTCCAAGCCCCAACTGCTGGTCACCGACCTGGGGGTCACGCGCGGCGACGGCGTCTTCGAAACCATGCTGGCCGTGGGCGGAACGGTACGGAAAATGCAGGCCCACCTGGACCGCCTTGCCGGCTCCGCCGCCGCACTGGACCTGGACATCCCGGACCAGGAAGCCTGGCGGCGCGTCATTGCGGCGGCGGTGGCCCGGCACCGGCTGGAGAACCCGCCTGCAGACCCGGCCGCCGATGAGCTGGTGGTCAAACTGGTGGTCACCCGGGGCGTGGAAGGCGCGCCTGCCCCCACAGCCTGGGTGCAGGCCACTCCGGCCGGAGCGGCGGGCCGGCGCCAGCGTGAAACGGGCATCGACGTCATCCTCCTGGACCGTGGCTATGACAGCGACGTGGCCGACCGGGCACCCTGGCTGCTCCTCGGCGCCAAGACGCTTTCCTACGCCGTCAACATGGCAGCCTTGCGCCACGCGCACAAACAGGGCGCCGACGACGTCATCTTCTTCTCCTCCGATGGCCGTGTGCTGGAAGGCCCCACCTCAACGGTGCTGCTCGCGCATGTGGAAAAGTCCGACGACGGCACAACGGTGAAGCGCCTCATCACCCCGCAGCTGGACAGCGGCATCCTGGCCGGGACCTCCCAGGGTGCCCTTTTCGCGGCTGCCAAGGCAGCGGGCTGGGAACTGGGCTACGGCCCGCTGGAACCCAGGGACCTTATGGACGCTGACGCGGTCTGGCTGATTTCGAGCGTCCGCCTGCTTGCCCCCGTGAACCGGATCGATGGCAAGGAGATCGGCACCCCTGCCCTCCAGAAGGAACTGACCGCCGAGTTGGGTGAGCTTTTCGCCGGCATCCAGTAGCGGCGCAACAAGGGACGCAATCCCTTTTCCCGCTCCCGCATCACCCGTAAGGTGTGGACCATGGACTCGCGAAACCTGCCGATTGAAAACCTGTCCTTCGACGACTGCTGGGAACTCCTCGACAACGACACGGTGGGCAGGCTGGCCATCGTGGTGGACGAACATCCCGAGATCTTCCCCGTGAACTACGCTGTCCACCTGCGCAGCATCGTCTTCCGCACCGCACCCGGTTCAAAGCTGTGGGGCGCCCGGATGGAACGTCCGGCAGCGCTGGAGATCGACGGCTACGACCCCGCCTCGGAGCAGGCCTGGAGCGTGGTGGTGCGCGGTGAAACGGAGATCATCGAGGACAAGGGCGTGAAGGATGCCGTGGACGGACTGGGCCTGGAACCGTGGCAGCCCGGCGAAAAGGCCAACTACGTCCGGCTCAACGCGAAAGCCCTGACGGGGCGCCGGTTCCGCGTCAACCGGCCGGACATCTGGAACACGCGCCTGCAGGACCGTCGTCGGGCCTCCTTCGAATAAGGTGCCGGCATAGCCAACTGCCGGACGCCACCCGAAGGTCAGGCGGCTGGGCCTGCCGCCTGGCGTGACAGCTGGGTTTCCAGCCCGGACAGCAGGATGCCGAGCCCTTGTTCAAGCTCCGAGGCGCCGTCGTATTCAGCCAGTGCCGGCGCCAGTGCACGGAGCTTGGGGAACTCCTTCGCGGGCAGCCGGTGGAGGCCCAGCCTCAGCAGTGCCTCGTTCTCTTCCGGGTCCACCACGTACTCCTGCAGTTCGTTCAGGATGTGTCCGTAGAGGAAGCCGTAGTAGGCGCGGTAGACGTGGAGGGCATCGGCCGCAGCGAATCCGGCAGTGCCGAGAAGGGACAGGATCTGCTCCAAGGGGCGCAGCGTGCCCAGCGGCCGGAGGCCGAGGGGCGTGGACAGGGGCCGGGTGACCAGCAGCGGCACAATGTTGGGGTGCTGGAGGGCCAGTGTTCGCAGGCCATGGGCAATCTTGCGCAACTGGGCCTTCCAGTCCGGGTCTTCCGGATGGATGCGGAGCTGGTTGAGCACCAACTCCGTAACTCCATCCAGCAAGGCTGCACGGTTCTGGGCGTAGCGGTACAGGCTCATGGGGTCCCGGCCAAGCTCCTGCCCAAGGCGGCGCATGGTCAGCGCGTCCAGGCCCTCGGCGTCCACAAGTTCCAGGGCCTTGGCCAGCACGATCTCCCGGCTCAGCCTCGGCTTGGGCGAGCCGGGGCCGGAAGTATTGGTGGAAGTCATGTGGAGGTCCTCACTGCGGCCCCCTCCCGAGGTAAACGGGACGGTTGCCTCATATCTGGTCTACAGGTAAAGTCTACATCGTAGACATTGTGGTGACAGCACCTGTGCTTCCCCCGGAATTCCGGGAAGGCGACTACATAATCCTTTGCCACCTTGTGCAGGGCATCGAGGTTCGCCGCTGTAGCCTACCGGCGGCACCACGCACCGAGCGAAGGGACGCCGACATGGCCAATTCGCAGTTTGACCTTTTCCTCCAAGAAGCCACCTACGCCGACCAGGCCTCCGAATCGAGCCTCGACCGCGACCGCCTGTATGGGCTGTACACCAGCTGGTGCTACGTCAACGAACAGCGGGCCGGCACCGAGTCCAGCTTCTGGGCTGCCATGAAGCACCGGGTCTCGGCCCGTCGCAACGGGCTGCGCATGAAGGGACCCGCCGCGGCGGACTACATCATGAGCAGCTATCCCCGGCTGGTCTAAGCCCGACGGCTTGCCAGTGCGGCGCCGGGCACCCGGTCCCCCAGGATTACATGCTGTGGCACTTTTGTGCCGCAGCATTTTTCATGCCCGGGCAGCCCCTCCTGCCGACGTGGCTGCTCCGCCTAGGTGGGGATGATCCGGAATAGGAACCTGGTCCGGACCATCACCCACAGGAGGCCCAGCACCACGGCGTAGGCAGCGGTGTTGAGGAAGATGCTCTGCTGCTGCAGCGCCGGGATGTTGGCTACGACGGCGATCAGCAGCACGTGCATGATGAACACGTAGAGCGTGGCGCGGCCCAGCGGGATCAGGAACCAGCCCAGGGCCCGCTGTACGGGTTTCCAGTAGGCGCTGAGGAAGGCGTAGGCCGCTACCACCAGGACCAGGACGTTGAGCAGGCGGCCGGGCGCCAGGTAGGTCCGGCCGAACAGCGAGTCATACATGGCCCGGTAGGTGGCATCCGGCATGAGCGCCAGCCGGACGTCGTAGTTGTTGGCCAGGTACGGGTTGCCCCAGGACAGGAAGGCCAGTGCGAATGCCGCCGCGGTGCAGGCGGCCACCACCCAGGTGTGCGCCGCGAGCCACGCGACGATGCTGCGGCGGTGGTAGCCGACAACCAGGCCGAGGACGAAAAGCACCTGCCACACCAGCAGGGGGAACGAGTCCTCGAACTGCGACGGCAGGAGCCGGAACCTGGTCACCGCCCCGGCCGCATACACGGCGAAGGACGCCAGCAACACCCAGATGGCCTTACCGCGGTTGAGGGCGGCGAGGATCAGGGGGCTGACCAGCAGCAGCACCACGTAAAGGCCCATGACGTTGAACTGCCAGGGCCCGAACTGCAGCAGCACGATGGCCGGAAGCACCTGGGGCGGCACGGGGAACTGGAACAGCGAGGACATGCCCGCGTAGAGGTCGTAGGTCCGTCCCGCGCCGCTGTGTCCGGCGCCGCCGGTTCCCTGGTCCACGAACGTGGTCAGGGCCTCGGTGTGGAAGAACGGGAGCAGGGACAGCAGGAAGACGCCGACCAGCACCGCCAGGGCAGTGACATAGAGCTTCCCGGCCCGGCGGGACGTCAGGTCCACCACCCGGCCGAAATCCTCCTTGGCCTTGGGCCCGTACACCATTCCCACCACCAGGCCGGAGAACAGGACAAACAACTCAGCGCCTGACACGAAACCCACCGCCTCCTGGGTGAGCAGCTGGAACAGCGAGGCCAAGCCCAGGTGGTTGACCACCACGAAGACAATGGCCATTCCGCGCAGCAGGTCTACCCGGGAATCCCTGGCGGAAGGATCCTGGTAGCTCCAGGACGTGGCGGCGGTGATCCGGCGCGGGACCTGCCACAGGGCCACCAGGAGGATGACCATGGCGGCAGCGAGAGTCCACGCGGCCGCCCCCGTAAGTGTGTTGGCGCGGACGTACGTGCCTGCGGATGCCACGTCCGTGACCGGGCCGGTGACAATGGGCGATGCCTTCAGCCGGTCCAGGGCGGCCTTGGCGATGTCCGGGCTTCCCGTGAGCAGCCAGCTGATGCTTGCAACGCCGGTGTCCCGCGTGCTGGTCCGTTCGTCCCACACCACGGCGGCCGTCCCGGCGAAAGCGGGAGAGGTGGCAGTTGACACTACCTGGTCCCACCACCCCGTCTTGATGTCCCGCTCGGGCGCCCCGCCGGACGCCGGGCTGTAGAACGCTGAGGTCTGGAGCAGGAAGGGCTTTTTGTGTCCTTCGGCGTAGGTGCCGTAGAAGTTTTCGCTGCCGGAGGCCGTCAGCATGTCTTCAAGTTCGCCCGCATGCGGGAGGGAGTTGACGGCCGCCGCTCCGGCAGTGTCGTCATGGTAGGCCGCCAGCCCGACCCAGTCCACGGCGTCGTCGCCCGGGTAGTAGGGAGCGTAGGCGCTGTCGCTTCCGTTCCAGGTTCCGTCCCCGTTCGTGTCCAGGAGGGCAAAGCCGTCGCTTCCCGGCTGCGGCGCATTCCGGTTCCGGTCGAAGGGGTAGTCCTTCCCCAGGTACGGCGCCCACACCATGGTGGCCCGGCCGCCGTCGTCCTTCTTGAAGGCTGCCGCCACGGCCTGGAAGGCCTGCCGGTACGTGGCCGGCTGCTGGCCCCAGGCCACCCAGCTGGCATTCATGTCGGGGGCGAAGCGGACCAGGAGTTGGCCCTTGAATCCCGAGGTCAGGTCATGCACCTGCGCTGCGAACGCTTCCGCCTCCGCGGTGCCGAGCTGGTCCAGCGGCACCGACGGCTTGACCGTGAGCATGGCGTGGGCGCCCTTGGCTGCGGTCTGCTGCAGGAAGCCCTCGATGTCATTCCGCTCGGATTCGCGGTACGGAATGGTGATGTCGTGGCCGAAGAGCGCCGGGCTTGCGCCCAGCCGGTCGCTGAAGCCCGCGGCCGTGTCCTCACCCCATTCGAGGACCGCCCCCAGCCAGGGTTTGCCCTTGTCCGGTGTCGGTCCGGCCGCCTGCGCCGGGGACGCCGGGGCCACCACTGCCAGGAGGGCGATGAAAACGGCGGCCAGGAAGGCCGCGGCGGAACGCGGACGGTGACGCCGGATGGCGGCGTGGTGTTGCGATACGTGTGCCCGCATGCTGACAAGGACCCCCGGTACTCATTGCTCTGGATACGGGGCGGCGCCCCCCGTAAGAACTTTATCGGTCCGCGGCAGTCCCAGCGCCGCGTGGCGGGCAGCTCAATGACGGAACATGACGACGGCGGCGATGCGGCTGGGCGCGGCAGGTGTTACGTTTTTGGGGAGTAATGAGTACCGGCGCCAAGCCCTGACTTGCCGGTCGGCAACCCTCCCTTTCGCGGCGGGGTGCCTCAGGTGAATACTCGGCATATCGACCGATTCGAGCTGCAAGCGTGAAAGAAGGAGATCCGTCGTGTCCGACGCACCCGCCCCTGACGAAAGACTGTCCTACCGCCTGATTACCGGCGCGGACACCCGTGAATTCTGCGAGCGGATCTCCGCCGCACTCGCCGACGGCTACGTCCTGCACGGCAGCCCGGCGGCGACCTTCAACGGCACCAGCGTCATCGTGGCGCAGGCAATCGTCCTTCCGGCCGCGATCGCCTCAGCCGATGCCGCCGTCGCCACCGCGGTGGACCGGCTCGACGCCGACCTTGAGGGCGACTTCGACGGCGAGGGCCACGCATGAGCTACGCAGGAGACCTGACGCCGCAGGAAGCGTGGGCCAAGCTGGAGGAGGGCGCCATCCTGGTTGACGTCCGCACCGAGGGCGAATGGGCCCACATCGGCATCCCGGACACCAAGGCCACTGACAACGATCCGCTGTTCATCCAGTGGACCTTCCCCGGCGGCATCCCCAATCCCGACTTCGTCAAGGACCTCCAGGCGCAGGCGCCGGAGGATCCCCAGGCGGAACTGCTCTTCCTGTGCCGCTCCGGCCAGCGGTCCATCGCGGCTGCCTCGGCCGCCACCCAGGCCGGCTTCACCGCGTACAACGTGCTGGAGGGCTTCGAAGGCGAGCCGGACCGCTACGGCGAACGCACCGTCAACGGCTGGAAGAACCGCGGCCTCCCCACCAACCTCGGAAAGAACTAAGTGACCTTCAACCCAGACGCCCCCGGCTGGAACCCCGACACCCAGGCAGTCCGCGGAGGACTGGACCGCTCCAACTTCCAGGAAACGTCCGAGGCCATCTTCCTGAACTCCGGGTTCGTCTACGAATCCGCTGCGGCAGCCGAACGCGCCTTCACGGGTGAGGACGAGCGCTTTGTCTACTCCCGCTACGGCAACCCGTCCGTGGCCACCTTCCAGGAGCGGCTCAGGCTGCTGGAAGGCACCGAAGCCTGCTTTGCGACGGCGTCGGGCATGTCCGCCGTGTTCACCGCGCTGGGTGCCCTGCTGGCTGCCGGCGACCGCGTAGTGGCCGCCCGGTCACTGTTCGGTTCGTGCTTCGTGGTCCTGAACGAGATCCTGCCCCGTTGGGGTGTGGAGACGGTCTTTGTGGACGGCCCGGACCTGGACCAGTGGCGCGAAGCCCTGTCCAAGCCCACCACTGCCGTGTTCTTCGAGTCGCCGTCGAACCCCATGCAGGAGATCGTGGACATCGCCGCCGTCAGTGAGCTGGCCCATGCGGCCGGTGCCACCGTGGTGGCGGACAACGTCTTTGCCACTCCCCTGCTGCAGCGCTGCGGTGACCTCGGTGCCGACGTCATCGTCTACTCGGGTACCAAGCACATCGACGGGCAGGGCCGGGTGATGGGCGGCGCCATCCTGGGCACCAAGGAATTCATCGACGGACCGGTGAAGCAGCTGATGCGGCACACCGGCCCCGCGCTTTCCGCTTTCAACGCCTGGGTCCTGACCAAGGGCCTGGAGACCATGGGCCTGCGCGTCAACCACTCGTCCGCCACCGCGCTGCGCCTCGCCGAGTGGCTGGAGGAACAACCGGCGGTGGGCTGGGTGAAGTATCCGCTCCTGAAGTCGCACCCGCAGTACGGGCTGGCCGCGAAGCAGATGAGTGCCGGCGGAACGGTCCTGACCTTCGAACTGGCCCCGACCGGCGGGCGCTCGGGCAAGGAAGCGGCATTCGCCCTCCTGGACGGGCTGCGGATCATCGATATTTCCAACAACCTCGGTGATGCCAAGTCCCTGATCACGCACCCGGCCACCACCACCCACCGCGCCATGGGCCCGGAGGGGCGTGCCGCGATCGGCCTGAGTGACGGGGTGGTCAGGCTCTCGGTGGGGCTCGAGGACCCGGAAGACCTCCTCCGCGACCTCGAGCAGGCGCTGAAGCAGATCTAGCGGGGACGGGACCAGGTCCGCCTGGCCAAATACAGATGTCAGTGCCTCGTTGGATGATGTCGGTATGGGAACCAGCGGTGGTGTCGGGGTGGTGCTGGCGTCAATCGATGCCTCTGTTGCCGCCCTTGCTTCGCTGAACCGTGAGGACTCTTTCCTTGCTGCCGGGGCGGGTGCTGGTGCCGGTGTGGATGTGTTGCAGCGGCGGTATGAAATCCGGCTGGAACGGCTGGAACTTCGGTCCCGACTTGCCGCGCAACTCAGCGCAGACCAGGCGCAGGACACTGCCGAGGCCGTGGAGTTCCAGCGCGCCCTGACCCCGCCGAACGCCTCGGTCGAGGACCGCACTTACACAGACATGTCTGTGGTGGAGGAGATCGCTGGGGTGCTGACCATCAGCTCCGGCGCAGCGGGGGCGTTGGTGGAGCAGTCACGGCGGATCTGCTCTCTGCCGCCCGTCATGAACGCCCTGGCCGCGGGCGCGATGTCGTGGCAGCACGCCCGCATCATTGCGGACGAAACCGAGAGCCTCACCCCTGAGGGCGCGGCGTCCCTAGTGGCGCATTTCTTCGACCCCGACGCAGCCAACCCCGCCCGCGGCGCGGCCCCTGGCGACCTCGTACCGTCCCGGTTCCGGGCCAAGGTCCGGGGCTGGCGGGAACGCCACCACCCCGAATCGATCGAGAAACGCCATGCAAAGGGAGTGGCCGACCGGCGGATGGAATACACCCCAGACCGGGACGGCATGGCCTGGATCTCCCTCTACCTCCCCGGCGATATTGCGTGTGCCATCTGGAACCGCACCACCGCGACCGCCCGCGGACTGCAGGGGCCCGACGAAGAGCGCACGCTTACACAGCTCCGCCCCGACATCGCAGCGTCCCTGCTGCTGGGGGCTGGGAACACCACACAGACCGGAGAACCCTCGACGGTCGGACAGGTCCCCACCCTGCGGGCTGACGTGCTGGTCACCGTGCCCGTGTTCGCGCTCCTCGGTGCCACCGACGAACCCGCCGTGCTGGATGGTTTCGGCCCGATCCCGGCGTCCATGGCACGGAGACTGGTCGCCGACGGGGCGGACTCGTTCTACCGGGTCCTCGTCGACCCGCGGGACGGGGCACCGTTGGAGATCGACCGGAAAAACTACCGGCTCACCGGGGCCATCAAACGCTGGATCAGGCTGCGCGACACCAAATGCACGTTCCCCGGCTGCACCAACAAAACCCCCGACAACGAAACCGACCACCTCACCGCCTGGCAACACGGCGGCACCACCGGAACCAGCAACCTCGCACAGCTCTGCCCCAAACACCATCGACTGAAACACCACAGCCAATGGACACCCGACCCGGCCACCAAGAACCGACCGCCCGGCTGGACCTCACCCACGGGACGGCACTACAACCCAGAACACCAGGACTCAGAACCAACCCGCTGGCCCCCGGGCATCCTGCCGGCACCACCAAGCCCTCTGGAACAGGTCCTTCTACAGCGCCTCGCTACCTAGCACCCGCTTCGCCGTGGGTCTCTACACCTGCCGTTGCACAAGTCTGCGCGCCTGGCGGCTCTTGCCCCGTCAGGCCTGCCGGACGCGCAGCAACTCGGGGGTGTCCGCCACGTCTGACAGGTCCAGCGCGTCGCGCATCGTCAGGTGGACGGCCTGCCGCACCACGGCACCGAATCCCATGTCCTCGGGCGGCTGCCCGGCCAGGGCTTTGTCACGGGCGCGGCGCTGTTCAGCGGCCCCTGTCCCGCGGGCGATGATGGCCTCCACCCCCTGCCGGGCCAGGGCCAGCTCGCCCTGTTCAGCCAGGACGGGCGCCAGGTAGTCCACCAGGGAACGGACCACATCCGCAGCCGGCGCGGGCCTGAAGTTGCCGAAGTCCAGGAGTTCGCCGCTCAGCCCGGCACTGCTGGCCTGCCAGGACGCCATCCGCAGCAGGACGGTGGGTGCGGGAGCAGGATCCACGTCGTCGCGCCATTCCCGGCCGGCGGATTCCACCAGGGCGCGGACCAGCACGGCGATGAGGGCTGCGTCCTCGGCACGGAGGCATACGTCCGCCACCCGCACTTCCACCGTGGGATGGTTCCGGGAGAGCCGGGCGTCGAAATACAGCATGCCCTCATCGAGCATGACGCCGCTGTCCAGCAGCCGTGTCACCACCCGGCGGTACGCAGGGTACGTTCCATAAATGCCTGCCGGGCCCGCCGTGGGCCAGCGGTTCCAGGCCTGGGTTCGGTAGCTTTCGAAGCCGGTGGGGACGCCATTCCAGAACGGCGAGTTCGCACTCAGCGCCGTGAGCACCGCCAGCTTGTCGCGGATGCGGTCCAGGACGGCCACGCCTTCTTCCGGCGATTCAATGAAGGTGTGGACGTGGAAACCGCAGGTCAGCTGTTCCTGCGCGGTGAGGCCAAAGCGTTCCAGCATCCTGGCGTAGCGCGGGTCCGGCGTGGTGTGGCTGGGCGACGCCACAGGAGAGGTGGCGAGGGCCGCAACCCGGGCCCCGTGCTTTTGGGCTGCCTGGTCCGCCAGCGCCCGGCCGGCCCGGATCTGCTCCAGCAGGCTTGCATAATCTGTGCACGGCCGGGTCTGTGTCTCGATCTGCTCAAGCTTGAGCTCGGCACTGAGGCCCATTTCGTCGTCGTAATCCGCCTGGTTGCCGGCATGCCTGCCGTCCAGCTCCGCGGGAGCATCGTCTGCTGCCACGCGGTGGCTGGCGAGGAGGGCGTCGGCCAGGGCAAGCGGCTCCCCGGACTCCGGATCAACAATCAGGAGTTCTTCCTCGACGCCGAATGTACGCATACGAATATTCTGCCGCGCCCGCCTGGCATTCAAAGGGGCGCCGCACTTCATGACGAAGGATGAATGCCTAGTCCTGGAAGTATTCCACCTTGGCGCCGATGGTGTTCAGGCGCTCCGCCAGGTCCTCGTAACCACGCTCGATGACATAGATGTTGCGCAGCTCGGACACGCCCCGCGCGGCCAGCATGGCCAGCAGCAGGCAGGCGGCGGGGCGCAGTGCCGGCGGGCAGCCGACCTCCGCGGCGCGCCACTTGGTGGGCCCGTTGACATAGATCCGGTGCGGGTCCAGGAGCTGCACCTGCGCGCCGAGCCGGTTCAGCTCCGTCAGGTAGATGGCCCGGTTTTCGTAGACCCAGTCGTGGATCATGGTCTGACCGTGGGCGTTCGCAGCGATCACGGCGAAGAACGGCAGGTTGTCGATGTTCAGCCCGGGGAACGGCATCGGGTGGATCTTGTCCTCGGGGGCACGCAGCTCAGAGGGCTTGGTGGTGACGTCCACCAGGCGGGTGCGGCCGTTGCGGGCCATGTATTCGCCCGAGATTTCGAGATTCTGGCCCATCTGTTCCAGCGTGGCCAGTTCGATTTCCATGAACTCGATGGGGACCCGGCGGACCGTGACCTCGGAGTTGGTGACGATGCCGGCCGTGATCAGGCTCATGGCCTCGATGGGGTCCTCGGAGGGGAAGTACTCGATCTCCGCGTCGATTTCCGGCCGGCCCGTGATCTTCAGGGTGGTGGTGCCCACACCCTCGATGGTGACGCCGAGCATCTGCAGGTAGAAGCACAGGTCCTGCACCATGTAGTTGGGGCTGGCGTTGCGGATCACCGTGGTTCCCGACCGGTGCGCCGCGGCCATGATCGCGTTCTCGGTGACGGTGTCCCCCCGTTCGGTGAGGACGAAGGAACGGTCCTCGGCGTCCGCGGCCGGGGCCTGGACGGTGTAGAAACCCGCGGTGGCCTCCACCGACAGGCCGAACTCACGCAAAGCCTGCATGTGGGGCTCCACGGTGCGGGTGCCCAGATCGCAGCCGCCGGCATACGGCAGGCGGTACTCCCGCGACTCGTCCAGCATGGGGCCGAGCAGCATGATGACGCTGCGGGTCCGGCGGGCCGCGTCCACGTCCATGGCATCCAGGTCCAGGACGGCGGGCCGGCGCAGGCGGAGATCGGTGTCGTTAAGCCAGGTGCACTCCACGCCGATGCTGGTGAGCACCTCGACGATGCGGTTGACTTCCTCGATCCGGGCCAGCCGGCGGAGCACGGTGGTGCCGCGGTTGATCAGGCTGGCGCACAGCAGGGCCACGCCGGCGTTCTTGCTGCTGTTGACGTCCACGGCGCCGGAGAGGGTGCGGCCGCCCTCCACCCGCAGGTGCGTCATCTTGGGCTTGCCCACGTTCACGATGCTGCGGTCAAAGATGTTTTCCAGCCGCTGGATCATTTTCAGGCTCAGGTTCTGCTTGCCCTGTTCCATCCGGGCCACGGCGCTTTGGCTGGTGCCGAGTTCGGCGGCCAGCTGGCCCTGGGTCCACCCCTTCTCGCTCCGGGCGTCCCTCAGCATGGCGGCAACGTGTTCAGCGGTTTCCTGAGTCATACCGCGAATATATCATAAATGAGCTATCGATCCCCTTGCTCGGGAGCAGTGGGGGGTGTCACCCCTGCCCTACCCATTCGGTGCGATAGGGAAGTATGCGTAGCTTTTTTGGCGGACGTTAGCTGCCCAGCCACACCATGTTCCATGTGCCTGCCGAGACAGCTGCTGCCAGGGCAAGCCCGGCCACCAGCACACCGCCGGCAACCACCCAGGAGTCCAGCGGGCTGAAGGTCGATTCCCTGGCCCACGTCCGCCGGCCGCCGCCGAATCCCCGCGCTTCCATGGTCACTGCGAGCCTGGACGCACGGCGGATGGCCTGCACCAGCAGACCGAAGCTCTGGCCCAGCGTCGCCTTCACCCGCTGGCCGAGGCTGCCGCGGGCGCCCACGCCCCGGGCACGGCGCGCCATCCCGATGGTCTGCCACTCCTCTGCCATGAGCCCCACCAGGCGCATCGCGGCGAGGGTGCCCAGGACGAACCGGTGTGGCAGGGGAGCCTTCTGCGCCAGTGCATCCGCGAGATCCGTGGGATCGGTGCAGCTCATCAGGAGCACTGCCGGCAGGGCGATCGCGAAGCCGCGCAGGAGGAAGCCGATGCCCAGCTGCAGCGAACCTTCGCTCATGCTCCAGATGCCGACGTCGAGCAGGATCCTTCCGCTGTCCGGTGCCAGGATGGCGGTACTCCAGCCTCCGATGGCCGCCGCGAGGATCAGCGGCCATCCGCGCTGCCACAGCAGGGACAGGGTCAGCCCGGCCAGGGGAAAGAGCATCAGTTCGAAGACCAGGGCCACTGAGGCGGACACCCAGTCGATGGACAGTGCCAGGACCGCGGTGATGAGCAGGACCGCCGCGAACTTGCTGAGTGGATTGGCGCGGGCCAGGAGGGCGCGGTTGCCGCTCAGGGTGAGTTGCTGCCTCATGGTGCCACCGCTTCCGCGGCAGCCATCCGCAGTTCCGTCCCGCCCAGGGCCCCGGTGAACTCGGCGTCATGGGTCACGGAAACCACCGCCGTGCCGGCATCCAAAAGCTCTGACAGGAATGATGCGAGCTCGGCCCAGGTATTGGCGTCCTGCCCGAACGTGGGCTCGTCGAGGATCAGTACCTGGGGGCTGGCGGCAAGGACGGTGGCCACCGAGAGGCGCCGCTTTTCCCCGCCGGAGAGCGTATACGGGTTGGCGTCCACCAACTGGGTGAGCCGCAGCCGCTCTAGCAGTTCGTCCACCTTGTCCCCGCCGTGGCCCAGGTGCCGCGGGCCGAACTGCAGTTCGTCCAGCACCTTCCCGGTGACGAACTGGTGTTCCGGCTCCTGGAACACCGTGCCCACCCGCGAGATCAGCTGCTCGGCCTTCCACTTGTAGGGGTCGATGCCGGCGCCGCGGCTGAGGTCCAGGGTGGCGGACACCTTTCCGGCCACCGGCTCCAGCAGCCCGGCCAGGGTCAACGCGAAGGTGGACTTGCCGGCGCCGTTGGGACCGGTGATGGCCAGGGCCTGCCCGGCGCGGACCTGTGCAGCCACGTCCTCCTGGACCGGCACCGGCGGAATTTTCCGAAAGCCCTGCCGGCGGGCGCGTTCGCGGGATACGGCCAGCTGCTCTGCCGCCAGCAACAGGTTCCCCGTTCCCGCGGCCGGGACGGCGGCGCGGGGACGGGTCGCGGGCACATACCCGGGCACCCACACGCCGGCCGCGGCCAGCATGGTCCGCGCCTCACCGAGCACGCGGTCCGGGGGCCCGTCCAGGAGCACCGCAGGATCGCTGGCGGAGCCGGGCTGCAGGACAATGATCCGATCCACCATGTCCTTCCACACGGATACCCGGTGCTCCACCACCACCAGCGTGGCGCCGGTTTTGTCCAGGGAGCGGGCCACTGCGTTGCGGACCTCCAGCACGCCGTCCGGGTCCAGGTTGGCGGTGGGCTCGTCCAGCAGGATCAGGCCGGGGCGCATCGCCAGGATGCCGGCGAGCGCCAGGCGCTGCTTTTGGCCGCCGGACAGGGCCGACGTCGGGTGGTCCAGCGGGAGGTGGGAGAGTCCGACGTCGGCAAGCGCCGCGTGCACGCGCGGCCAGATCGCGTCGCGGGGCACGGCGAGGTTTTCGGCGCCGAAGGCGACGTCGTCCCCCACCCGGGAAAGGACCACCTGCGTTTCGGGGTCCTGCTGCATCAGCCCGGCGCGGCCGCGCCGGGCACGGGGCGCGGCTCCGTCCACCAGGAGCGAACCGGACTCGTCGGCGTCGCCTGCCTCGCCGTCGTCGTTGATGTCTCCCAGGACGCCGGCCAGCGCATGCAGCAGCGTGGACTTCCCGGCGCCGGAGGGCCCGAGCAGGAGCACCCGCTCCCCCGGGGCGATGTCCAGGTCAAGGCCGTGGACGGCGGGTTTGGGCCGGCCGGCATGCCGCCAGCCCCAGCCACGGGCGGTGACGGCGGCGGGGCGGACCGCGCCGGAGTCCTGGGAGGGTGCCATCAGGAGAAGACGGGCTCCGTTGCGGCCTTGCGGGACGCGAAGGAGCTCAGCACGCCGGTGCGTGCCAGGCCTCGGGTGGCCAGCCAGGCCAGGGCGCCCGCCAGGATGGCCCCGGAAATGGTGGTGAGGACGATGTAGGCCAGCTTGTCGGCGCCCGAGTAGGCGATGTTCCAGCCCCACGGTGCGAACGAATCATTCAGGCCGCAGAAGAATCCGGCCGCGGCGCCGGCCAGCAGCGATACGGGCAGGTTAAACTTCCGGTACACGAAGATTGCGAAGATGATTTCCGCGCCCAGCCCCTGGATGAAACCGGAGAAAAGGACCGAGGCGCCGTACTGGGAACCCATCAGCAGCTCGCCGGTGGCTGCGACGGTCTCGCAGAACAGGGCGGCCCCGGGCTTGCGGATGATGAGCATCCCCAGCACGCCGGGAATCATCCAGCCGCCGGCGAGCAGGCCGGTCAGGGGCGGGTAGGCGGCGTTCATGGGGGCGGACAGGGCGGCGGCACCCTGGTCCCAGGCCCAGAAAATGACGCCGCCCGCGATGGCCACCAGCGCGGCGACGACGATGTCCACGACGCGCCAGGACTTGCTGGTGGTCTTCTTGATTGCTGCAGTACTCATGTGATCCTCCTGGGAAACAGGAGGGGAAAGTGGACCCGGCCGGCGGCCTGTGGCCGTGGAACCGCGACACTTTGAGAACTCGACTCCCTTGCGCCGGTACTAACCGGATCAGGTTCGAGGGTCTGCGGCTGTCCGCACTCTCAGCGCCCACCTGCGGTGCCCGGCTAATGCCAGGTTGCCCGACGGCGGCGCTCCCCTGTCGTTTTTAGTGTTGCTTTTCGTGTGGGTAACGCTTGTTGTTGTGCCCTGTTGGGCGTGGTCAAGTTTACACCTGGCAGGGCTGGATTGCGGGCTGCGGGCGCCAATCCCCCGGATATGACCGGCTAGGCTGGGGGCAGTCCGTTTTCCGCCCGCAAGGAGTACCTGGAATGAACCTTCTCATCAAACTGCTCGGGACAGCCGTGAGCCTCGGCGCAGGCCTCGCCGGCACCAAGCTGGTCAATGCCATCTGGGAAAAGACCACCGGACAGAAGCCGCCCACCGGCAAGCACGAGGACGTACCCACCAGCCTGCGTTCCGCGCTGACCTTTGCGCTGATCTCGGCGTCGGTCAGTGCCATCATCCAGGTCCTGGCCAACCGCGGAACCCAGCGCGCCATCACCCGCTTCGCGAAGACCCAGGACATCGTCTAGCGTCCTGCCCTTGGCGTTACCGGCCGTCGTCGGGGCTGTCCTTCCGGGCAGTCTCGGCGGCGGCTTTTTGCACCACGGCTTCGAGTTCATCGGCGGTGAGCAGTTCCCGGTGCAGGTGCTTGGTGCGGTAGCCGGCACGGCCCACCATGTGGGCGGACACAGGCACCGTGAGCAACTGGAAGATCCACGCCACCACCAGGACCGGCCACACCCACCACGTCCGCATCTGCAGCCCGATGGCCGCCAGCAGCAGGAAGAGGCCCAGGACCTGGGGCTTCGTGGCGGCGTGCATGCGGCTCAGGAGGTCCGGGAACCGCAGCAGGCCTATCGAGGCACCCAGGGACATGAGGGCGCCCACCACCATGAACACGGCGGAGACGAGGTCGATCCAGGCGTCGGGGCCGGAGAAGTCAGGATTCATTGGGTTTGACCCTCCTGTCGGCCACGAACCTGGCCACGGTCACGGACCCAATGAACCCGATGATGGAGATGGCCACCACCAGCATCAGGTTGTTCAGGTGCCGGTTCACTGCCATATCGATGCACAGCGCCCCGGCCAGGATGGCGAGCAGCACATCCGCAGCCAGCACCCGGTCCAGCAGCGACGGGCCACGGGCGATACGGATAATGGCACCGGCGGCCGCCAGCGAAAAAATGACGGCTGTGACAGCCAGGACAACGTGCATCATGCGCTGGCCTCCATACGGACCTCTTCGAGTTCATCCGCGGTGCCCATGATGCGGATCAGGCCCGCTTCAATGGAACGGACCTCGTTCCGGAGGCCCTCCACGTCCTTCTCGGAGGTGATGTTGAGTGCGTGCAGGTACAGGGTGGACGTGGAACGGTCCACCTCAACCACCAGGGAGCCCGGGATCAGGGAAATCACGTGTCCCGTGGCAGTGACGATCAGGTCCTGGTGGCTGCGCAGCTTGACCGCGACCACGGCATTGGTCACCTTGGGGCCGCGGACCGCTGCCAGGTACAGGACCTGGGCGCTGGCCACCACCACCTTGCCCACGAAGGCCAGCGCAAAAGGCACGGCGTAGAGGATATTGAACCGGCCACTGAGTTCCACCGGCGGGAGGTAGAAGAGCCGGGCCACGCCAACGGCCAGCAGGGCCCCGAAGAGGAGGTTGCCGGGGCTGAAATCCTGCCAGAGGGCGCCCCACACAACCACCAGCCAGACCAGGAGCGGCAGTTCCTGGCGCAGCGAAATGCGTTTGCGGCTCATCGTCCTCCTCCCACGGCGGTGGCGGCGGGAACGGCGGTAGCCTCACCCAGCACCGCCTGGATGTACGGCGTCCGGTCAAGCATGTCCCGGGCTGCCCGGTCGGAAAGAGCGAACAATGGTCCGGCGAAGACGGTCAGGGCGACACCGAGCACCACGAGGCCGGCCGTGGAACCCACCATGGTCCGCGGCAGGAGGGTCACGGTGTTGTTCACCTTGGCTCCCGGACCGGAAACCCTCGCGGCAGGAGGGGCAAGGAGCACAGGGTCCGGGTGCTCGGCGTCCTCCGGCTTCCGCCAGAACGCGCGGTTCCACACCCTGGCGATGGCCAGCAGCGTCAGGAGGCTGGTGACCACGCCGCCGATCACCAGTGCGTAGGCCAGCGGAGTGCCCAGCTCCACGCCGGCCTGCAGCAGGCCTACCTTGCCCAGGAACCCGGAGAACGGCGGGATGCCGGCCAGGTTCATGCCGGGGATGAAGAACAGCAGCGCCAGCATGGGTGAGAGCTTGGCGAGTCCGCCGAGCCGGTCCACGGACGAGCTGCCGCCACGCCGTTCGATGAGGCCGGTGACCATGAAGAGGCTGGTCTGGATGGTGATGTGGTGGGCCACGTAGAAGACTGCCGCCGCCAGGCCCACGGCCGAGGACATGGCCAGCCCGAACACCATGTAGCCGATGTGGCTGACCAGGGTGAACGAGAGGAGGCGCTTGATGTCGCTTTGGGCCAGGGCGCCCAGGATGCCCACCAGCATGGTCAGCAATGCCACCACCATCAACGGCGTGTTCAACGTATCTCCGGGGAAGAGCAGTGTTTCGGTGCGGACCATCGCGTAGACGCCCACCTTTGTCAGCAGGCCTGCAAACACGGCAGTGACCGGCGCCGGGGCGGTGGGGTAGGAGTCGGGGAGCCAGAAGGACAGGGGAAAGACGGCGGCCTTGATGCCGAAGGCCACCAGGAGCATCACGTGCAGCAGGGTTTTGGTGCCTTGGTCCAGTTCGCCCAGCTTGACGGCCAGGTCCGCCATGTTCACGGTTCCGGTGGCCCCGTAGACCATGGCGATGGCAATCAGGAACAGCACCGAGGACACGACGGACACCACCACGTAGGTGACGCCGGCCCGGATCCGGGGGCCCGTGCCGCCCAGGGTCATCAGCACGTAGCTTGCAGTCAGCAGGATCTCGAAGCCGACATAGAGGTTGAAGAGGTCCCCGGACAGGAACGCGTTGGACACCCCGGCCACCAGGATCAGGTAGGTGGGGTGGAAGATCGATACCGGCGCGTCGTGGTCGCCGTCGGCCATGCCCTGGCCTGTGGCGTACACCAGCACTGCAAGGCTGACGGCGGAGGACACCACCAGCATCAGGGAGGAGAACTGGTCCACCACCATGACGATGCCAAACGGAGGGATCCAGCCGCCGATGGTCACCGCGGCGGTGCCGCCGTTCCATGCCGACGCCAGCAGGAGGCATTCGAGTGCCAGCGTCAGTGACAGCAGGCCGATGCTCACCGCGCGCTGGGCCCGGGAGTGCCGGATCAGCAGGAAGGTCAGGGCGGCGCCCAGGATGGGAAGTACGACGGCGAGCGGGGCAAAGCTTGCGATGTTCACTTTCCGCCTCCTTCCGGGCTGTGGTCAACGTTGAGGGAACCGGGCTTTTCCTCCGCGGCAGCATGTTCGGCGGGCATTTCCCGGCCGCCGGCCACAAGCGTGGCCACCCGGTCCGCGTCCTGGTCCGCCTCGCCGCCGGAAGCACCGCGGTCCGTGACATCCCGGCCGTCGGAACCGAGCATGGTGAGCGGGAACTCCGATGTTTCCGCGGGGACTTCGGCGTCATCCTCAGCATCGAAGCTGGGGGTCTCGGCCACCCGGAGGTCCTCGGCGTCGTCCTGGATGTCGTCCTGGCGGGCCAGCACCCAGGTGCGGTAGATGATGCCCAGCATGAAGGCGGTGACCGCGAAGGAAATCACGATCGATGTCAGGATCAGGGCCTGCGGCAGCGGATCGTTGTATTCCTGGGCGGGCGTGTCCTTGCTGAAGAGCGGCGCCAGTCCCGCGTATCCCCCGGTGGCCAGGATCAGCAGGTTGGTGGCGTTGGCCAGCAGCATCAGTCCCAGCAGCACCCTTGTGAGGCTGCGTTCCAGGATCAGGTAGATGCCGCAGGCGTACAGGGCTCCCATGACAATCAGCAGGGTCAGGTTGACGCTCATGCGTGGCCCTTCGCGGTGGTCTCGGCAGGAATCCCGTCCGGTTCCTGTTCCAGCTCCCCGGCGCCCTGCACGTCCCCGGCAAGGCCACGCTCCTGGTCGGCTTCCTGGCCCGGTTCCGGCGCCTGTCCGACGGGCCCGGACTGGTCCTCGAGGTGTTCATCGATCTCGGCCCCGAGGCTGCGCAGCACGTCAAGCACCAGGCCCACCACCACGATGTACACGCCGATATCGAAGATGGTGGAGGTGACGAACTTGATGTCCCCGAACACGGGCAGCCATACCTGGATGATGGCGGACTGGAACACCTGCCCGCCCAGCAGCAGCGGCGCCATGCCGGAAGCGGCTGCGAGGGCCAGGCCGATGCCCAGGAGGGCGCCCGGGCTCAACGGAGCAGCTTCCCGCAGCTCGAAGCGGCCGCCTGCCAGGTAGCGGATGGTCAGGGCCAGGCCGGCGGTGAGGCCACCGGCGAATCCGCCGCCGGGCAGGTTGTGCCCTGCCAGCAGCAGGTAGAGCGAGAAGATGATCATCGAGTGGAAGATCAGCCGCGTGACCACCTCGAAGATGATCGAGCGGCGTTCAGGGGCCAGGGTCCGCCCGGCCACAATCCAGGGGTCCCGGGTGGAGGCCGCAAACCTCCGGCTGATGGCCAGCGCCGCAGCGTCTCGGGAGCCGGGGTCGACACCGGGGTGCCGGCCCACTGTGCCCGCCGCAACGCTCGCGGACGCCTGCAGCCGGTCTCCCCGTCCGCGCACGAAGATCAGGCTTGCCACGCCGGTGGCGGCCAGCGCCAGGACGCTGATCTCACCGAACGTGTCCCAGGCGCGGATATCCACCAGGGTCACGTTGACCACGTTCAGGCCCCCGCCGCCTTCATAGGCGAGCTGCGGGAACTGCAGTGACACGGGAATGGACGTCCGGGCACCCATGGCGAAAATGGCTGCAAAAACCATGGTGATGCCGAAGCCGGCGCCGATGATGACGCGCAGCACCCGGTATTTGCCGCCCGTGCGGTCGCGCAGTTCGGGGGGCAGCCTGCGCAGGGCCAGGACGAAGGCCACCAGGATGATGGTTTCCACCAGCATCTGGGTCAGGGCCAGGTCCGGGGCGCCCTGCAGGGCGAACACCAGCGCGATGCCGTAGCCGGTCACGGAGACCATCAGCACGGCAAGGAATCGTTTGTTGGCCTTGACCGCTGCCAGTGCGCCGATGACGATGCCCACGCCGGCAACCAGCTGCAGCGGCGAATTCGGGTCCACCAAATAGACGTCCTGCGGGAGTGCGTTGTCGCCCAGGAGCATTGCCACCAGCGGCAGGACGAATGCCACGCTCAGGATTACTGCGAGGTAGAAGTACAGTGAACCGCGCTGGGTCCGGCCGGTGATCCAGACGGCAGCGTCATCCAGTGCTCCGATAGTCAGCTGGTAGCCGCGGTCGCCGTCCACCCAGGCCGGGACCAGGGACTGGACGCGGGCCACCGCGGTGCGGCCAACGTACATGGCGGCACCGAGCACGAAGGTGATGGCCGTCAGCCCAAGTGCCGGAGTGAACCCATGCCACAGCGCAAGGTGGCCTGCCTGCGCTGCGGGAGCGCCGGCGTCGGGCGCTGTGGACGCGAACAGGGCGGCGTACGGCTGGATCCAGGCGTCCACCGGAACCGGCCAGAGCCCATAGGCGATGGTCAGGATGCTGAGGATGGCGGGTGCGGCCAGGAAGGAAGGCCTGATGGCCTTGAACGGCGTGGAGTCCACCCCGGGTTTGACCGCGAACGCACCCCACATGAAGCGGGCGCTGTAGGCGAAGGTAAGGATGGAGCCCACCACGAGCCCCACCAGGACCACCATGCCCCACGGACCGGAATGCGGGTCCGCGGCGTGGTGCACGAAGGCTTCCAGCACCGATTCCTTGGCTACGAACCCTGCCAGCAATGGCACGCCGGCCATGGACGCGGCGCCGATGCCGGCCACGATGCCGAGGGCGCGCGAGGAGCGGAAGACGCCGGACAGTTTGCGGACGTCGCGGGTCCCGGACTGGTGGTCGATGATGCCCACCACCAGGAACAGCGTGGCTTTGAACAGCCCGTGCGCCAGCAGCATGGCCAGGCCGGCCAGGGCGGCGTCGGGCGTTCCCAGGCCCACCACCATGGTCAGGAAGCCCAGCTGGCTGACGGTGCCGTAGGCCAGGATCAGCTTGATATCAGACTGGCGCAGCGCACGGTAGCCGCCCACCAGCATGGTGGCCAGCCCCAGCCCCATGACCACGGGCTGCCAGTAGGCAGTCTCCGCGAATCCCGGGGCAAGCCGCGCCACCAGGTAGATGCCTGCCTTCACCATCGCCGCGGCGTGCAGGTAGGCGCTGACCGGGGTGGGCGCGGCCATGGCGCCCGGCAGCCAGAAGTGAAACGGGACCAGCGCCGACTTGGTGATGGCACCCACCAGGATGAGTACGACGGCGGCGCTCACCATGGCCCCGGACGTCCCGGCGGCCAGCGCGGGGGCCTGCTCCAGGACGCCGGAGAGACGGTAGGTGCCGGCGGCCGTGCCCAGCATGATCAGGCCCACCAGCATGGCCAGGCCGCCGGCGGTGGTGACCATCAGCGCCTGGAGGGCGGAGCGGCGTGCGGCAAGCCGGGTCCGGGCGAAGCCGATCAGCAGGTAGGACAGGATGGTGGTCAGTTCCCAGAAAATGAACAGCAGCAGGAGGTCATCCGCTGTGACCAGGCCGAACATGGCACCGGCGAACGCCAGCAGCTGGGCGCCGAAGCCGCCAAGGTCCTGGTCCGTCCGCTTGAAGTACCGCGCACAGTAGACCAGCACCAGGGAGCCGACGCCGAGCACCAGGAGGGACATGACCCACGCCAGGGCGTCCATTCGGAAGGCCAGTTCCAGATGGAGGCCGGGGATCCACTCGAAGGACTCGGTGATGGCGCCGGGGCCTGAGTAGATGGGGTTGTGCTGGAACATCAGCCAGCCGAAGGAAACCGCCGGAACAGCCGCCAAGGCATAGAAGGCGTTGCGGCCCCAAAGCCGGAAAAGGAAGGGCGCGAGGACAGCCACCGAAAACTGCACGGCAAGGACTGTGATCACTGTATTCTCCGCAACGTCAGGGATTCGATTGTCAAAAGTTGGAGCAGGCGGCAAAAAGTAAGGTTCGGGAGTGGATAGTTTACCAAGGTGCGTCCGGTATCATTTCCGGTTTTGCGGGCCACAGCAGCCTGAATCCCTGGCGACAAGGGCCCGCGCTCCCCTGCGTGTTCGCCACGGGCGGATACGATGCATCCTATGAACAGCGCCAGCGCTCCGGGGGCGATGCAGCCCGCCTCGGATCTTGTTGCCGGAACCGGTTCCTCCAAAGGGCAGGTCCTGGCCTGGGCTTCCTGGGACTGGGGCTCCGCGGCCTTTAACGCCGTCATGACGACATTTGTCTTCACGGTCTACCTGACGTCCAACGCCTTCGGTGGCGAGGACAGCGCCTCGGCCGTGCTGGGCGGAGCGTTGGCGGTCGCCGGGTTCGCCATCGCACTGCTGGCACCGGTCACCGGCCAGCGTTCGGATGCCGGAGGGCGGCGCAAGCTGTGGCTGGGAGTCAACTCCGCCGCCGTCGCCATCCTCACCGCACTGTGCTTCTTCGTGTTCCCCCACCCGGAATTCCTGCTCCTCGGCGTCTCCCTGATTGCACTGGGCAACGTCTTCTTCGAATTCGCCGGCGTCAACTACAACGCCATGCTCGCCCAGGTATCCGCACCGCGGAACATTGGAAAGGTCAGCGGTTTCGGCTGGGGCGCCGGATACCTGGGCGGCATCGTTGCGCTCCTGATCGTCCTGCAGCTGTTCGTCCAGCCTGCCTTCGAATGGTTCGGCGCCTCCACGCAGGACAGCCTCAACATCAGGCTGGTGGCTGTCTTCTCCGCCCTGTGGTTCTTCGTCTTCGCCCTCCCCGTCCTGTTCGCCGTCCCGGAGGTACCGCGCTCCGGCCCGGCCGCACGGCTGGGATTCCTCGCCAGCTACGGGCTGCTGTTCCGGCGGATCAAGGCGATCTACGCCACCAGCCCGCACACCATCTACTTCCTCCTGGCCAGCGCCGTGTTCCGGGACGGCCTCGCGGCGGTCTTCACCTTCGGCGGCATCATCGCGGCCGGAACGTTCGGGTTCGCCCTGTCCCAGGTCATCTTCTTCGCCATCTTCGGGAATGTGGTGGCCGCCGTCGGTGCTGTCCTCGGCGGGTTCCTGGACGACACGGTTGGCCCCAAGACCGTTATCACCGGTTCCCTGGTGGGCCTTCTGATTGCCGGGAGCGCCATCCTGGCCCTGGGAAACGGCAACTATTCCTTCTTCGGCATGGAATGGGCCGGCAGCACTACGTTCTGGGTCTTCGGACTGTTCCTCTGCCTGTTCGTCGGTCCCGCCCAGTCTTCCTCCCGCGCCTACCTGGCCAGGCTCGCACCGCACGGTGAGTCCGGTGAGCTCTTCGGCCTGTACGCCACCACGGGGCGGGCCGTCAGCTTCCTGGCGCCTGCCCTGTTCACGCTCTGCATCACGGTGGCAACTCCACTGGTGCCGGCCGGGCAGGCACAGCGCTGGGGCATCCTGGGCATCATGGTGGTCCTCCTCGCAGGGCTTTTGGTGCTGCTGCCGGTGAAGGCGCCGGAGCGGGCACCCATCGCCGTGGTCCCGGCCAGCTGAGACCACCCTCCATTGCCGGCGCAGCCCGCCGCCCGGTGTTGCCAGTCCGACTAGGCTGGAGTCATGAACGTGGACGAAACGAACCTTCCCGGCCTGGGCCGCCGGAAGGATTTCATGACCGCCTCCGGACGCCGCATCGGCGTCGTGGAGCTCCGGGAAGGCCAGACGGAACTCATTGTTTCCACCTGGGACGACCCCGATACCTGCCAGGCGTCGATTCCGCTCACCAGCGATGAAGCCGCCACCCTGGGCAACCTCCTGGGCGGCATGCACCTGGCCATGAAGCTCGCGGAAGAGCACAAGGACGTCCCTGGCATCGTCACCCGGCAGTTCTCCATTGCGGCGGACTCCCCTTTCCAGAACCAACCCATGGGCAAGGCCTCCATCCGCACGCGGTGCGGCGTTTCGATCGTGGCCATCATGCGGGAAGGTGAGGTGCTGCCTTCGCCGGGACCCGACGTCGTGCTCCACGCCGGTGACCTGCTGGTGGCAGTCGGCACCCAGGAAGGCCTCGACTCAGCGGCCGATATCCTCCGCCGCGGCTAGTTTCCATGGACCCGTTGGCCCAGACCCTCATCGAACTGGGGGCCGTCGTGTTCTTCCTCGGCCTCCTGGCCAGGTTGGCCGGGCGGATCGGCATGTCTCCCATCCCCTTCTACCTGCTGGGCGGGCTGGCCTTCGGCGCCGGCGGCATCATCAAGCTTGAAGGTATGCACGAGTTCGCACATCTGTCGGGCGAAATTGGTGTCATCCTCCTCCTGCTTATGCTTGGCTTGGAATATACAGCGGCCGAGCTCTTCACCGGCCTGCGGCGCTCGTGGCAGGCCGGCGCGCTGGACCTCGTCCTGAACTTCCTGCCCGGCGCAGGCCTTGCCCTGCTCCTGGGATGGGGCGGCGTGGGGGCCATGGTCATGGGCGGGGTGACCTACATTTCCTCCTCAGGCATCGCTGCCAAAGTGATCACGGACCTGGGCCGGCTGGGCAACCGGGAAACCCCGGTGGTGCTTTCCATCCTGGTCTTCGAGGACCTGGCCATGGCCGTGTACCTGCCCATCCTCACGGCGACGCTTGCGGGCGTGGGTTTCCTGGGCGGGCTCACCACGGTTGGGATAGCCCTGGCCGTGGTAAGCGTGGTGCTCATGGTGGCACTGCGGCACGGGCACCACGTCTCCAAAGCGGTGCACAGCGAGAACTCCGAAGTCTTCCTGCTCAACGTCCTCGGCGCCGCACTCCTGGTGGCGGGTGCGGCGTCCGCCATGCAGGTTTCGGCAGCAGTCGGCGCCTTCATGCTGGGCATCGCCATCTCGGGGTCCACCGCACACAACGCCACCCGCATCCTCGAGCCGCTGCGGGACCTGTTTGCGGCCATCTTCTTTGTGGCGTTCGGGCTCAACACAGACCCTTCATCCATCCCACCGGTCCTGGGCTGGGCACTGGTCCTGGCCGTGGCCACTGCGGCGACCAAGATGCTGACCGGGATCTGGGCGGCAAAGCGGGCAGGGATCGCCCGGCCCGGCCGCTTCCGTGCCGGCGCCACGCTCGTTGCCCGCGGCGAATTCTCCATCGTGATCGCAGGCCTGGCGGTTGCGTCCGGGGCAGTCCAGCATGAGCTCGCGGCGCTGGCCACCGCCTACGTGCTGCTGATGGCGGTGGTGGGCCCGTTGGCCGCACGCTACGTCGAACCGCTGGCCAGGCCGTTCGTCCGAAGGCCCGCGGTAGCCCCGCAGACCTGATGCGGCCGGCGTTGGTGCTAGATGCTGGTGCGGTGGAAGTTCAGGTGGCTGCGGCTGGCGGTGGGACCACGCTGGCCCTGGTAGCGGTTGCCGTATTCGCCCTGGCCGTACGGGTATTCGGCGGCAGAGCTTAGCCGGAAGAAGCAGAGCTGGCCGATCTTCATGCCCGGCCACAGCTTGATGGGCAGCGTTGCCATGTTGGACAGCTCAAGCGTGACGTGGCCGGAGAAGCCGGGATCGATGAAGCCCGCGGTTGAGTGCGTCAGCAGGCCCAGCCGGCCCAGGGACGACTTTCCTTCCAGGCGGGCGGCGATGTCATCGGGCAGGGTGACCGTCTCGTATGTGGAGCCCAGGACAAACTCCCCTGGGTGCAGGATGAACGCCTCGTCCTGCTCCACTTCCACCAGCCGGGTCAGCTCGGGCTGCTCCTGCGCGGGGTCGATGTGGGCGTACTTGTGGTTGTCGAACAACCGGAAGAATTTGTCGATCCGGACATCCACGGACGACGGCTGGACCATCGCGGGATCGAACGGTTCCAGCACGATCCGCTGGGAATCAATTTCGGCACGAATGTCGCGGTCGGAGATCAGCACCGTCCCAAATTACCGTATCGGTTATCCACACCTGCACTTTCCCGTTGTTGCTGTGGCCTCGTGGGGCTAATGTTGCGAATGAAAGCCGCCGGAATGGTCTCCCGGCTGGCGTAACAGAGCTGGGGATGTTGTGAATAAATTAGTGGCACCGTCTGTTCTTGGCGTGCTCTGTGCGTTGGCGCTGGTCTCGTCTTCAGCCACCGCACCACCCTCGCCGTTGCCGCTGGGCCAGGCGGGGGCGGCGAGCATTTCGCTTGCGGCTCCGCTGGTGCATGGCGGCGGTGCCTCCACTGCTGGCGATGCTTCCACCGGGCGCCTCACCCCGGCCGTGGACCCGGACATCCGGGTGGCTTCGCCGCTGACGGATGCCGCGCCCGCGCCGGCACCCACCCCCGCGCCTGCTGCCCCGTCCACACCCGCGGTCCAGGCCGCCACCGAATCTGCGCCCCTGCCGGCACCTGTGGCATCCCCCGTGGAGTCCGCTCCCCAGACCGTATCCATCCCGCCGCTCTGGGCGCCGGACCAGGATCTGGCGTCACCCCCGGCCACCCGGCTCACGGCCCCGGAACCGGCCGCCCCGGGTGTGTCCACGGAAGCCCTGGTTCCGGACAACAATTCAGCGGCCATCCTCACCGTCTTCACCAAGATCAACGAGTACCGCGTGGCCAACGGCCTGAACAAGGTGAAGTACCACCCCACCGTGGCCGGGATGTCACAGGAGTGGTCCAACAACATCGCCACCCGTGAGGTGGTCGAGCACCGGGCAAGCTTCTGGACCGATCCCCGGGCCCTGAATCCCAACAACGGCGCCGGAGAGATCATCGCCATCCGCACCGACCGGGATGCAGCCCAGCTGGTGGAATGGTGGAAGGGTTCACCCGGCCACAACGCGATGCTCCTTGACCCGCGCTTCAACGTGATGGGCGCCGGCATCTCCTACACCAACTCCACCTACCAGATCTGGGGTGTGGTGAACTTCTTCGGGTACACCACACTGCCGGCAGGCACCCTCGATTCACCGGGCGGTTCGGCGTCGGGCGATGCTTTCCCGCCGTCACCGCCAAGCCTGTGCGACGCTCCCGTGAAGCACATGCCGCCCACCCTCAACCTGGCCGCCGCCGCAATCACCGGCCCTGCCGACCTCGTGTCCATCGACTCCGCCGGGCAGCTCCTGGACCGGGCGTCCACCGGGCCCCGCACCTATGCCGCGGCCCGGGTAATCGGCGCAGGCTTTAGCGGCGCCAAGGAAGTCTTCGTCACCGACTGGGACCGCGATGGCGCCTATGACGTCCTGACCCAATGGGCCAACGGCAACCTCACGCTTCACCGGGGCATCCCCAGCGGCGGGTTCCAGTCGCCCATTACCCTGGGCGTGGGCGGATGGGACACCCTGACCCTTGCCGTGGGCGGTTGGTGCGCCAACAACCGGATGCCGCAGATCCTGGCCCTGGACGGCGCTGGAAACCTCTACCTCTACGGCAACAAGGGCACCGGCGATATTGCCGAACGCGTGACGGTGGCCACTGGTGTTTATGCGTCGCGGCTCGCGATGGTGGACTACGACGGCGACGGCTTCCAGGACATCCTGGGGCTGCGGTCCGACGGCACTGTGCAGCTCTACCGTGGGTGGGGCAGCACCGCCCTCCGCGCCGAGGCCCGGGCCACGGTTGCCACCGGCTGGGCGGACGTCACCGGAATCCGGTCCCTGCGTGATGCCACCGGCATGAACACCAGGGGCGTGGCACTCCGCCGCGCCAATGACACTGTGCAGTACTGGGACCTGGGCTCCGGAAGCCTCGCGTCGCCGTCGAACATTGCCGGGCCGTGGACCGGGCAGCGGCTGGCGCAGTAAAGCCGAAGGGGATCGGCTCAGATGGCCGGCTGGAGCTCCAGCACGTTCTTCAGCCGGTCCAGCTGGGCCACATCGGAACTGACCCGGCGCTGGAGCATCCCGTTAAAGAAGGGCCACCTGCCGAGGGCCCCGAACCGACCCTCCCGTTTGGCCTCCATGGAAAACCGGACCCGGGTTCCGGCCTCCTCGGTGCTGAGGTAGTAGCCGCCCCACCGGGTGGCAGGACCGGAAATCACGTGGAACTGAATCTCGGCGCCCGGCCGGACATTGGTGATCTCCAACTCGGCGGGAATACTCAGGCCGGAGCGTCCGGCCACCATCTTCCGGTAGACGGCGCCCCTGGCTTCGGCCGGGCCCTGCACGAGCTTCACGCTGCGGACGTCGCTACGCCAGGCGGGAAGGTTGGTGGCGTCAAGGAGGTACTGGTAGACGGCCATGGCGTCGCGCTCTATGAGGACCTCGTGCTCTGCGATTGCCATGAAGAAATTCCTGTGGTTGACGTCGGCTGCCCGCAGTAGCTGCCTCCCCCAAAGCGGCCGCTACCCGGATCAGGTTAGCCACCGCCTAACGCCGAGGCCTAGCCGGGAGCGCGGACGTTATTGAAGAGTTACTGGATGACGCCGCGGTTCGCGGGACACGGCGCGGCCGTCGGTCCGGGTTGGCGGGGAGCCCGCAGATCTGCGCTAAGCTAAGTTCTGCCCCGCGCGAGCGAGGGCATTGCGGCTGTAGCTCAATGGTAGAGCGCTAGCTTCCCAAGCTTGATACGCGGGTTCGATTCCCGTCAGCCGCTCTTTCAGGTCCTCCGGCAGCGCACGCCCAAGGGCTTCCCGCCGAGGTGTATGGTCTGCAGTATGGAACCTTTTGCGGTTCCGCTACAGGAGCAATCATGGCTGATAAGTCCCCGCGTCAAACGGCATCAAAGAAGTCCGGAAAGTCCATCAAGGAAAAGCGCGCAGACAAGAGGGCCGCAGCTGCCCCTGCCGGCTCCCTGGACGCCACACCCACTAAAGCGGCGAAGAAGAAGTAAACCAGCACCAGGAAACTGCTGGGCCCACGCACAAGACCCCGCCATCGAAACCGATGGCGGGGTCTTGTGTCTCCCGCTCAGTGGAGCCTCCCAGGGGCGTTCCCTAAGCTCCTGCCTCCCTGCTGACGATCCTCAACGGCCAACGGTCCTTCACATGCATCCTGACAGTCAGGCCACCCTTCCGTGCCAGGATCGCGCCTACGGTCAGGGCCGCGAGAGCGGGCACGCCGCCGGATACCAGCAGGGCCACGCGCGGGTCAGCGTGTTCCGCGATCCACCCCAGCATGGGCCCGCCCAGCGCCTGCCCTCCGATCAGCACCATGATGTACAGGCTCATCACGCGGCCGCGGATCCCCATGTTGGAACTGACCTGCACCAGCTGGTTGGACCCGGTCAGGAACATCAGGCACCAGAAGCCGGACAGCACCATGACGGCGCCGAACCACACCATGGACGGGGCGAGGACTGCCAGGCAGAGCATCAGTCCGTACATGCCGGCGCAAAACACCACTGACCGCAGGCGCAACTGCCTCCGGCGGGTCGATGCCACCGCGCCGGACAGGGCGCCGAGTGCCACCAGGGCATTGAGGAGCCCGTACCCTCCGGCGCCCACCTCGAAAACGTGGTCAGCGAAGGCGGCCAGAAGCACCGGCAGGCTCATCGCAAAAACGGAGATGAAGCCGGCCATCAGCCACGGCCAGTAGATGGTGGGCTTGCTGAGGGCATAGCGCAGGCCCTCCCGGAGCATTCCCTTGCTCTTGGGGGTGGGCGCGTTGACGTACAACTTGTCCTTGCGCAGGAGCAGGAGCATCACCACCGTTGAGCAGCAGGCCACGGCGTTTGCCGCGAAAGCCCAGCCGGCCCCCACCGCGGTCAGCAGCAGGCCGGCGATGGCTGGACCGATCAGGCCGCCGAGCTGGAACGTGGTGGAGTTGACGCTGATGGCGTTCCGCAGATACCGGGGACCAACCAGCTCGTTGACGAACACCTGGCGTGCCGGCTGGTCCAGGACCGTCACCAGGCCCAGGA
Source organism: Pseudarthrobacter sp. 05T312 (assembly GCF_056396685.1). Classification (NCBI taxonomy): domain Bacteria; kingdom Bacillati; phylum Actinomycetota; class Actinomycetes; order Micrococcales; family Micrococcaceae; genus Pseudarthrobacter; species Pseudarthrobacter sp. 05T312. The sequence goes on from NZ_JBFTLY010000002.1 coordinate 344,491, forward strand.
CCAGGGCGATGGCGTAGACGTGCCAGACCATGATGACGCCGGTCAGGGCCAGCGTGGCCAACGACGCGGCCAGGACGGCGGCCACGCTCTGGCACAGGATGAGGATCCTCCGCTTGGCGAACCGGTCCGCGATCATGCCGCCCCACGGACCCAGCAGCAGGGACGGCAGAAACTGCAGTGCCACGGTCACCCCTACTGCCGTCACTGACCCGGACAGCTGCAGGACCAGCCAGTCCTGGGCGATCCGCTGCATCCAGATGGCGATCACGGCGATGAAGTGGCCGGCGGCGAAGATCCGGAAGTTGGGCACCTTCAAGGAGATGAAGGTGTGCTTCCAGGGCAGCCGCTCGGCGACGACTGGCAGCGGCTGGGTTTGGTTCTCCGGCGGCGCTGCAACCGCCGCATCGATGACTGGCTGGGAAACGGATGCCGACGAAGGGGGAGGCGGTGCCACAGGAGTGTCCTCAAAATTGCGGGCGGTCTGGGATGTCCTTAACGCTAGGGCTGGCCGAGCCGATTATGGAGAGGTATGGTCCCTATAACTCGTATTGCGAAACGCAATGGATGCCCGCCCGGAAGGACAGTGGAGCCACAAATGTTCGACCCAGCACAGTTGCGGTCCTTCCTGGCCGTGGCCGACACCCTGAGCTTCACCAAGGCTGCCGACCGCCTGGGCCTGGCGCAGCCCACCATCAGCCAGCACATCCGCAAACTCGAGGCCGCCGCCAAGCGCAGCCTGGTTACCAGGGACACCCGGGACGTCCGGCTTACGGACAACGGCGACGCCATGGCCGGTTTTGCCCGCAGCATCCTGTCAGCGCATGACGCCGCGGCCCGCTATTTCTCGGGGTCGGCGATGCGCGGGCGGCTGCGGTTCGGAACGGCTGACGACCTCGCGATCACCGGACTCCCCCGGATCCTGCGCGAGTTCCGGCAGATCTATCCGCAGATCAACCTGGAATTGACGGTGGGCCAGAGCGACCAGCTGTACCGCAAGCTCAACGCCGGGCAGTTGGACCTCGTCTTCGTCAAATGGGTTGCCGGAGCCAAGGACGGCACGGTGGTCCAGCATGATTCGTTTTCCTGGGTGGGCCTGGAACAGACAGTGATGGAACCGGGCAGTCCGGTGCCCCTGATCGCCTATCCCGCGCCCAGCCTCAGCCGGAAGTTGGCCATCGATGCGTTGGAGGCCCACGGCAGGACCTGGCGGATCACCTGCACCACCCGCCAGATCAGCGGGGTCCTGGCGGCGGTCAGGGCGGGCATCGGGGTTGCGGTCATGCCTACGTCGCTGGTGCCCGAAGACCTGAAGATCATCACCCGGCGGTTCGACCTGCCCGCGGTGGGGGACGTGGACTTCACCCTGATCCGCAACCCGCTGGCCAACGCCGAGGTGATTGATGCCCTCACCCAATCGATCGTGGGACGGACCATTAACCGCCAAACTTAACTCTCCAGCGGCCCAAATTCCAGCATTTAGGGGAGTTAGGGGGGCCGTGTCCATTGATAGGGGAAGTGGCATCACCTATGCTGGTTTTCCAAGGTCAAGCAGCAGGCCGGTTCACCGAAGCAAGCGCGTATCCGCATGCCGGAAACCACCGCTTGGGACAGGCAGCCAATGACGACAGCCAGGAACATCCACCCAGGTTCTGCGCACGCACGCCCGTACTCCACCGCACGGCCGTCCACCCGCAAGAACACCCTTGGAACCGGCCACGCCTCCGTGGACTCCGGATATGTGGGGAAACCCACCTGCGACAAGTGCCGTACGGACGAGTTCGTTTACCTCGAGTCGTACATCCCGCCCACCTACCGGCGCGACGGAACAGTGTCCACCCTTGGCGAGGTGGCCTACACCTGCACCCGCTGCGAGGACTTTTCCGCCCACAGCGTCCCGGTTACCTGGACCCCACCCGGCTGGTACCTGGGCTAGCTGACATACAAAAAGGTCCGGCGGTTGGGCTTGTGAGAACAAACCCAACCGCCGGACTTTTTTGTGCCCGCAGGCGCTAGATCAAGGCATCCGAGAGGTGGTTCGGGGTGCCGAACCGGTGCGCGGTGATGCTGACGGCCTGCTCATGCAGGAAGGGCAGCAGCTCCACGCGGCCCGCCTCCGTGACGGGGTGGGCGTAGATGGCCAGGTCGGGACGGCCGCCGGTGGCTTCGGCGAGCGCGGAGGCGTCGCCGCCGATCAGGCGGATGCGTCCCCCTGACAGCTTGCCCGCTGCGGCGAGGTGTCCGGCGGAAGCCAGCCAGCCGGCGTCGGACTCCACCGTCACGTCGATGTCCTGTGCGGTGAGCACAGAGCGCAGCTGGGCGGGAAGTTCGACGGCGGTGGACACGGTGAGTGCCGAACCGGCCAGCACGCCGGCCGCCACGGTCCGGGCCAGTTGTGCCAGCGGCGCACCTTCGGAGAGGCGGATGGTGACCGGCAGGCTGCGGTAGCGGAAGATGTTGCGCTCGGCGCCCAGCCCGGAGACGTCCTTGGCGGTGCCGAACTCGTCAGCCCAGGCTTCGGCGTCGGATGCCAGGGCGCGCTGGACGGACTCGAGTTCCGCCGGTGCAAGGGCGGGACCTGCGGCGTTGAGGATGCGGCGGACGGCCGCGTTGGCTACCGGAGCCTTGGCGGATGCCTCTGCGGGGAGCCAGTCGCCCAGGCCGGCCAGGTAGTTGGGTCCACCGGCCTTGGTGCCGGCGCCGACCGCCGACTTCTTCCAGCCGCCAAAGGGCTGGCGCTGGACGATGGCCCCGGTGATGCCGCGGTTGATGTAGAGGTTGCCGGCCTGGATGGTGTCCAGCCAGATGCCCAGCTCCTCGGAGTTGAGGGAGTGCAGGCCTGCCGTGAGGCCGTATTCGATCTGGTTCTGGATGGCGATGGCTTCTTCCAGGGTGTCGGCGGTCATCACGCCCAGGACCGGGCCGAAGAACTCGGTCAGGTGGAAGTAGGAGCCACGCTTGACGCCGTAGCGCACGCCCGGGCTCCACAGCCGGCCGGTATCGTCCAGCTTCTTCGGTTCAACGGCCCAGTTCTCACCCTCGCCCAGGGTGGTGAGGGCGTTGAGGAGCTTGCCGTTGGCGGGTTCGATGATGGGGCCCATCTGGCTGGTGGGGTCCTGCGGGTAGCCCACCTTGAGGGAGGTGACGGCGTCGATCAGCTGGTTGTGGAACCGCTTGGAGGTGGCCACGGAACCTACCAGGATCACCAGCGAGGCGGCCGAGCACTTCTGGCCGGCGTGGCCGAACGCTGAGTAGGCCACGTCCTTGGCGGCGAGGTCCAGGTCGGCGCTGGGGGTGACGATGATGGCGTTCTTGCCGCTGGTTTCGGCCAGCAGCGGCAGGTCCTTGCGGAAGGACCGGAACAGCTCGGCGGTTTCGTAGCCGCCGGTGAGGATGACGCGGTCCACGGCCGGGTGGCTGATGAGCTGGGTGCCGAGTTCCCGCTCCCCCAGCTGCACCATGGTCAGGACACCCTTGGGCACGCCGGCCTCCCACAGCGCCTCGACCATGACGGCGCCGCTGCGGGCGGCCTGCTTGGCGGGCTTGATGACGACGGCGGAGCCGGCGGCGAGTGCCGCGAGGGTGGACCCTGCCGGGATGGCGACCGGGAAGTTCCAGGGCGGGGTGACAACGGTGAGCTTGGCTGGGACGAATGTGGCGCCGTCGACCATGTCCAGCTTGCGCGCCGATTCGGCGTAGTAGTGGGCGAAGTCCACGGCCTCGCTGACCTCGGGGTCGCCCTGGTCGATGGTCTTGCCGGTCTCGCTGGCCATGACTTCGAGCAGGTCGGCGCGGCGGGCTTCCAGGATCTCCCCGGCGCGGTGCAGGATGTCTGCGCGCTCGTTGCCGGACAGCCCGCCCCAGGCCTTGCCCTTCTCCACGGCGTTGGCAATGGCCGAGTTGAGGGTGTCCTCGTCATTGATGAAGGCAGCCTTCACCGAGGCGTCGCCCAGCGTGGAGGACGGGACGCGTTCAAGGATGGCCCGGCCCCAGGTGCGGTTGGCCGGCAGTGCGGGATCGGTGTCCGGGGTGTTCCGGAACCCGGTGTGCGGCATGGCCTCCGGGGGAAGGTTCCGGTCCTGCCGCCGGTTGGGCAGGGGAACGGTGTTGTCCAGTGCCTCCAGCGAGGAGAGGAAACGCTGCTTCTCGCGCTCGAACAGCCCTTCGTTTTCGCTGAGCTCGAAGACTGCCGACATGAAGTTTTCCTGGCTGGCGCCTTCTTCCAGGCGGCGGATCAGGTAGGCGATGGCGACGTCGAACTCGGACGGGTGCACCACCGGCGTGTAGAGCAGCAGGGAGCCGACGTCCTTCTTGACGGCCTCGGCCTGGCCCTGCGCCATCCCCAGCAGCATCTCGAATTCGATGCCGGATTCAACGCCGCGCTGCTTGGCCAGGAGCCACGCGAAGGCAATGTCGAACAGGTTGTGGCCGGCCACGCCGATCCGGATGTTCCTGATCCGCTCGGGGTGCAGCGCGTAGTTGATGACGCTCTTGTAGCTGGTGTCCGAGTCCTGCTTTGAACCCCAGGTGGCCAGCGGCCAGTCGTGCAGCGAGGCTTCAACCTGCTCCATGGGCAGGTTGGCCCCCTTGACCACGCGGACCTTGATGCCGGCGCCGCCGTTGGCGCGGCGCTCTGCGGCCCAGTCCTGCAGCCGGATCATGGCGGACAGCGCATCCGGGAGGTAGGCCTGGAGCACGATGCCGGCCTCGAGGTCCTGGAACTCAGGCTTGTCCAGGATCCGGGTGAAGACCGCGATGGTCATGTCCAGGTCCTTGTACTCCTCCATGTCCAGGTTGATGAACTTGTTCTTCTGTCCGCTGCCGGAGTAGGAGGCGGCGCGCCGGAAGAGCGGGGTGAGCTTTTCGACGACGTGTTCCACGGCTTCGTCGAAGGCCCAGGCGGAGTGCGGGGCCACAGTGGAGGAGACCTTGATGGAGACGTAGTCGACGTCGGGCCGCGCCAGCAGCGTGTGCGTTCCCTCGAGGCGGCGGGAGGCTTCGTGCTCGCCGAGGACTGCCTCGCCCAGGAGGTTGACGTTGAGCTTGATGCCGTCCTTCTTGATCTTGGCGATAGCGGGGCCCAGCTTGGCGTCGGTGGCGTCCACGATCAGGTGGCCCACCATTTCGCGGAGGACCCTGCGGGCGATGGGGATGACCACCTTTGGCATTGCCTGGGCCATGGTGCCGCCAAGCGCCACGGCGCTGCGCATGTACCAAGGCAGGAAGGCGGGAACCTTGGGCGCGAGCTTGGCGAGGTTGCGGGCGGCGACGTTGAGGTCCTCGGGGCGGACCACGCCGTCCACGAAGCCCACGGTGAAGTCCAGGCCGTTCGGGTCCTTCAGGACGCCGGCCAGCTGCTGGGCGGAGGGGTCCACCGGAACCTTGGCGGCCTCGGTGAGCCAGCGCCGGACCAGGGCCACCGCTTCATTGGCGAGGGTCTTGGCCTGGTGGACGTCGACGTCGACAGTCTGCGGGGTGGCCGCCTTTGCGACTGCCTGTTCCATTGCAACGTGGGTCATTGTTTTCCCGATCTTTCTGGTGTTCTGGGAGGTCTTTCCACCAGTATGAGCTTCAACTCACATAAGATAAAGCGATCTTTTCCAACCAATACAGGTTAGGAAACCCAATGTTTTATCCACCTCTCAACGCCCCATCACCTCCCGCCACCACCCCGCCAACGCCCCATCACCTCCCGCCCCCAAACCGCCAACGCCCCATCACATCCCGCCCCCAAACCGCCAACGCCCCATCACCTCCCGCCGAAAGCAACGAACCCTCCCCCACGGAATGTGGGAGAGGGTTCGGCTGGACGCCGCATTATCTGATGGGGCGTTGGGGAAAAACGGGCAGAAGGTGATGGCGCGTCCGGGGAGAGGTCAGGAAAGCGGGCGGTGCAGCTCTGCGAGTTCCTCATGGCGGGGGCTGTTGGGGTTCATCAGCGAGTGCTTGCGGCCGTAGCCGAAGTAGATGACCAAGCCGATGATCAGCCAGACCACGAACCGCAGCCAGGTTTCCCAGTGCAGCTGCAGCATCAGGAAGGCGGAGGCCAGGACGCCGAAGGCCGGGATCGCGGGCATCAGGGGGAGGCGGAACGTACGGGGAGCATCAGGCCGCTTGTAACGGAAGATGATCACGGACAGGCAGACGACGACGAACGCGGCCAGGATGCCGATGTTGGTAAGGTCCGCGACTGCCTTGATGGGGAAGACGCCGGCCAGGAAGGCGGAGGCGACGCCGGCGATCCAGGTGACGCGCTGCGGGGTGCCGTGGCGGTCGGTCTTGGCGAACCAGCCGGGGAGCAGGCCGTCACGGCTCATGGAGAACCAGACCCGGGTGACGCCGAGCAGGAAGGTGAGCATCACTGTAAGGATGGACAGGACCGCGAACACCGAAATGATGGTGGCGATGACGGGCAGGCCCACAGACGTGAAGGCGGAGGCGAACCCGGCCTTGGGGTCGATGTCCTTGTAGTTCTGCATGCCGGTGAGGACCAGGGTGGCGGCAACATAGAGGAGCATGGCGATGATGAGCGAGAGCACGATGGCCTTAGGCATGTGCTTCTTGCCATCCTTGGCTTCCTCGGCCGCGGTACTCATGGCGTCGTAGCCGAACACGGCGAAGAACACCGTGGCGGAGCCGGCCACAACGGGCCCGAAGCCGCTGGGCATGAACGGGTTGTAGTTGTTGGTGTCGATGTAGAAGACGCCCAGCCCGATGATGAACAGGATCAGGACCACCTTGATGGCCACAGCGACGAGTTCGAACCTGCCGAAGGCCTTGGTGCCGCGGGACAGGATCCAGGTCACCAGGAGGCAGACCAGGATGGCGGGAATGTTGACGATGCCGCCCTTGCCTTCATCCCATGTGGACGTCATCCAGGTGGGCATGTGGATGCCGATGCCGGCCAGGAAGGCGTCCAGGTAGCCGGAGATGCCGATGGCCACCACGGCCACGATGGCGATGTATTCCAGCAGCAGGTCCCAGCCGATAAACCAGCCGATCACCTCGCCCAGGGCAACGTAGCCGTAGGTGTAGGCAGAACCTGCGCGCGGGATCATGCCGGCGAACTCCGCGTAGGAGAGGGCGGCGGCCGCGGAGGCGAGGCCTGCAATCAGGAACGAAATCAGCACCGCCGGCCCCACGCCAGGGTTGCCTTCGCTGCCGGCGGCCACCAGTCCCGCAAGGGAGAAGATGCCGACGCCGATAATCCCGCCAACGCCAATGGCGGTGAGCTGCCACAGCCCGAGGGACTTGAAAAGTCCGCTGTGCTTGCTCTCTTCTTCGATGTCATCGATGGGCTTGCGCCGCATGATCGATTGGCTCAAATCTTTGCTGCTCATCAGGAACTCCTGGTTGGGGTGCGACCCCGCCGCGGCACGCCAAGAAACCTGGCTGTGACGGGGGTAACTCGGTTTCAACAGTATGCGTGTGCAATTCCGTTAGATAAAGTGGCTACTTCTAACCTATATTCGTTAGTTTCAGTTAGGAATCCACCATGCTCGACGTACGCCGGCTGCGGCTGCTCCGGGAATTGAGCATCCGCGGGACGCTCGCAGAGGTGGCCGAGGCACTGCAGTACAGCCCGTCGTCGGTATCGCAGCAACTGGCCCTGCTGGAGAAGGAAGTGGGCGTGGAACTGCTCCGGAAGACGGGGCGGCGGGTGCAGCTGACACCACAGGCCGAGGTGCTGGTGGCCCACACCGCCCAGCTGCTGGAAACCATGGAACAGGCGGAAGCGGACCTGGCCGCGTCGCTGACCACGGTGACGGGGACGGTGCGGATTGCGGTGTTCCAGTCCGCCGCCCTGGCACTGATGCCGGACACCCTGACGCGGATGGCTGCGACATACCCCGAGGTCCGGATCGAGATGATCCAGCGGGAGCCCGAGACGGCGCTGCATGAAACGTGGGCGCGCGACTTCGACCTGGTGATCGCCGAGCAGTACCCGGGACACGCCGCCCCGCGCTACCCGGAACTGGACAAGGTGAAGCTGACCACCGACGCCATCCGGCTGGCCGTTCCCCCGGCATCCGGCGGCGGCCCTGCCATTCGTTCCCTGGAGGACACGGCAGAGCTGGCCTGGGTCATGGAACCCCGCGGCGCCGCATCGCGCCACTGGGCAGAACAGGCCTGCCGCAGCGCAGGATTCGAGCCGGACGTCCGCTTTGAAACCGCCGACCTGCAGGCCCAGGCCCGCCTGATCGAGTCCGGCAACGCCGTTGCCCTGATGCCGGACCTGGTGTGGACCGGCCGCGGCACCACGGCCCAACTGATCGAGCTTCCGGGCAAGCCGCACCGCACCATCTTCACGTCGGTGCGCCGCTCCAGCACCCAGCGCCCGGCCATCCTGGCAGCGAGGGAGACCCTGGCTGCGGCTGCCGCGGCGGTGGCAACGGACGACGCCGGGTGACCGGCCGCCGTCGTCCGCGCGCAGCCGTGTCCGGCCCGTATGTTTCGTGCGTCACTGCGGGTAAAGGGCCGCAGGTCTAGACTGGAGCCGTTATGAATCGAACAATGTTCAAGTCCAAAATCCACCGGGCCACCGTCACGCACGCCGACCTGCACTACGTCGGCTCGGTCACCGTTGACCTCGACCTGCTCGAGGCCGCCGACATCCTGCCCGGCGAGCTGGTGTCCATCGTGGACGTCACCAACGGCGCGCGGCTTGAAACCTACACCATCGCCGGCGAGCGCGGTTCCGGCGTCATCGGCATCAACGGTGCAGCGGCGCACCTGATGCACGAGAACGACATCGTCATCCTGATCACCTACGCCGAAATGACCACCGAAGAGGCCAGGGCCTATGAGCCCAAGGTGGTCCACGTCGACCAGGACAACCGGATCATCCAGCTGGGCAATGACCCCGCCGAAGGCCTCACCCCCGGCATGATGCGCCCCCCTTTCGCGCTTAACAACGCCACCCTGTAACCGGAGCGTGCGTCCCGGTCCCTGCCTCCGCCGCGCCCGAACGGCTGATCCTTGCTAGGGGTGCTCGCGGGATTCTTCGTCGTGTGGTGCATCATCCTGGTGGGATGGTTCGTGGGCCGGCAGCGGATCCTGGGTGATAACGCCCGACCCGTCCTGAGCGGCTTGACGTTCTTCGTCGCCAGCCCGGCACTCCTCTTTGAAACCCTGGGCAAGGCCCGCCTGCAGGAGGTTTTCGCCGAACCGCTGCTGGTCACCGCGGTGGCAGCCATTGCCACGGCCGGGATCTACCTGGTCCTGGCCAGGTTCTGGCTGAAGCGGGACCTTCCGGAATCGCTGATGTCCGCCATGTCCGCGTCCCTGGCCAACTCGGCGAACCTTGGTATTCCCATCGCGGTATATGTCCTGGGTGATGCGAGCTATGTGGCGCCGCTGCTGATTTTCCAGCTGGCCTTCTTCACGCCCGCGTTCCTGATGATCCTGGACTCGAGCACCAGCACGCACCGGACCACCGTCCTGGGCTTCTTCCTGATGATCCTGCGCAACCCCATGATCGTCGGCTCCGGACTGGGGCTGCTGGTGGCAGGCACCGGGTTCCAGGTACCGGCGCTGGTCATGGAGCCGATCCACCTGATCGGCGGGGCCGCTATTCCGGCCATGCTGATGGCGTTCGGGATGAGCCTGAACGGCACCCGCCCGCTGCAGGCCTCCGCCGGGCGGCGCGTGGACACCCTGCTGGCCAGCGGCTTCAAGCTCGCCGTCCAGCCGGCCCTGGCTTATGCCTTTGCCCGCTTCGCGCTCGGGATGGAGGGGCACGCCCTGTTCGCGGTGGTGGTGACGTCCTCGCTGCCCACCGCGCAGAATGTGTTTGTGGCCGCCAGCCGGTACCAGACCGGCCTCACCGTCGCCAAGGACACCGTGCTGATCACCACCGTGGTGGCGGTGCCGGCAATGATCGGCGTGGCCCTGCTGCTGGCCTGAGCGCCGGCAAACAGATTTACCTGCAGCTTGGAGGGCTGATGAATACTGTGCTGGATACCGTTGTGATCGGCGGCGGGGCCATGGGTTCGGCGGCCGCATGGGCCCTGTCCCGCCGCGGCCGGCAGGTGACGCTGGTGGAACAGTTCGGCCCCGGGCACAAGATCGGCGCGTCCCACGGCGCCACCCGGAACCTCAACCCGGGCTACCAGCAGCCGGACTACGTGGCGATGCTGGCAGAGGGGCTGGCCCTATGGGACGAGCTGGAGCAGGACAGCGGCGTGCAGCTGCTGGCACGCACCGGCGTGGTAACCCATGGTCCGGGCGGCGACCTCCCCAGGGTTGCCGAGGCCCTCACCGAGGCCGGCATCAGCGCCGAATTCCTGGACCCTGCCGAGGCGGCCGAACGCTGGCGCGGCATCCGGTTCGACCAGCAGGTCCTGCATATGCCCGACGGCGGCCAGCTCAACCCGGAGGCGGCGCTGCCCGCCTTCCAGCGGCTGGCCTCAGCCCGCGGCGCCGAGATCAGGCACCACACCAAGGTGGTGGACTTCGAGGTGTTCGACGACGGCGTGCGGCTGGTGCTTGAATCGGCGGCGGGCTCGGAGGTGGTCACCGCAGCCCAGGCCGTGGTCACGGCCGGCGGCTGGACGGAGAAGCTGCTGGCCCGCGTTGCGGGCACGGGCGGCGCGTTGCGGCTTCCGAAGCTCACGGTGACGCAGGAGCAGCCGGCGCATTTCCGGGTGGCGGACCCCGGCGCGGTGTGGCCCGGCTTCAACCACTACCCGGGCCCGGATTACCAGGGCTGGTACTCCCCCGTGTACGGGATGCTGACCCCCGGCGAAGGCATTAAGGCCGGCTGGCACGGGGTAGGCCCGGTAGTGGACCCGGACCAGTGGGACTTTTTGCCGGAACCGAAACAGCTCGCCGCCCTGCAGGATTATGCACGGCAGTGGCTGCCCGGTGTGGACCCCGATTCGTTCGAGGCCATCAGCTGCACGTACACCACCACCCCGGACGAGGACTTTGTCCTGGACCGCATCGGGCCCGTGGTGATCGGTGCGGGCTTCTCCGGCCACGGCTTCAAGTTCACCCCGGTGGTGGGGCGGATCCTGGCCGACCTTGCCACCGGGACCCGGCCCGCGCCGTCGATCTTCCGGGCGTCCCGCTAGCGGCCCAACCTAGAGAAAGAGAACCAGTGATGACAATCCCAGAAGAAGTCGACACTCCAGAGATCCTGGTGGACCGGGATGTGCTCCAGCGGAACATCGACCGCATGGCCGCTGCCGTCCATGCGAAAGGCTTGAGCCTCCGGCCACACGTGAAAACCCACAAGGTGCCCGAAATCGCGCAACTGCAGCTGGCAGCGGGTGCTGTCGGCATCACTGTAGCGACCCTCGGGGAGGCTGAAGTCTTTGCAGGACAGGGAGCGACCGACATCTTTATCGCTTACCCCGTCTGGGTCGGTCCCCGCCAAGCCGAACGCCTGCGCCGGCTTGATGCCACCACAAAGATCTCAGTGGGACTGGATTCACGGGAGGCCGCCCAAGCCATGGGAGCGTCCTTGGGTGACGCGGCCGGCGATTTTGACGTGCTGCTGGAAATCGACAGTGGCCATCACCGAAGCGGAATCGCCCCAGGTGCGGTGGTTGACGTGGCCCACGCCGCGGCACGCGCCGGCCTGAGGGTCATAGGCGTCTTCACCTTCCCGGGCCACAGCTACGCCCCCGGGATGCCCCTGAAAGCAGCCGAAGAAGAACGGTTGGCCCTCACGCAGGCCTCGAACCTGCTCACGCAAGCAGGCTTTGAAATGCTGCATCGCAGCGGCGGTTCAACTCCCACCGCCACTCTCACCGGTGATTCCGCAGCCACCGAGGTCCGGCCGGGAGTCTATGTCTTCAATGACGCCCAGCAATTGGAACTGGAACGATGCGCCGCTGAAGACATCGCGCTGACCGTCGCCGCAACAGTGGTAAGCCGGCATGAGGGCGACGACGTCATACCGCGAAGGATCGTCCTGGACTCCGGCAGCAAAATCCTGGGCGGCGACCGGCCTGCGTGGGCCACCGGCTTTGGACGGCTGCTCGACTATCCCGAAGCACGCATCACTGCGCTCTCGGAACATCACGCGACCGTGGTCTGGCCAGCAGCTGCAGAGCTCCCGCCTCTCGGAGAGCGGTTACGGGTCATACCGAACCACGTCTGCGTGGCCGTGAATCTCGTTGACGACATCACCGTCGTCAGCGGCGGCAAGGTCGTGGACCGCTGGCGCGTAGCCGCTCGCGGAAAAAACAAATAGCACTAAGGCAGAAAACACACATTCGCCCTCAGGTCTTGTCTGTAGGAACATCTCCGCGGGCGGCAGCTTAGCTGGAACTGCCTTCCGCCTGGGTGGGCACCGGCTCCGCATCGGGATTGCCGCTGTCTTCGGCCTTCACGGCGGGCATGGACAGCACCGCTGCCACCGTGAGCAGGCCGGCCACGAGCGCGGCCAGGAACACGGCACCGGACGCGCTGATGACCGTGGCGGGATCGGCGTCGCCACCGCTGCTGCCGCCGTAGATGGAGTTGGCCACGGCACCAAACACGGCCACGCCCAAGGCGCTGCCGATGGAGCGGGCAAACATGTTGGTGCTGGTCACCACGCCGCGCTCGTGCCAGGGAACGCTGGACTGGGCGGAGATCAAGGTGGGGGTGGCCAGCAGGCCCAGGCCAAGCCCGACGACGAAGCAACTGACCGCGATCAGCGCCACGTTGGGCGTTGAGGCCGTCAGCGACAGGATCAGCAGCCCCGCCACGGCGATGGCGATACCGATCAGGGCGGTGGACTTGAACCCGATCCGCAGGTAGAACTTCCCGGCCTGCGAGGCACTGAGCGGCCAGCCAAGGGTCAGTGCGGCGAGCGCCAGGCCGGCCACCAGCGGCGAGGAGGACAGGGCGCCTTCAAGGAAGGTGGGCACGTAGGAGGTCAGTCCGATCATCATGGCGCCCACGCCGAAGGACACCAGCGCCGTGGTGGCCAGCAGGCGCCGGGAAACCACCCACGCCGGGAGGATGGGCTCCGCCGCCCGCCGCTCCACCAGCAGGAAGGCCACCAGCAGCACCGCCCCGACAACGAAGACGCCGATACCGATGGGCGAATTCCAGGCCCACGCCTGGCCGCCCTGGAGCGCTCCGAGGATGAGCAGGCCCAGCGATCCGGCCAGGAGGACAGCGCCGGCGTAGTCCACTTTGTGGGTGGCCCGTTCGACGTTTTCGTGCAGGGTGCGGATCAGCATCCAGCCGGCCAGCAGGCAGAGCGGCACGTTCACCAGGAAGATGCCGCGCCAGATGCCGAGGGCAGAAAAAACGCCGCCCAGGCTGGGGCCCACCACGGAGGAGATGGCCCAGACGCTGGCCAGGTAGCCCTGGACCTTGGCGCGCTCCTGCAGGGTGTAGATGTCGCCGGCGATGGTGACGGCGACCGGCAGTACCGCACCGGCACCGAGCCCCTGCAGGGCCCGGAAGGCGATCAGCGAGGGCATGCTCCACGCGACCCCGCAGAGCACCGAGCCCAGCAGGAACAGGCCAATCCCGATCAGGATAATGGGCTTGCGCCCTGCCATGTCGGAGAGCTTGCCGTAGATGGGCACGGACACCGCCTGCGCCAGCAGGTAGGCCGAGAAGAGCCAGGGGAAGGATGCGAAGCCGCCCACGTCCCGGACGATCGAGGGGACTGCCGTGGCCACGATGGTGGAATCGATGGCCACGAGGCCCGTGGACAGCATCAGGGCGATGAGGATGGGCCCGCGCTCGGACCGGAACCCTACGCCGTCTTTTGCGGTGGCTGTGTTCGCCATGTCAGACCCGGACCAGCCCGGCGGCTTCCGCCAGCAGTTCGACGGACCGCAGCCGGTCCCGGGTGCCGGGGCTTTGGTGCGCCACGATGAGTTCGTCGGCGTCGGCGTGTTTGCCGAAGCCCTCCAGGTAATCGATGACGGCGTCCGGCGTCCCCACGGCGGAGTACGTCATCATTTGTGCCATGTGCTGTCCCTGCGGCGAGTCCAGGATCATGTCCGCTTCGTCGTCGGTGAACTCGCGGCCGCCGCCGAAGAACAGGGAGACGCGCGCCCGCTTGGTGGCCTGGAACATGGCCTGCGCTTCGGAGGCGGAGTCGGCGGCGATCACGTTGACGCCGGCGATCACGTGCGGGGCGTCAAGCTGGTCGGACGGCTTGAACTCGCGCCGGTAGATGGCCACCGCGTCCTGCAGCGCGGCCGGGGCAAAGTGCGAGGCGAAGGCGTAGGGCAGGCCAAGCTGAGCGGCCAGGCGGGCGCCGAACAGGGACGAGCCCAGGATGTACAGGGGGACGTTGGTCCCCTTGCCCGGGGTGGCCTCGACGCCCTGGATGCGGGTGGGGCCGGTCAGGTAGCCCTGCAGCTCAAGGACGTCCTGCGGGAAGCTGTCCGCGGACATCGGGTCGCGGCGCAGCGCCCGCATGGTGTTCTGGTCACTGCCGGGCGCCCGGCCCAGCCCCAGGTCGATCCGGCCCGGATGCAGGGTTTCCAGGGTGCCGAACTGTTCTGCGATGGTCAGCGGCGAGTGGTTGGGCAGCATGATGCCGCCGGCGCCCAGCCGGATGCTTTCGGTGTGCGCGGCCACGTGCGCGATCAGCACGCTGGTGGCGGAGGAGGCGATGGAGGACATGTTGTGGTGCTCGGCGTACCAGACGCGCCGGTAGCCCAGCTTTTCGGCGCTCTGCGCCATGGCCACGCTGCCCGCGAAGCTCTCCGCCGCCGTCTGGCCTTTGCCGATGGTTGCCAGGTCAAGGATGGAAAGGGGAAGAGTCACGTCAGTTGCGGCCTTTCAGGAACGTTTCGTAAGAATCGCCGGCCGGATCGCGGCGGGCACTTGAGGCATAACGACGGCGGGGCCCGGGTTATTTCGTCTTTCCCGGAATACTCAGCACACTGATGATGTTGCCGCCCCTATGAGCCATGATTCAACGAACCAGCTGGAATTGTCCGCAACCATCGAGCTCAAGGACCTGGGTACCGTGCACCGGCTTGGCTTTGGCGCCATGCGCATCGTGGGTGACGGTGTCTGGGGCGAGCCCGCAGACCGCCGGGCGGCCGTGGCGGTGGTGCGCCGCGCCGTCGAACTCGGCGTCGACTTCATCGATACCGCCGATTCCTACGGACCGAACATCAGCGAGGAAATCATCGCCGAAGCCCTGCACCCGTACAAGGAGGGGCTGAAGATCGCCACCAAGGTGGGCTTCACCAGGACCGGGCCCAACAAATGGGTGCCTGTGGGCCGGCCCGAATACCTGCGCCAGCAGACCGAGCTGAGCCTGCGCAAGCTGAAGGTGGACACCCTGGACCTGCTGCAGCTGCACCGGATCGATCCCAAAGTGGACGCCGAGGAGCAGTTCGGCGTGCTGCGCGAGCTCCAGGACGAAGGCAAGGTCCGGGCCCTGGGCCTGTCGCAGGTCAGCGTAGAGCAGCTGGAAGCGGCCGGGAAGCACTTCACCGTGTCCACGGTCCAGAACCGTTACAACCTGACCGACCGCAGCTCCGAGGACGTACTCCGCTACTCCGAGGAGAACGGCATCGGCTTCATCCCCTGGGCTCCGATTTCCGCGGGCGAACTCGCCCAGCCGGGCGGCCCGCTGGATGAGGCGGCCAAGCGCCTGGGCGCCACCACCTCCCAGGTGGCCCTGGCCTGGCTGCTGCGCCGCTCGCCCGTGATGATGCCGATCCCCGGCACGGGCTCGGTGAAGCACCTCGAAGAGAACCTGGCCGCCGCGGGCATCACGCTCGACGACGCCACGTACGCTGAGCTGGAAGCAGCAGGAAAGTAGCAAGCGGCTTCCAGCCACTCACGTCAGCTAAGACAGGAGAAACACCATGGCAAACATTTTGATGGTCGTATCGGCCGCAGATTCCCTCACCATGAAGGACGGCAGCGAACACCCCACCGGCTACTGGGCGGAGGAACTGGTGGTGTCCCACCAGACCCTGACCGACGCCGGCAACACGGTCCACATCGCCACCCCCGGCGGCAGGAAACCCACCGTGGACCAGGTAAGCCTGGCTCCCGAGTCGGCCGGCGGCGAGGAACGCGCCCAAGGCTTCCGGGACTACATCGCGAAGATCGACGGCGAGCTGGCGCACCCACTGGTCCTTGCCAACGTCGACATTGCCGGCTACGACGCCGTGGTGATGCCCGGCGGGCACGGTCCCATGGCGGACCTGTACAAGGACGCCGACCTGGGCCGGCTGCTGGTCGCAGCGAACAAGGCCGGCAAGATCATTGCACCGTTCTGCCACGGTCCCGCGGGGCTGCTGAGCGCAACGGACGACGACGGCGGGTTCACTTTCAAGGGCAGGCGCCTGACGGTGTTCACCAACGAGGAAGAGCTTGGCGGCGGCACCGGCGAGAACACGCCGTGGCTGGTGGAGGACGCGCTCAAGGAGAAGGGTGCCGTGGTCGAGAACGGCGCGACCTGGTCCTCCAACGTGGTGCGGGACGGCAACCTCATCACCGGGCAGAACCCGCAGTCAAGCGAGGACGTGGCAAAGGAAGTCCTCGCGGCACTGGCGTAAGCAACCGGTCGTGACGCACTAAAAGAGGGGACCAGCCCGTTGGACTGGTCCCCTCTTTTCGGCGCACGCCGTTGGGCGCCGGCTTCCCGTGCTACTTCAGCTTGAAGTTGGCACTGATGGAGGTCCCATCATTCGCCGTCATGGTCAGCCTGTAGCAGGTTCCGGCCGCTGTGGGCGTCTTCCAGTTGTAGACGAACTGGCCGGCGGTAGCGTCGTACCGGAGCGAGGTGTTGCCCGTTGCGGTGGTTTCGATCGCATCCGTCGGAGACGTCAGCGAGCAGGTGATCTGCTGCATGGTGAACTTGGCCAGTGCCGGATCCGTCAGTTCCGTGTCACCCGCGAAGATTTCGAACTTGGCGGGAACGGTGCTGCCGGACTTGACGGTGTTCAGCACACCGCCCATGTCGACTGGCTGGTAAAAGCCCTTCAGCGTCCAGGCCTTGACCGTGTAGGACTGGGTCACCGTGGTGCTGTTGCCGGCAAGGTCCGTGGCTGTGGCCGTCAGGGTGTGCGGGCCGACTCCTGTGCCGTATCCGGCGACCACACAGCTACCCGAGACGCCCGACAATCCATCAGTGGCCGTACAAGTCGGAGCAGCAGCGGTGGAACCGAAGTAGCTGTCCGCGATGATCGAGTCGAAGGTAACGGTGGGGGCCGTCTTGTCGATCTTGAAGGCCTGGGAGGTTGTCCCCGCCGGCGTGGTGTTGCCGGCGTTGTCCCTGAATTCCGGGCTCAGGACCTCAACCGCGCCACCCTCCCCGGATGAGGTTGCCGACTGGGTTGCCGTGGCCGGGCCGGATACGGCATCGGTGGCGGTGAAGGACGCGGTGACGTCCGTGTTGTACCAACCGTTGGCGTTCGGCTTCGTCGTGGCACCGGCGTTGCTTACCGCCGGAGCCGTCTTATCGATCTTGAAGGCCTGCGAGGCCGTGCCCGCCGCGGTGGTGTTGCCGGCGAGGTCGGTGAACGCCGGGCTATCCACCTTGACGTTGGCGGCCTCGGCTGACGTAGTGACCGTCTGGGTTGCGGCGAGCAGCCCGGAGGTGGCGTCGGTGCCGGTGAAGGAGGCCACGACGTCGGAGATGTACCAGCCGTTACTCCCCTCAGTTCCCGTCCCGCCGCTTGCCGCGACCGTGGGGGCCGTGGCGTCCTTCCCCAGGTTCACGGTTACTGGAACTGCGGTGCCACCGGAACTTGTGGCGGAGCAGCTGTAGTCAGTGGCCACCTGGTCAGCGGTGATGGCCTGGTCCTCGCAGCCAGTCAGCTTGAGGGTGCTGGGCGAATCGGCTTCGGTGACGATCCAGTGCAGGACCACGGGGCTCTTGTACCACTCGTTCAAACCGTCCGGGTTGGCGGGCGAGAGCGTGTAGGAGATCTTGGGCGCGGAGGCGTCGGTGATGCTGTAGGTGATGGAGCTTGACGCGGTCAGGCCGCCCTTGTCGGTGTAGCGGCAGGATGCCGTCTGTGAACCGATGCCGGTGGCGGCGTCAGGTCCCGTGAGGGCACTGACGTCAGCGGGAAAGGAGCTTGGGCCGTCTTCGGTGTCGGTGACATTACAGGTTGCTGCCGGGACATCGCCCTTCGTGTACAAGGCGCCAGCGGTGACGCCGGTGATATTGAGCCTGGGTGCCGTGTTGGACGGCGCTGGCGCTGCCACGTTGACGGTGAATGTGGCCGGTGCAAGGTTGAAAGTACCATCGGTGTTGTTGCTGACTTGCCTGGCGCTTACCGTGGCCGAACCAGCACCCACAGGGGTTACGGTCAGGGTCCGCTGGGCGCCACAGGAGTCGAAGGTGACCCTGGAGGGTGAAACCGTGGCGACGGCCGGATTGCTGGACACCAGGTCAAGGGTCAGCGTTGTTGACCCGGTCAGGTTGCAGCCGTTTTTGACATCGTCGTTGGTGGGGTCTACCGCCAGAATGGTGCTGCCGCTGGCACCGCCCTCGTTGAGTGGCATGACCTCTGCCACCGAGTCAATGCTGGCGTCGAGGTTGTTGAAGATGTCGTCCGCGAACGCCACCCCGCCGCCCGTAAGCAGCAGGCTTCCCGCAGCGAGTGCCGCTGCTGTCCTGGTGCTGGTTCGCCTGAGCAGGCCTGTTCCCCCAGCAGTAGTTTTCCCGCCTGGCGAGTGATTCATGTGTTGCCTCCCTCATTTGCCTGCGGCCCACCCGGGCCGCAACGTACTTCACCGTATGAGTCGCCATGGGCGGAGGGCACGCGTAATCACCACTTGTCTTTTTTGCCCCAGTACTCGCTTTCTGCTGGATGAGTGACGGGCGGGTGTCCGGCGGAGATATGGCCGATGAATATGACCGCCGCGGTCCTCCGGTGAACTGTCGTTACTCCCTGTATCCCCCGGTTTCACGTCCTTTGGTTCCGCCTCCGGAGCTGCCGGATAGTGGCTGCAACGCGCACACCCCGTTGCATCTTCCACCCCCGTTCCAAGGAGGAACCATGGCCATCACCACCAGGCCGGCCGCCGTCGTGGCCCTTACCGTTTCAGCACTGCTGGGACTGGCTGCCTGCTCCGATCCCGGCGCTTCGGCGGCGCCGGCACTGTCGGCGTCCGCCACGAACTCCGCCGGCAAGACCTTCAATCTGTCCCCGGAGCAGGACCGCTTCAAGGTCTCCGCGGACCCCGCCGCTGCCGCGTTGGTCCCGGAAGCGATCAAGGCCGACGGCAAGCTCACCGTGGTGACCACCGGCGGGGCGGCTCCGCTCAGCCTCTTCGCCACCGACAACAAGACCCTGATCGGCAGCGAGGTGGACATTGCCTACGCCGTGGGCGAGTCGCTGGGCCTGCAGGTCGAGGTCCTGCCCGTGGCGTGGGCAGACTGGCCGCTGGGCATCGAATCGTCCAAATACGAGGCGGTGCTTTCCAACGTCACCGTCACCGAGGCGCGCAAGGAAAAGTTCGACTTCGCCACCTACCGCAACGACCTCCTCGGCTTCTACGCCAAGAGTGATTCGGGCATCGGGAAGATCAAGGAAGCCAAGGACGTGGCCGGCAAGAGGATCATCGTGGGCTCCGGCACCAACCAGGAAGCCATCTTGGTGCGCTGGGACGAGGAGAACCGGAAGACCGGCCTGGCGCCGGTCCAGTTCCAGTATTACGACGACGACTCGGCCTCGAGCCTGGCCCTTCAGTCAGGCCGGGCGGACCTGACGTTTGGGCCCAACGCAGCCGCCGCGTACAAGGCGGCGCAGGACGGCAAGACGAAGCAGGTGGGCACGCTGGAGGGCGGCTGGCCGCTGAAGGCCGAGATCGCGTTTACCACCAAGAAGGGCAACGGGCTGGCGGTGGCGGCGCAGGCTGCGCTGAACCACCTGATTGACGACGGCACCTACGCCAAAATCCTGGACCGCTGGGGCCTCTCCTCCGAGGCCATCCAGAAGTCCGAACTGAACCCGGCGGGCCTGCCCAGGACGTAGGGCACCCGCCGACGAAGGAATCCCCGCCTGGTGCACATTCGTGTGTGCCCGGCGGGGATTTTTCTTTGGCTCTACCAGGCCGGCAGGGCGGGCACCGGGCCTGCCGCCTCAACATCATCTGCGTCGCCGCGTGCCAGCCATTTCAGGAGGCCCTCCCGGTCGGACTCAATCCGCAGGGCACCGTCACCGATGACCCATTCATCGCGTTCCTCGGTCACCAGCGTCATCCCCGGCGCCCCCTTGGCACGCATGGCACGGACCACGGCCTCGATGG
Organism: Pseudarthrobacter sp. 05T312; assembly: GCF_056396685.1. Taxonomy (NCBI): domain Bacteria; kingdom Bacillati; phylum Actinomycetota; class Actinomycetes; order Micrococcales; family Micrococcaceae; genus Pseudarthrobacter; species Pseudarthrobacter sp. 05T312. The sequence continues at coordinate 364,684 of NZ_JBFTLY010000002.1, forward strand.
CGTTCAACAGCGAATCGGGGTCGGCCTCATCGATGGTCCAGGCGGTGTCCAGGTCGTGGTGGTGCACCACCACCTCGGCAATCCGCAGCGCCACGATGGACGTGGCCGGCAGTTCCCGGCCACCCACCTTTACTTCCGGAGCCGCAAGTTCACCGGTCAACCGCTGGGCTTCACCGGCGAAAGCGGCGGCCGAGGCCCGCACTTCAGCCACGAGTTCCTTCCGCGGCAGGGCAGCCAGGGCGGCAATGGGCTGCGATCGCGCTTCAGGGGACGCGTACAGCTGGCGTTCCTCCCCGGACGTGGCCCAGTCGATCAGCCCAACCAGGGCACGTCCGCTGGATGCGACGTGCGCGATGACATGCGCGCGGGTCCACCCTTCACACAGCGAAGGGGCAGCCAGTTCTTCATCGGACAAGGAGGAGACCGTGGCAAGGAACATGTCCGTCTCCCGGCCCAGGCGGGACAGGTCTGAGTGCAGCCGTGCTGGATTGATCATTCCGCCAGCCTAACCGGGGCGCCATGCCCCCGGCCATGGTTACGGCCTGCCTGGTTCATACCCGCCGCGTATGGACTATGGCTGGTCGTCCGGGCACCGCCGGCGGGCCGATGCCGCCGGGCGCATTGGGCCTGCTCCCGCTGGATCCATCACAAATACAGTCCCTTTGATATGCGGAAACGGCACAATGCACCCCCGGCGGGAAACCGGGTATTCCCCTCATATGCCGTGCGTCACATTGCCTGTCAGGCTGGGTTGCCGAGGGCCCCGGTACGGATCCATCCGAATACCGCAACGCCTCCACACCCGCTCCCCTGAAAGGACCTGCGCCATGACGTTGCCGCACCTCCCATCCACGATCTCCGGAAACCCGGGAAAGGAGACCCGGACAGCCAACTGGGTGGCCTTCGTCATCTGCGCCGCCCTTCTGTTTGATGGCTACGACCTGGTGGTCTATGGCACCGTCCTTCCGGGACTGCTCGCGGACGCGGACCAAATCGGTCATTTCGATGCGGCCACTGCCGGGCTCCTGGGATCCTGGGCCCTCATTGGCGTGCTGGTGGGGTCGCTGGCATGCGGCGCCGTCGGTGACTTCTTCGGCCGCCGCCGGTTGATGCTCGCGGGCATCGCCTGGTTCTCCCTGGGCATGTTCGCCACCGCCCTGGCCACGGACGTCACCGCCTTCGGCGCCCTCCGGTTTGCCACCGGGCTGGGCCTGGGCGTCGTCATCGCCAGCGCCGGCGCCACGATGGCCGAGTTCGCACCCGCGGGACGGCGGCAGTTCTACAACGCGATCGTCTACTCCGGGGTCCCCGCGGGCGGTGTGCTGGCCTCCATCCTGGGCATCGCCTTCCTGGACAGCATCGGCTGGCGCGGCCTCTTCATCATTGGATCCCTGCCCCTCCTGGTCATCCTGCCCATTGCCTGGCGGAAGCTTCCGGAATCCCCGCGGTGGCTGCTGGCCCGGGGCCGGGAAGAGGAAGCCCTGGCCGCTGCCTGGCGCACCGGAGTGCCGCTCGCCGAAGAGCAGGTGATCCGGGAGGCCGGCGCCGCACCACGGAAGTCCGGATTCGCCGCCGTCTTCTCCCGCCAGTTTGCCGCAGCATCCATCCTGCTGGGCCTGATGTCCTTCTGCGGCCTCCTCCTGACCTACGGGCTCAACACCTGGCTTCCCAAGATCATGGAGGGCTACGGCTACGGCCGCACCTACGCCCTGTTCTTCCCGCTGGCCCTGAACCTCGGCGCCGTGGTGGGCGGACTGGTGGCCTCCCGGATGGCCGACCGGAACGGACCCCAGCGGGTCATCGCTGCAACGTTCGCCCTCGCCACCATCTCCCTTGGACTCATGACCTTCAGCTTCCCGCTGCCACTGCTCTTCACCTTCATCGCCACCGCGGGGGTGGGAACCCTGGGCACCCAGGTCCTGGTCCACGGTTTCCAGTCCAACTACTTCACCACCAATGCCCGGGCAGCCGGCGTCGCCTGGTGTGCCAGCGTCGGCCGGCTGGGCGGGGTCCTGGGCCCGATCATCGGCGGCTGGCTGGCCGCGGCGGGGATCGGCGGGGCAACAGCCTTCTACATCTACGGCGCGGTGGCCCTGCTCGGTGGCGCCGTCACCATCCTGGTACCGCGCCAGCACGGGCTGGAGGAAGCACTGCCCGCGGTTGAAGAGCCGCAAGATTACGTCGAAAAAGTATCTAAGTAAGGCTTTTTATGGTTATTCTATGAATCAATGAGGCCGCGCCGCGCCTCCCCCGGCCCGTTGGAAAGGTGGCACCGGATGGAAATCCGCCAGCTGAACTACTTCATCGCGGTCGCGGAGGAGCGGCACTTCGGCAGGGCGGCCAAGCGCCTGCACATGGCGCAGCCGCCCCTGTCCCAGCAGATCCGCCAGCTGGAAGACCAGCTGGGCGTCCAGCTCCTCAACCGCACCACCCGCCGGGTGGACCTGACGGCGGCGGGGCAGCTCCTGCTGGACCGCGGCCGCCAGATCGTCAACGACGTCGAGACGCTCCGCGCGGACGTCTACCAGGTGGGCAAGGGCGCCACCGGCGTCCTGCGGGTGGGGTTCTCCGGCTCGGCAACCTACGGCGTCATGCCGCGGATCGCGCGGCTCACCAAACAGGTCCTTCCCGGCCTGTCGCTGGCGCTGAACGGAGAGATGCTGACGCCGTCCATGGAGGCGGGGCTGCGGAACGGGACCCTGGACGCGGCGCTGCTGCGTCCACCCGTCGCCTCCGAGGAAATCGACTACCGCGTGGTCACCCAGGAGCCGCTCGTCGTCGCGCTTCCCTCCTTCAGCGCCCTGGCGGTGGACCGTCCCGTGGCCATGCACGAACTGCAGGACCAGGACTTCATCGCCTACGCACCGGAGTCCGTGCTGAACCGCATCACCTCGGACCTCTGCCGCCAGGCGGGTTTCCAGCCGCGGATCACGCAAGTGGTGGGTGAGACCTCCACGATGCTGGCGTTCGTGGCCGCGGGCGGCGGCATCGCCGTCATGCCCTCCAGTGTGCGCGCCTTCCAGCTCGAAGGCGTCGCGTACCGGGAAATCGACAATGTTCCCCCGGTGGAACTCGCCGTCGCCTGGCTGCGCGGCCACCGGTCCGCACTGCTGCAAAACTTCCTGGACATCGTGGCGACGGCAACCGCTGATGCCGCCACCCCCGCTCCCGCTGCTGAAAGGCTCCTCCCATCATGAAGATCGCAGCCATCGAGGCGATCCCCTACTCGATCCCATACCGCCACCCGCTCCATTTCGCCTCCGGCTCCGTGCACGAGGCCGACCATGTCCTGGTCCGCGTCCACACCGACGACGGCGTGGTGGGGACCGCAGACACTCCGCCCCGCCCGTACACCTACGGTGAGACGCAGAAGTCCATCGTCGCGGTGGTGCAGGATGTCTTCGCCCCGCAGCTGGTGGGCATCGATGCCTTTGACCGGGAAAAGATCCAGGCCGTGATGGCGCGGACCATCCATAACCAGACGGCCAAGGGCGCAGTGGACATTGCCGTCTGGGACGTCATCGGCAAGACCCTGGGGCAGCCCGTCACCAAGCTGCTGGGCGGCTACACCGATTCGCTGCGCGTCTCCCACATGCTCGGCTTCAAACCCGCCAAGGAGCTCCTGGCCTTGGCCCTGGAGTTCCGGGAAACCTACGGCATCAACACCTTCAAGCTGAAGACCGGCCGCCGTCCGCTGAACCTGGACATCGAGGCCGCCAGGGTGCTGCGGGAGGGGCTGGGCGAGGACGCCGAGCTGTACATGGACGCCAACCGCGGCTGGACAGCGAACGAGGCCGCCGAGGTGCTGCGCCGCACCGCCGACCTCGGCCTGCAGTTCCTGGAGGAACCGGACGACGCCCGCGAAGTCATGGGCCGCCGCCGCCTGGTCACCAACTCCCCCATCCCCATTGCCGCGGACGAATCCGCCGCCAACCTGGGCGAGGCTGCCCGCGAAATCCTCACCGGTGGGGCCAACCTCCTGTCCGTCAAGACCGCCCGGTCCGGCTTCACCGAAGCCGCCAAGATCGTTGGCATGGCCGAGGGCATGGGCATCGACGTCTACATCGGCAACCAGATCGACACGCAGGTGGGCACCGTGGCCTCCGTGGTGTTCGGCGCAGCCTTCGCCCACACCGCCAAGCGCGCGGCGGAGCTCTCCAACTACCTCGACATGACCGATGACCTGCTGGCCCGGCCGCTGGCCATCACGGACGGCCGGATCCACGTTCCCGAGGGCCCCGGCGCCGGCACGGACGTGGACGACGACAAGCTCGCCCACTACCGCACCGACTGACACCCATCCCTTCCACGAGAGGTCATCCATGAAGTACCTGGTCCATATGGACGTCAACCTGCCCGCCGGCATGCCCGCCGACGAAGCCGCCGCAATCAAGGCCACAGAGAAGGCCTACTCCCAGGAACTGCAGCGCTCCGGCAAATGGCCCGAGATTTGGCGTGTGGTGGGCGAGTACGCCAACTACTCCATCTTCGACGTCGAATCGAACGACGAACTGCACGGCATCCTGCAGGGCCTTCCGCTGTTCCCGTACATGGACATCACCGTGGTTCCGCTGGCCAAGCACCCCTCGGACGTGAAGTAGCCGGATCAGTCCTTGGCCCGGAACGCGGCGGCGAGTTCGCTGCGTGACCGGATTCCCATCTTCCGGTACAGCCGCGTGAGGTGGTACTGCACCGTCTTTTCGGCCAGGAACAGGGCCCGGGCCGCTTCCTTGTTGGTTGCCCCCGCAGCCACCAGCTGGGCCACGGCCTGTTCCTGGGCGGTGAGCTGTTGATGGTGGCTGCCCACCGAAGAAAGCACCGGGTCAGCCGGGTCGGGCAGGTTCCCCACGTCCAGGCCGGTGGCCTTCAGCTCACGGTCGCACCGTTCCACGTAGGTTGCCGCGCCGAGGGTGTCATACAGGTCCCGCGCTGCCCGCAGCACCGATGACGCCAGGCGGCGCTTTCCGGCCCGGCGCATGCTTTGCCCGAACGCGAAACTGATCCGCGCCCGCAGATAGGGCCGGTTGAGCCCGCGGAGGTGCCCCAGCGCCGCCTCGAAGTACTCCCTCGCCGTGTCCGGGTCCCCCTGTGCGGCCAGCAGCCGGCCCCTGGCCCACGCCACGCGGGCCAGGTCGGAGGGGACTTCCCGCTCGCGGTGCACTCCTTCGAACGCGGTGAGGAACGTATCGGCGGCATCGAGCTTGTCGGTCATGACCAGCGCATTGACGTAGGTGTCCTGCCACGGCCAGAAGGACACGCGCTGATCGGTCCAGGGGTCCAGCTCGGTCAGCGGCTGCAGGGCGGCCAGGGCACTTTCGTAGTCGGCCCGCGCCTCGTGGAAGCGGGCGCGGGCCAGGCTGGCCGGGACCTGCATTGCCCGGTAGGTTCCCGGCTGCACCGCGGCCTGTGAAACGTAGTAGCGTGCCCGGTCCCAGTCGCCCCGCATGGACCACAGTTCGGCGGCCGTCCAGTACAGCAGCGGCCGGATCAGCGGCATCCGCGAGGTCTCCAGCCGCACGCTTGCCCGGGAGATGGTGGCGGCGGCCGCGTCCCAGTTGCCCAGCACAAGGTGGGTGCGGGCCAGCCAGGCCTCGGCCCACAGGGAGATCCGCAGCGATCCCCCGCGGTATTCGGTGGGGGCGGCCGACTCAAAGTTCACCAACGCGGATTCGGCGTTGTCCAGGCGCAGGGCCAGCCAGCCGGCGCCCATCTGCACCCGCTGCTTCTGGGCATTCTCGGCCGCCTGGGCAGAGGCCCGCTGGTAGGAGGCCTCGGCGTCCGCTATCCGGCCCTGGGCATACAGGCCCAGGCCATAGATGGCCTCCGACTCGATATGCGCCGGAGTTCCGGGTTCGGTCAGGGCCATGGCGCGTTCGGCCCAGCCGGTGATCATCGGCCCGTCCCACGAGGCCACCCCGTGGAGGACGAACCGCTGGGCCACCTGCGCTGCCGCAGCGGGTTCATGCTGCGGATTGCTGGTACGCCAGGCCATCTCCAGCTGGCTTTGGGCGCTGTCATTCTGGCCGGACACCGTGGACAGGTACCCCAGCACCGAGGAGCGCAGGGGCGACGGCGGCAGGGCATCCACTGCCCCGGCCCAGGCCTGCGCCTGGGCCACGTTGCCGGAGCCCACCAGGGCGTCGACGGCTTTCAGGAGCCGGAGGTTCCGGGCACGGATATCGGGGGACAGCCGCGAGGCGGAGAACAGCGCGGTGGAGGCATCCTGCCAGGCACCGACCGTGGCCTGCCGCCGGGCGAACCCTTCCAGTTCCGCGGCCAGGGTTTCGTCTGCGGCCGGGGTGGCGGCAACGCGGTGGCCCAGCTGTTCGCCCTCGGACTGGACAACCTCGGCGGCCTTCCAGTGCAGGGCAATGCGCCGGCTGGGGACGATCTGTTCGTAAACGGCCTCCGCCGTGCCGGGTTCGAGGAAGGCGACGGCGGAGCGGGACTGGTCCACGGACAGGCCCAGCAACCCCGCGCGGTGGCCCTCATCGAGGGCCGGCATGACGGATTCCAGGCCGCCCACCCTGGCCACCTCGGCCAGTCCCGCGCCGGGGCCGAGCACTGCTGCGGCTTCCGCGGCGGCCACCAGGGCAGGGGACGCGGCGGCCAGGACGCTGCGGACCCTGGCACGCACCCGGGAGGTGGGCGGCAGGGAAGGGAACCACGACTGCCACGTTTCCGGGGGCAGTTCACGGAGCAGCTCCACGATGGACTGGGCTATCCCGCCGGTGTGTGTCACCAGGCCGTGGGCCGCCGTCGCACTGAGGTCCAGGCCGAACAGGCTCCGGGCCACGTCCTGGACCTGCTGCGGCGAGAGGGGCTCCAGCGGAATGCGGACTACCTGGTGGCCGGTGAGGAAGTCGAGCACGCCGGCGGGGACACGGGGCGCGTCCACAGGGTTGAGGGTCAGCAGGAACAGGACCCGCTTGTCGTGCAGCCTGCGCATAACGAAGGTGAGGATGCGCAGGCTCTCCTCATCGAGCTTGTGGACGTCGTCGACGGCGACCACCACGCTGCCGTGCGTCTGCAGGCCTTCGAGATGGGTGCTGAGGGTGGAGGCGTAGTTGACCACCTGGTCGGGGGTCAGGGAAGCGACGGGCCCCGGCGCGGGGGCCGGGCCGCCGTCGTAATCCTTTGCCGTCCGGAGCGGCAGGGTCCGCATCAACTGGGAGTAGCCGGCCAGGGCGAACTGGGCTTCCCAGTCGTCCCCCATGGCGGACAGCACGCGGACGCCGCGGGCTGCCGTGCGGCAGTGGTCAAGGAAGAGTTCCAGGAGCGCGGTTTTGCCGGACCCGGACGGTCCGGAGAGGACCACGGTGCCCACCTTGCCCTTGCGGACGGTGCGGAGGATTTCCAGCAGCTGCTCGAACGCCGCGGCCCGGCCCGCCAGCGGGAAGTCCTCCGCCATCTCGCCCTGGGTGGAGCCCGCTGTCATGGCCGCCATCCTATCGGAGCGGCCCGGGCGCCCCTGGTGCCGCGCGTCGAGCACCTGCCCCTACCCCAGGTCGCCGCCGGCCACCGGGAGGATGCTGCCGGTCAGGTAGGACGCCTCGTCCGAGGCAAGGAACACGATGGGCGCCGCCTGCTCGTCCAGGGTGCCGTAGCGCTTCATGAACGAGGACTCCACCGTCTGGTCAACGATGGTCTGGTACCAGTCCTTCTCGGTGGCGGATTCGGCGTCCGGCCCGCGCTTGACCTTCCGCGGCGGGGCTTCCGTGCCGCCCGGGGCGGTGGCCACCACCCGGATGCCGTCCCCGGCCACCTCCATGGCCAGCGACTGGGTCAGGGCGTTCACGCCACCCTTGGCCGCGGCGTAGGGCACCCGGTGCATTCCCCGGGTGGCTACCGAGGAGACGTTCACGATCGTGCCGGAGCCCTGCTCGATCATGGCCGGCAGGACTGCCCGGCAGGTCCAGAGCGTGGGGAAGAGCGAGCGGCGGATTTCCTTCTCGATCTTGTCCTCGTCGTACTCCTGGTAGGGGCGGGCCCAGATGGTGCCGCCCACGTTGTTGACCAGGACGTCCACCCGTCCGTGGGCCGCGAGCGCGGCCTTGATGGCCTGGGTGGCGCCGGCGAAGGTCTCCAGGTCCGCAGTGACGGCCGTGGCCGAGCCTCCTGAACCCGATGCCTTGGCGGCTTCCCCGATGCCGCGGGCAACGTCGTGGACCAGGTCCGCGCGGTCCACCAGGACCACGGCGCCGCCCTCGGCGCCGATGCGTTCAGCCACCTTCTGGCCAATTCCCTGGGCAGCCCCGGTGACGACGGCGACCTTGCCGCCGAACCTGCCCGGGGTCACGTATTGCCCGGCGTACGGCGCAGCCATCAGTGGGCAGCCTTGGCGTCGATGGCCCCGACCATGGTTCCCTTGGCGTCCTGGGCGTGGGCCGTGATGACTTCGCGCAGCCTGGCCTTGTCCCCGCGTTCAAAGGCGTCGACGACGTCAAGGTGGTCCTGCGTGACGCGCTCGAAGATCGGCGTGCCGGCTTCGAAGGCCGCGGCCATCTGGGCGTGGACGTCCAGGCGGCGGTAGGACTCGAGGAGCATCGGGTTGTCACAGATCGTGAAGAGGTACTCGTGGAATTCCTCGTTGGTGCGTGCAAACTCGTCGGGATCGGTGATGTTCCCCTCCTGCACCGAACCGGTGGTGGCTTCGGCCAGGCGGCGGAACTGGCGCAGCTGCTCCCCGCTGAGCCTTCCCAGCAGCAGTTCGCTGACCGCAAGCTCCAGGCCCATGCGGGCGTCCAGCTGGGCGAAGCTGTCCTCCTTGCGGAAATCCAGCCGGCCGGTCTCCAGCGAGGACACGGCCTCGCCGCGGGTCATGGTGTCGCCTTCGGCCTGGATTTTCTCAACCGGAGCCGGGGCACCCGTTTCGGCGTCGCCCCCGGTGGTTTCCTTCGGTGCGAAACGTTCGAAGTAGAAGTTGGCTGGCTTGATGCCTTCGGTGTCCAGCCACTTGGAGACTGCGTTGACCATGGGCGGCGGGCCGCAGAGGTAGATGTCCACGTCGCCGTCGTTGAGGTGCTTCGGTTCGATGATCTGGGTGACGTAGCCGGTGTGCGGAGCGGAGGTGCCCGGCTCGGAGGCAATGTAGTCCCAGGTGAAGCCGGGCAGTTTCGCTTCGTAGGCGCGGAGCCAGTCCAGGCCGACGATGTCCGCCTCACGGGTGAGCCCGTAGATCAGGTGGACCGGGCTGGAGGGCGGGTTTTCGGCGAGCTTTTCCAGGATGGAGAGGAGCGGGGCCAGCCCGGTGCCGCCGGCCAGAAGCAGCAGGGGCCGCTTCGGTTCGCGGAGGAAGAAGGAGCCGTAGGGGCCGGTGAAGTCGATGGTGTCGCCCACCGCGGCGCGGTCGCGGAGGTACTCGGACATGGCGCCCTGCGGGGTCACCCGGACCATGAAGGACGCGTCCTGGACCTCGGGGCCGCTGCTGAAGGAGTAGGAGCGCTCGGCGTCGGTGCCGGGGACCTTGAGGTTGACGTACTGCCCGGGGAGGAAGGCCAGCGCGTCGCGGTTCTCCACCTCAAGGGTGAAGGACACGGTGGTGTCGGTGTGCCGGTTGAGCTCCTTGATGGTGGAGGTGAAGGACGCGGCCGCCGTCTTCGCCGATTCGGACGTGGCCGGGATCTGGATGGCGAGGTCAGACTCCGGGACGGCCTGGCAGGTGAGCAGGTAGCCCTTTTCGAGTTCCTCCTCCGTCATGGCGTCGTCGATGAAGTCGCCCGGGTCGAAGGAGCCGGAATCGCAGAACGCCTTGCAGGTCCCGCAGGCGCCGTCGCGGCAGTCCGACGGAATGTTGATGCGCGCCTTGTAGGCCGCGTCCATGACGGTCTCATAGTCGCCGACCTTGATGACTTTCGTAACGCCGTCTTCGAAGCTGAGGGCTACTTTGTGGCCCATGGGGTCCTCCTGACTGGGCGGGCGCGTCGTCGCGTCCGGGGAAAAGTTGGGGCGTGCCCGTCGGGCACAGGGGTGGGAGCTGCCGTGCGACGCCCGTTCGTCCCGGGCGCCGGCTGCGGGCAGGTCAGATCATGTAGACGTCCACCACGTGGTGGATGTAGTCGTTCTTCAGGACCACTTTCTTCTTCAGGATCACCGGCTGCGGGCCGGAGAGGTCCAGGGTGTAGTAGCTGGTGCCGAAGTAGGTGTCCGTGGTGTTGTAGCGGAAGTAAAGGGTGAACCAGTTGAAGCGCACCTCCACCGTGCCGCCGTCGTTCGACAACACCTCGACGTCCGTGATGTTGTGGCCCGTGCGCGGCTCCGGGAGGGAGGTGGCCGATGACCTGTCGGTCTTGATCCGGAACACCCGGTCCTCGATGCCGCCGCGGTTGTCGTAGTAGATCAGGGAGATCTCGTTCTGGGGGTCCTGCGTCAGCTGGTCGTCCACGTCCCAGGCCGGCATCCAGAATTCGGAGTCCGGGTGGTAGCACTCCAGCCATTCATCGAACTGGCGGTCATCCAGCAGGCGGGCTTCCCGGTAGAGGAACGCCCGGACGGTTTCGAGGATTGCAATCTCCTCCGCGGTCTTCAGGGCCGGGGCGGTGTGGGTCAGGTTGGTCATGGGTTCTGCGCTCTCTGTGGTTGCGGCGGGCTCTCTCAGGCGGTGACGGGAACGGATTCCAGGGCGGAACGCTCCTCTTCCTCCGCCAGGGCCCGGTCCATGACTTCCTTCCAGTACCCGTGCTGGATGGGGTAGAGCCCTTCGTCTTCGGTGCGCACGCCGGAGGCGATCACCCGGGTCATGCCCAGGGCCTGCGCCTGCTCATCCGGTCCGGTGATCTCGTGGGTGGAGCCGCGGGTCATGTCGTTCCACGGGGCGCTGGTGGCCCAGTAGGTTTTGTTGCAGGAGCGGAATTCTTCCAGGTCGTCCGGCGTGGCCATGCCCGTGGCGTTGAAGAAGTCCTCGTACTGGCGGATGCGCTTGGAACGGTTCTCCTGGGACTCCCCCTTGGGGGCGATGCAGTAGATGGTCACCTCGGTCTGGTCCGCGGAGATGGGCCGGAAGTGGCGGATCTGCGAGGAGAACTGGTCCATGATGTACACGTTCGGGTACAGGCAGAGGTTGCGGGAGATGTTGATCATGAAGTTCGCCATCTCCTCGCCGTACTTGGCCACAAGCTCGTCCCGGCGGTCCCAGAGCGGACGGTCCTGGGGGTTGGTCCATTCCTGCCACAGCAGCAGGTGCCCGTGGTCGTAGGAGTAGAAGCCGCCCTTGACCTTGCCCCACTTGCCGGCGTCCATGGCCTTGGTCTTGTTGGCGGAGTCTCCGGCGCTGCGGCGGGCGGTGGTGGCCGCGTAGTTCCAGTGCACGGCCGTGACGTGGTAGCCGTCCGCGCCGTTCTCGGCCTGGACCTTCCAGTTGCCGTCATAGGTGTAGGTGGAGGAGCCGCGCAGCACTTCCAGGCCTTCGGGTGACTGGTCGACGATCGAGTCGATGACCTTGGTGGCATCGCCCAGGTGCTGCTCGAGCGGGAGCACGTCGGCCTTCAGCGAGCCGAACAGGAAGCCGCGGTAGGACTCGAAGCGGGCCACCTTGGTGAGGTCGTGCGAGCCTTCCTTGTTGAACGTCTCGGGGTAGCCGGCGTTCCGGGAATCCTTGACCTTCAGCAGCTCGCCGGAGTTCTTGAAGGTCCAGCCGTGGAACGGGCAGGTGAAGGTGGTGCGGTTGTCCGTCTTGCGGCGGCACAGCATGGCGCCGCGGTGCGAACAGGCGTTGACCAGGCAGTTCAGCTGCCCGTCCTTGTCCCGGGTGATCATCACGGGGGTGCGGCCGATGTAGGTGGTGAAGTAGTCGCCCACGTTGGGGATCTGCGACTCGTGGGCCAGGTACACCCAGTTGCCTTCGAAGATGTGCTTCATCTCGAGTTCGAAGATCTCCTGGTCGGTGAAGATCTCGCGCTTGGCCCGGATGACGCCGTTCTCGCGGTCGTCGATCACGGCGTCGGCAAGGACCTCGCGGGCATGGATCAGGTTCTCGGTCATGGCGTGCTCCTTCATTGGAGATTGCTGGACGGATGGGCGGAGGTCCACTCGGGAAGAGGCTTCTGCGGCGGACGTTGTCCAGCAATTCTTGCCGCTCGTGATTGGCCTCACATCAGGCAAATACCTAGGTTCCACCAAGGGTGTCTTTATGTACTGATAATGACTCAAAAGACGCCTAGTTGATATTTGTAGCGTCCTTATCTGCGGGCCTACGATTGAGACCGACATCACGCGGTGCGGCGCAGGGCCCAACCACTGGCCCCGCAGCCCGCGTCGGGTGCAGGAGCCCTTCCTGTCCCCATTCAATGAGGAAGGTGGACATTGTCATGACCCAGACCCCAACGGACAGCCGCACGGAAAACGAAGGCACCGCCGTCGAAGCAGGCACCAAGGCAACCGAGCGGTTCGCAGCGTCGGGCAAGCTCTCCAAGGTGGACGTATCCAAGGAACGGGTGAGCCTGCTGGCCGGCGCGCTGATCAAGGCCGCCAACGACATCGTCGAGGAACACCAGGTCACCTACGAGGAATACAACGCGCTCAAAGCCTGGCTGATCAAGGTCGGCACGGACGGTGAATGGCCGCTGTTCCTCGACGTCTGGCTTGAGCACACCGTTGAGGACGTCAACTCCCAGGACCGTCCCGGCACCGTGGGCACCATTGAAGGCCCCTACTACGTTCCCAACTCCCCGGAACTCCAGACGCCCGCTACGGTTGAAATGCGCGACGGCGAAGAGGGCACCCCGCTGCGCTTCAGCGGCCAGTTCACCGACACCGACGGCAACCCCATCCAGGGCGCCCAGGTGGAGATCTGGCACGCTGACGCCGCCGGCTTCTACTCCCAGTACGCCCCGGGCCTGCCCGAGTGGCTTTTCCGCGCCACCGTCAAGGCCTCGGACGACGGCCGGTTCGAGATCAACACGATGCGTCCGGCGCCCTACCAGATCCCCACGGACGGGGCCTGCGGGCAGCTGATCAGTGCCGCGGGCTGGCACGCCTGGCGTCCGGCGCACATCCACATCAAGGTGTCCGCACCGGGCTACGAGCCGGTCACCCAGCAGCTCTACTTCCCCGGCGATCCCCACAACGCCGACGACATCGCCTCGGCAGTGAAGCCTGAACTGATGCTGGACCCCCGCCCCCGAACCGACGGAAAGGGCGAGGAAGTAGTTTATGACTACGTCCTGGCAAAGCAGGGCCAGAAGAAGTAGCACGCAAACTGGGAGATACCCCCGCACGGAGGCGCTCCGGAGCTGATGCTTCGGAGCGCTTCCGGTTTTTCCGCCCCAGCCAGGAGCCCCGATGAGCCACCCCCGCCACCATCCGACCGCCAGCTCCGTCGAGCCAGCCCCGCCGGTACCGGCGCCGGAACCCTTGCTGGAACGTCCGGGGGTCCGGCCTGCGGGCCCCCGCCGGATTCTTCGCGATCTGGGCCTGTCCTATGTCTCCAACGGAGCCATAGGACTCATCTTCGCGGCGTCCGGGCCCATCGCCGTCACCCTGGCCGTCGGAACGGCCGGCGGCCTGACCCAGGGCCAGCTGTCGTCCTGGGTTTTTGGCATCCTGTTTTCCGGCGGGGCCGCCACGCTGCTGATGTCACTGGTCTACCGGCAGCCCCTTGGCTTCGCCTGGTCCATCCCCGGCACGGTGCTCCTGGGACCGTCCCTGCAGCACCTGGCCTTCCCCGAAGTCGTCGGGGCCTTCTTCACCTCCGGCGTGCTGATCCTCGCCCTCGGCGCCACCGGCGTGGTGCGCAAAGCCATGGCACTGGTGCCCATGCCGCTGGTGATGGCCATGGTGGCCGCGGTCTTCCTGAAGTTCGGCACGGACATCGTCACCTCCACCCAGGACAACCCGGCCGTGGCTGCCCCGATGGTGGCTGCGTTCCTGGTCCTCACCGCGGTTCCCAGGCTTGGCAGGTACCTGCCGCCGGTCCTGGGCACCCTGGTGGCAGGCGGCATCGCCGTGGCGGCCAGCGGCCAGTTCAACCTGCCGCCCGGCGGACCGCTCCTGGCCACCCCGGTCTTCACCGCCCCCGAATTCACCTGGGCCGCCCAGCTCGAACTGGTGGTTCCGCTGGCCCTCACCGTCCTGTTCGTCCAAAACGGCCAGGGCATCGCCGTCCTCCGCGCCGCCGGGCACCGTCCGCCGGTGAATGCCTTCGCCATAGCTTCCGGCGCCTTTTCGGTGCTGAATGCCGGTTTCGGCGCCGTGTCGGCCTGCGTTACGGGCCCCACCAACGCCCTGCTGACCTCGTCCGGGAAGAGGGAGCGCCAGTACACGGCTGCCGTGGCGTACGGGCTGCTGGCCTTGGTGTTCGCAGCGTTTGCCCCCACGCTGACCCGGCTGATGCTGGCCGCGCCCAAGGAATTCGTCCTGGCACTGGGCGGCATCGCGATGCTGCGGGCGCTCCAGCAGGCGTTCGTCACGGCCTTCGCCACCAGCTTCACCCTGGGTTCGCTGGTGACGTTCGTGGTGACCATCTCCGGCATGAACCTCTTCAACATCCACGCAGCGTTCTGGGGCCTGGTGATTGGCTACGGGGTGTCCCGCCTGCTGGAGCGCGCCGACCACGCCCAGCCCTGAGCGGCCGGGCATGTTACGGCGCCCGGCAGGGCTTTTTCTGCGTCAGCGCGGGTCCGGCTCCAGCGCCCAGGCCAGCCGGTGCAGGGAAGTCGCGGCCCTGCTCCTGAACGCCAGCCATGCGGTCCGCTTCCGCCCGGGCGTGGCGCTGAGTTGCGGCGCGTGGGGCTGCGCGGATTCGCCAACGCGGAACGCGCCGGCGAATAGGAGGGCAATCAGGCTTGCGCTTTCCATCGTTCTCCAAGCTGTACAGGTCAATCCCGCTGTACAACCACCGTGCCCTGCGGACGAACGCTTCAAACACCATCCGCAGGCCCATCCGGCCGCCGGGAGGGCGTGGCGGTACCGCGTTAGGCACGTGCAGTGTTAGGCAATAGTCTGGCCAGATGGGGACCAGTGCCGTGACTTCCGGCGAACAAGTGGACAGGCAGACCCGCATCCTCGAAGCGGCTATGGACCTGCTGTCCCGCCACGGGATTTCGGGCGTGAGCATGCGTGCCGTGGCGCGGGAAGCCGGCGTGGCACTGGGCCTGGTCAACTATTACTACGACGACAAGACCACCCTGATCCGCGCCGCCCTGCGCCGGGTGGACGAGCATGACCTTTTACTTGTCGCCCCGGACCCGTCGGTTACCCCCGATGAGCAGCTGCGCCGGGCGCTCCGGCGCGTTGCGGGCGCAGACCTGCTGACCACGCGCTACCTGTCGCTGCGGCTGCACCTGTGGGCCCTGGCCCAGGCGGACGAGGACTACGCGCAGATCAACGCCGCCGCCTTCGACCGGTACATCGACGGGCTCGCGGCGCTGGTGTCCAGCGCCAGGCCCGGGCTGTCCTGGGAGGCGTCCCGGGAGCGCGCCTCGGACATCGTGGTCATCCAGAATGGCGTGTGGCTGACCGCGCTGCTGGGCGTGGACAAGGCCTCCATCCAGCGGAGCATTGCGCGCACGGAGCAGATCGCTTTCGCAGCGGTTCCGGACGAAAACGGCGGCGGCCAGGTCCCCTCACAGCACTGAAACAGCCGCTCCAGGGGCAACAGTAGCCGCGCGATGAGCATTGAACAAGTGTTCAAGAAAAGTATTGAACACTCGTTCAACGTGCATTACTGTCCTTCCTATGACTTACGCCACAGCGGCCCCGGAAGCCGCCAGCAGCACTGAAACCAAGCCCGCCTCCTCCCTGTTCATCAACGGCAGGTGGGAGCCGGCGGCGTCCGGCGCGGTGCGCGAAATCCGCAACCCTGCAGACGGGGAGCTGGTGGCCACCATCTCCGAGGCGGGCCGGGAAGACGCCGAACGTGCCATCGCAGCGGCCCGGGCCGCCTTCGATTCCGGCGCCTGGTCCAGCGTCCCGGCACCGGAGCGCGGCGCCTTCCTCCTGAAGGTCGCCGCCGGACTGCGGGAGCGCCGGGAAAAGTTTGCCCGCGCGGAATCGCTGGACACCGGCAAGCGGATGGTGGAAAGCCGCATCGACATGGACGACATCGCCGCCTGCTTCGAGTACTTCGGCAGGCTCGCCGGGCAGCAGGCGGGCCGGGTGGTGGACGCCGGGGACGCCGCCGTCGTCAGCAGGATCGTCTACGAACCCGTGGGCGTCTGCGGGCTCATCACGCCGTGGAACTATCCCCTGCTCCAGGCGGCGTGGAAGATCGCCCCCGCGCTGGCCGCCGGCTGCACCTTCGTCCTCAAGCCCTCCGAGCTGACGCCGTCCACCAGCATCCTGGCCATGCAGCTGCTGCAGGACCTCGGCCTGCCGGACGGCGTGGCCAACCTCGTCACCGGTGCCGGCGCACAGGCGGGCGCCCCGCTCTCGGAACACCCCGACGTCGACCTTGTCTCCTTCACCGGCGGCCTGGAAACCGGTAAGCGCATCGCCGCTTCCGCTGCCGCCACCGTCAAGAAGGTGGCCCTGGAACTCGGCGGGAAGAACCCCAACGTGGTGTTCGCGGACGCGGACTTCGACGCCGCCGTGGACAACGCCCTGAACGGCGCGTTCGTCCACTCCGGGCAGGTCTGCTCCGCCGGCGCCCGGCTGGTGGTGGAGGAGTCCATCGCCGACCGCTTCGTGGACGAACTGGTCCGCCGCGCAGAGAACATCCGGATCGGTGGCCCCTTCGATGACGAGGCCGAAACAGGCCCGCTGATCTCCGCAGCGCACCGCGACAAGGTGCACGCCTACGTCCAGCGCGGCACCCAGGAAGGCGCCCGGCTCCGCACCGGCGGCGCCGCACCTTCCGGGGAGAAGTACGACGCCGGCTTCTACTACCAGCCCACCATCCTGGACCGCGTCTCCCGCGGCATGTCCGTGGTCACCGACGAGGCGTTCGGCCCGGTGGTCACGGTGGAAACCTTCCGCACCGAGGACGAGGCCGTGGCCACCGCCAACGACACCATCTACGGCCTGGCCGGCGCGGTGTGGACCCAGGACGCCGGCAAGGCGCAGCGCGTGGCGTCCCGGCTGCGGCACGGCACCATCTGGATCAACGACTACCACCCCTACCTCCCCCAGGCCGAGTGGGGCGGCTTCGGCCAGTCCGGCGTCGGCCGCGAGCTGGGCCCCACGGGCCTGGGCGAGTACCAGGAAGCCAAGCACATCTACCAGAACACCAGCCCACAGGTCACCGGCTGGTTTGCTGACCACGGCAAGGAGAACTAGATGCACTACGACAACATCGAGGACGTGGCCGAACGCGGGTTCGACTACGTCGTCATCGGCGGCGGGTCCGCGGGGGCGGCGGTGGCCGCCCGGCTGAGCGAAGACCCGGACGTCACCGTGGCCCTCGTCGAGGCGGGCCCGGATGACCGCAATATCCCCGAGATCCTGCAGCTGGACCGCTGGATGGAGCTGCTGGAATCCGGCTACGACTGGGACTACCCCATCGAGCCGCAGGAGAACGGCAACTCCTTCATGCGCCACGCCCGCGCCAAGGTGATGGGCGGCTGCTCCAGCCACAACTCCTGCATCGCCTTCTGGGCGCCCCGCGAGGACCTGGACGAATGGGAGTCCAAGTACGGCGCCGCCGGCTGGAACGCCGATGCCGCCTGGCCGCTGTACCAGCGGCTGGAAACCAACCAGGACGCCGGGCCGGACGCACCGCACCACGGCGACTCCGGCCCCGTGCACCTGATGAACGTGCCCCCGGCGGATCCTGCCGGCGTCGCGCTTCTGGACGCCTGCGAACAGGCCGGCATCCCGCGGGCCAAGTTCAACACCGGCACCACCGTGGTCAACGGCGCCAACTTCTTCCAGATCAACCGCCGCGCGGACGGCACGCGTTCCTCCAGTTCCGTGTCCTACATCCACCCCATTGTGGACCGCCCCAACTTCACCCTGCTGACCGGCCTGCGCGCCCGCCAGCTGGTGATCGACGCGGACAAGCGCTGCACCGGCGTGGACGTGGTGGACGGGGCATTTGGCCGGACCCACCGGCTCACCGCGCACCGGGAAGTCATCGTGTCCACCGGCGCCATCGACTCCCCCAAGCTGCTCATGCTCTCCGGGATCGGGCCGGCGGAACACCTGGCCCAGCACGGCATCGAGGTGCTGGTGGACTCCCCCGGCGTGGGCGAGAACCTGCAGGACCACCCGGAAGGCGTGGTGCAGTTCGAGGCCAAACAGCCGATGGTGCAGACCTCCACCCAGTGGTGGGAAATCGGCATCTTCACCCCCACGGAGGACGGCCTGGACCGCCCCGACCTGATGATGCACTACGGCTCCGTGCCGTTCGATATGAACACCCTTCGCCACGGCTACCCCACCACGGAGAACGGCTTCAGCCTCACCCCCAATGTCACCCATGCGCGGTCCCGCGGGACGGTCCGGCTGCGCAGCCGCGACTTCCGCGACAAGCCCATGGTGGACCCCCGCTACTTCACGGACCCGGACGGCCACGACATGCGCGTCATGGTGGCCGGCATCCGCAAGGCCCGCGAGATCGCCGCCCAGCCCGCCATGGCGGAATGGACCGGCCGCGAGCTCTCGCCCGGAACCGGGGCGCAGACCGACGAGGAGCTGCAGGACTACATCCGCAAGACCCACAACACCGTCTACCACCCGGTGGGCACCGTCCGCCTGGGGCCAGCCGACGACGACATGTCGCCGCTGGATCCCCAGCTGCGGGTCAAGGGCGTCACCGGCCTCCGCGTGGCCGACGCGTCCGTCATGCCCGAACACGTCACCGTCAACCCCAACATCACCGTCATGATGATCGGCGAGCGCTGTGCCGATCTCATCAAGGCGGACTATGCCGGCGCCGACGCCCTGGAAGAGAAGGAGCTCACCACGTCCCTCGCCTAAGCGGCAGGAAGAAAGGGGGCCGCGTTCCCAACAGCGGCGGCCCACTCGCAGAACGTTTATCCCGCCGCACCCCAGGGCGGCCGTTCCCATCGTGCTTTTCTGAACTAGGAGTCCATATTGGAACCCAGCAAGAGTATTGATTCAAGCGGCATGGACGAATTTGGCTACACCCAGACGCTGGATCGAAGCATCGGCAAGTTTGCCAGCTTCGCGGCAGGTGTCAGCTACATCTCCATCCTCACCGGTGTTTTCCAACTGTTCTACTTCGGCTTTTCCATGGCCGGCCCGGCGTACGCCTGGTCCTGGCCCATCGTGTTCGTCGGCCAGCTGATGGTGGCCCTCTGTTTTGCCGAGCTGGCCGGCCGCTATCCCGTGGCGGGCTCGGTCTACAACTGGGCCAAGCGGCTGTCCTCCGGAACCTCGTCCTGGCTGGCCGGCTGGCTGCTCCTGCTGTCCTCCATCATGGCGCTGGGCTCGGTGGCACTGGCCCTGCAGATCACCCTCCCCCAGCTGTGGTCCGGCTTCCAGTTCGTCGGTGACGGTACCGGCCCTTACGACTTCGCCATGAACGGCGTGGTGCTGGCCACCATCATGATCACCATCTCCACCCTTATCAACGCGTTCGGCGTGAAGCTGATGACCCGGATCAACAGCGTCGGCGTCTTCGTGGAGCTGATCGCCGCGGTGCTGCTGATCCTGGCTCTGGCCTGGCATGTGGTCCGCGGCCCGGAGGTCTTCTTTGATACGGCCGGTTTCGGCGAAGGGAAGGACCTGGGCTTCTTCGGCGTCTTCCTGATCGGTGCCATGGCCTCCGGCTACGTGATGTACGGCTTCGACACCGCCAGCTCGCTGGGCGAGGAAACCAAGGACCCCAAGAAGACCGCTCCCAAGGCCATCCTGCGGGCTGTTACGGCGTCCTTCCTGCTGGGCGGCGGAATTCTGCTGTTCGGCATCCTGGCAGCACCGGACCTTACCGACCCGCAGATCGGCTCCCCCGACGGCGGCCTGCAGCACATCGTGCTCTCCGTCCTGGGCGGCCCGTTCGGCAAGGCCTTCCTGGCCTGCATCGTGGTGGCCGTGGTGGTCTGCACCCTGGCCGTGCACGCCGCCGCCATCCGGATGATGTTCGCCATGGCACGGGACAACAACCTGCCCTTCAGCCGGCAGCTCAGCAAGGTGGACCCGGTCCGCCGGACGCCCACGGTGGCGGCGATCGTCATCGGCGTCCTGGCCGTCATCCCGCTGCTGGTCAATGTCATGCAGCCGGCCATCTTCACCATCCTGTCCAGCATCAGCATCGTGCTGATCTACCTGTCCTACCTCCTGGTCACGGTTCCCCTGCTGCGCAAGCGGTTCCTGAAGAAGTGGCCGCTGGCCGCAGACGGGTCCGAGCCCGGGTTCACCATGGGCAAGTGGGGCCTTCCCGTGAACATCCTCGCCGTCCTGTGGGGCGCGGCGATGACGGTGAACCTGGTCTGGCCCCGCCCGGAAATCTACAACTCGGTGCCGCCGTTCGAGTGGTACCTGCAGTGGGGCGGCGTGTTCTTCGTGGCCGCCGTGGTGATTGGCGGGGCACTGCTCTACCGCCTGAAGATCCGCCACCAGACCGGGGTGCTGGCCGAGCACGCCGCGGCAGTCGCCGCCCACCCGTCGTCGAACGACCCGCGGTACGACGCGCCGGAGGAAGCAGTGCCGGCCAACGCGGTCATGGCAACCGAGGCCAACTAACGCTGCATCTAAGGGTCGACGACGGCACTCACCCGGGTGCCGTCGTCGGCCTTTCCGCGTTGCCAGCCCCGTCATGTTGAGAACCGGCGTCACACAACGGAATGGCCAGCGGATCCGGACCGGCAACGCCCTACCCTTGACAGGTGACTTTGACTACGATCCGCACCGCCGCCGCGGGCTCCCTCGCCGCCGCCGGTCTCCTGCTTTCCCTCGCCGCCTGTTCCACGCCGGCCGCCAACCAGCCAAGTGCCTCTGCGCCCGCGTCGTCAGCATCGGCTTCGGCCAGCGCTGCTTCATCGAGTGCCAGCGCCGCTTCGACCTCTGCCGGCCCGTGCGCCGGCGTGAAGGTCATCGTCGATTCCGGCGCCCTGAAGCAGTCCGCCGCCGATACCTCCACCTGCGTATCCGTGGACGGACCCACCGTGGCCGCCAAGGTTCTCGAACAGGCGAAGATCAAGACCGAAGGCACCACGCAGTACCCCAACGAACTGGTGTGCCGCGTGAACGGCGTTCCCGCGGCCGACTTCGACATCAAGCACAAGGACGGCACCTACCGCGAAGAGTGCAAGGGCATGCCCGCGGCCTTCGCCTACTGGTCACTGTGGGTCAAGCCGGCCTCGGGCGACTGGGCCTACGCGCAGGAAGGCGCGGCAACCCAGCAGGTCAAGCCGGGCGAGAGCCTGGAACTGCTCTTCACGGTCGACGGCGAGCCGGCCGCCCCCGCGGCATGACCTTCCGGCCCGCGCCGTTGCGCGCAGCGGCGGTTCTCGCTGCTGTGTTCATCACGGCGCGGGTCGCCTACCGGGCCCTTTTCAACGGGGCGGCCACCGGCGCCCCGGTCCTGCTGGACCTGCCGCCGCTGCGGCTTCCCGCCCCCTATGCCCATGTAGTCTTCCTCGGCCCGGTCACCGGGCCGGGACTGTGGGCGGCGGCGCTGTCCGCCCTGCCCATAGCCGCAACGATCCTCGGCTTCGGCCTGCTCAACGCCTGGGTGGATGTGTCCCGCGGCTTTGTCCGCCTGGCCCGCGGCGGTCCCCTGCAGGGCGTGGCCCGCATGCTGGTAGTGGCGTGGGCGGCGCTCCCTGCGCTGGCCGACGCCGTGGCCTCCGTACGCCTGGCGTTCCGGTTGCGGGGCGAACGCTTTGGCCCCCGTGCCCTGGTGCCCGTGCTGGAACGCACCCTCGAACACGCCGGGCGGGTCGCCGCGGCACTGGAGCTGCGCGGCTTCGGGAGCCGGGGAGCGCAGCAGAAGGGGAAGAACGACGGCGGCGCGCCGCTTGAGGTCCGGTACGCACGGTTCCGGATCGCTGACGTGTGCATAGAGGTGGACCGGTTTGTGCCGCAGGCCGGGTCCGTCACCGTCATCACCGGGCCGACCGGCTCCGGCAAGTCCACCATCCTGCGGGGGATCGCCGGCTTGCTCTCCCACGTTGACGGTGGAGAGGTTTCAGGCACCGTACGGGTCGGCGGGCTGGACCGCGCTGCTGCGCCGCCGCGTGACACGGCCCGCCTTATTGGCGTCGTCCTGCAGAATCCCCGGGCCGCATTCGCCACCACCCGGGTCCGCGACGACATTGCCCTGGCCCTTGAGCTGCGCGGCGTACCCAGCGCTGCTGTGAAGGCGCGGGTGCGAGAGGTGGCGGATCGGGTCGGGGTGTCCGCGCTGATGGACCGCAACGTCAGCACCCTCTCGGCCGGTGAGGCGACGCTCGTGGCCATCGCCGCCGCCGTCGTGGATCATCCGGCACTGCTCCTTGCTGACGAGCCCCTGGCCGACCTTGACTCCCCGGCACGCGCACGCGTCATCACCGTGCTCAGCGCCCTCGCCCGGGAGGAGGGGGTGTGCGTCGTCGTGGCGGAGCACCGCGCGGCGGCGCTGGTCACTATTGCCAATTCGTGGTGGACCATCGAGCGCGATGCCCTGGTGCCTGGCGTTGCGCCGTCCGCGGCTCCTGGCCATCCTCAGCCCGGTCCGGCCCCGGAGCGGGTGCCCTCCGTGCCCGTGCTCACGGCTGCAAACCTTTCGGTGCACCGCGACGGCAAGCCGCTGGTGCGTGACGCGTCCCTGGCCCTGCAGCACGGTGAGATTGTCGCGCTGGTGGGCCCGAACGGGGCCGGGAAGTCGTCCCTCCTGGTGGCGCTGGCCCTGGGTGAGGGAGCTGTTGAAGGCAAGGTCGACGGCGGTAGGGTGGCCCTGGTGCCGGACGCCTCCGACGACCTTTTCACCAGGGACACTGTTGCGGGAGAGCTCCGCGCCGCCGAGCGGCGCCTGGCTCGGGGCAAAAAGGGTGGGCCGATCGCGCCCGGCTGCGCGGCGTCGCGGCTGGCCCTCCTGCGGGGAGATGGCCGCCTTCCCATTGGCCACGAACATCCCCGGGACCTGTCCGCAGGCGAGCGCAGGATCCTGGCCATCGCGCTGCAGACCATGGACCGTCCGAAGGTCCTGCTGATCGATGAGCCCACCCGCGGCCTTGATCCCACGGCCCGGACAGCCGTCTCGGCCGCACTCCGGGCAGCGGCGGACGACGGCACGGCAGTCTTGATCGCCACCCACGACTTCGATTTCGCCCACGGCTTGGGCGCCCGGATCCTGCCGATGCGGGACGGTGTGGCGCCGGCGGCCGAACCAGCCATAAGCCCCGAGCTGCTTATCCTCCCACCCCGGCCGGCAGTTGCAGGGCCTCAGCCAGCGACCCTCGACGAGCGGGCTGACTCCCGGGACACTGTAAAGCCCCGCCGCCTCCGGATGCCGCGCTTGGTCGAGCTGGCAGTCCTCGCCGCCGCAAACCTGCTGTCCCTTGCAGCATTCTGCTGGCCGCTGCTCGCCGCGGCGCTCCCCCAGGACGCCACTGCTGCCCTGCCCTACGCGGCGCTGGCCATCGCACCCGTGGCGGCGGTCGCCGTCGTGGTGTCCCTGGACGGATCGGTCCGCTCGGCACATACCGTGGCCCTGCTCGGCGTCCTGGCCGCCGTC
Source organism: Pseudarthrobacter sp. 05T312 (assembly GCF_056396685.1). NCBI lineage: Bacteria > Bacillati > Actinomycetota > Actinomycetes > Micrococcales > Micrococcaceae > Pseudarthrobacter > Pseudarthrobacter sp. 05T312. The sequence continues at coordinate 388,238 of NZ_JBFTLY010000002.1, forward strand.
GGTTCCGCCGTCCGTGTGGCGAGCACCGGCGTCGGCGGCGTAGAAGCGGTGTTTATCCTGCTGATCCTGGCCGGGCGGGCGTTCGGTGCCCGGTTCGGGCTGCTGCTCGGTGCGACGACCATCGCCGTTTCCAGTGCGTTGTGGGGCGGCATCGGACCGTGGACGCCGTTCCAGATTTTCGCCTGCGCGTGGGTGGGTGCCGGAGCCGGCCTGCTCCCCCGCCGGGTGCGCGGCAGGGCCGAACTGTGGATGCTCGCGGCCTACGGCGCGGTGGCGTCCTACATGTTCGGGCTACTGCTGAACCTCTGGTTCTGGCCCTTTGCGGTGGGCGGCGGCACCGGCATCTCCTACGTTCCGGGCGCGCCGCTGGGCACCAACCTCAGCAGCTTCCTGCTGTATTCGCTGTTGACGTCGACGGCGGGCTGGGACACCCTGCGAGCCATCACCACGGTGATCGGCGTCGCCGTGGTGGGGCGTGCCGTGCTCGTCTCGCTCCGGCGGGTGAAGCCGGTGTCAAGCGGGGGCGGGCCACCTTCGCAAGCTCTATCCGGCCAGGCGAGGGACCGGCTTCACCTCGGGGTCTGAGGACACCGACGGGAATCCCAACCCGCACGCTGTCCGGGAACCTCGACGCGCTACTCGCGAACCTCGATGCGAAGTGGCTTCCTCCTACCGCAGGCCATCCGAAGCGTTTCGAGGCCGAGATGGGATGGTCTGGCAGACCGCTGTTCATCCCGCCCTTCCGGGAAGTCGAACCAGCGGGTTGACGGGATGTGGGAAACGAGAGGATTGACGTGGCAGAGAAATTGATTGCCCTGAATAACGGGGCGGAGATCCCGTCTTTGGGGTCTGGGGGTGTTGCAAGCGAGGCCCTGCACCGGGATCATGGCATTTCTAAGGTCGTTTTAGGACGGTGAGTTTGTCGGCGTGGAGGAAAAGGCTGCGGCCGGAGACGCCGTCTTGGGTTAGCCAGAAGACGGCGCCATCTAAGGCGACCATGTCGACGATTCCCGACGCTAATAATGTCCCGTTTTTGTAAACATCTATTTGATCGCCGAGTCGCAGTTTCGTCCAGTTCGGGACTGGTTCTGTTCGGCGAGCTGGCATGGTCATCCTTTAGTGTGCTGATCTGACGGTGCAGCGGACTCATACTCACGTCGTTGTTGGGAGCTCGGGAGTTGCTGAAGGCGGGCTGAGAGCTCAGCCCGCCTTCCCTGGGTGTCCTGGGTTAGATGACTACGAACAGGAGCCTGGCCAGCAGGGGTGCTGCGACGATCATTGACATGCCCCAGATCATCATGCCGCGGAAGGTCTTTTCGCGTTTTTCTTCCTCTGTGTTGGCGATGACAAGTGCCCCGCCGGTGGAGAAGGGACTGGAATCGACAGCAGAGGCGGCGATGCACAGCGCGATCACGAAGCCCAGGACAGCGACGGAGCCTGTGACAAGCAGCGGGGCTGCGAGGGGGACCAGGACGACGAACATGGCGTTGGTGGAGGCGAAGGCTGAGACGACGCCGGCCACTGCGAGCATCATGAGTGCGGCGAGAAGCGGCGTCCCGATGCCCGCGACGGAGTTGGCGAGGCCTTTGATGACGCCTGCGTTTTCGAGCATGCTGATGTAGGTGACGATTCCGCCGATCAGCAGGATGACGTTCCAGCCAATGTGGCCGAGGGCTTCCTTGGAGTGCTGCGGGTACAGTGCCGAAAGGACCACGGCAGCCGCGAGGGCGAGGAATCCTACGTCGAGCTTGAAGCCCAGGGCGCCGACAAGGATGCTGACCATGAGCACCACAGTGACGATTTTCTGGCCCGTCCAGGTAGCGGTTTTGGTGATGGTTGCGGTGCCGCCGCCGAGGTATGAGGTGGTGGTGTCCGCGGTCTCTTCTTCGCGTCCGCGGCGCATCAGTTCAGGTCCCCCCAGCAGAATGAACGCGACAGCGTTGATGACAACGTTGGCGATGAAGGTCCAGAGGAAGAGCTGACCGGCGTCCACGGAGACGCCAACTTTCGCCAAGACTCCGTTGACGATGTTGTAGTAGACGGCGATGGGGGAAAATCCGCCTGCGTTGGTGCCGTTGATGATGCACAGCCCGACCAGCAGCGGGTTAATCCTGTACCGCTGGGCGAAGGCGAGGCCCACGGGGATAAGAATGGCGTTGGTGGCTGCAGACAGCGCTCCGGAGCCGGTAATAATGGCGGCGAGGATGAAGAAGACCCATGGGACCAGGGCGATCCGTCCCCGCACGGCTCCCACGGCTCCTCCGACGATCTGATCGATGGTGCCGTTGGCCCGTGCCATGCCGAAGAGGTAGGTCACGCCCAGCAGGGTGATAAGGAGGCTGCCCGGGAAGCCGGATGCAAGATCGGAGGCCGTCTGGCCGAAATAGAGTACGCCGAGCAGGAAGGTAACAACCAGGGCGACGGCGCCCATGTTGATGTTGCGCCACATTGAGAGGCCGAAGATGAGGACGAGGCCGGAAACGGCCACAAGTTCTTGCATGGCTTAGTTGATCTCCACTTGGTATCGGAATGATGATGCCAGCCCATAGGACTCGCGGTACTCGGCGACGTCGCCGGTGTGGGTTCGTGCGGTGCGGTTGATTTTGACGAGGGGGTCCCCGCCTTTGCAGTTCAGAAGTGCGGCCTGGCCGCCTGCCGCCTGGGTGACCGAAAGTTCCTCGGTTGCCGAGCCAATAATGATGCCGATCCGGTTTTCGTATTCCGGATACAGCAGGCTGCCGAGCTCCTCGAGATCAACGTCAGCGATCGGCTGAAACTGCGGCAGCGGGAGCCAAATGTCTTCGACCAGGAAAGGGGTGTCCTGCCACAAACGAAGACGATGAAGGTGCAGGACAGGGGAATCTTCCTGGACGTTCAGGGCGGCGGCGACGTGGATGGGTGCGGCCTGCGTGGTCCGTTCGAGGATGCGGCTGCCGGGGGCGTGTCCGGCGCCGCCCTGCATCCGGAAGAAACGGAACAGGGAGTGCTGGAATGTAGCCCGACGAACATAAGTACCGCGCCCCTGGTGGCGTTCCAGGATCCCGTCAGCGGCCAGCTCCGCAAGGACGCGCCGCAGCGTTCCCACCGAGATGCTGTACTCCTCAGCCAAGGCAGACTCGGGCGGCAGCGGTGTTGTGCTGGCCCATTCGTTTGCCCGAACGCGCCGGATCAGGTCATCTTTGACCCGGGCGTGAAGCGGCAGTCGCTGGTCGGTCTGAGCCAAAGCCGGGGAGCTGGAAGGTTGTGTCATGCCTCACAGCCTAAACGAGATTCCTTTATAGGTCTAGTCCTATAAAGGTTTATTGTTCTCAGGTTATGGTGGGACCATGAACGGAAACGGCCTCCCGCTGGTTGATACTCACGCGCACATTTTCCATCCACGGCTTCGCGTAACCGATGGCGCACGGTATGTCCCGGACTATGAGGCGACGCTGGACCAGTACCTGAACGTCCTTGCCACCAATGGGGTGGGTCGCGGTGTGCTCGTTCAGCCAAGCTTCCTCGGCTCTGACAACAGCTACCTTCTGGCCGGCCTTGCCGTCGCCCCGGACACCCTTCGCGGCGTGATCGTGGTGTCCACTGACGATCTCCGGCGCGAACTTTCCCAGGAGAGGGTGCGCGTTCTGCACGAAACCGGCGTGCGGGGCGTGCGGTTGAACCTTGTCGGGCGCCCTGTCCCCGACCTCTTCTCCACAGCGTGGAAGGCGGCGGGTTCGGTGATGGCAGCCCGTGGTTGGCACTTGGAAATTCAAGCCTCAGGGCAGCAGTGGCTCGACCTTGCCCCCGCACTGGCCGCATGGCCAACAAGACTGGTCATCGATCACCTCGGACTGCCCCAGAGCCAACACCCTGAAGCCACCGAGGCCGTGCTGGACCTGGCCGGGAAGACTACGACCTGGGTCAAGGTCTCCGCCCCGTACAGATCCTCCTATGATCAGGCCGCGGTGATGTTCTCCCGGCTGCTGGAGCAAGGCTCGCCCGACCGCCTCGTGTTCGGCAGCGACTGGCCGTTCACCCGACATGAAGAGAACACCTACCAGGAACTCCTGGTATGGTCCCGAAACCTGGCAGGAGAAGAACAGCTCAACCGCATGATGACCATCAACCCCTACGCACTCCTGGAGTGGCCCGAACCATCCCACAACACCGCGATCGCGCCGGCGCTCCAGCGCCCGAACTAGACGCGACGAGCTGTTCGAGGTGGACTGAGGCGACAAACCCCTTGACGCCTGCAACAGCCGCCCGCCGTTTGGCTTCCACGAGCCTTTCGGGGCTCGAACCCTGCCTGGTAGGAAGGCCAGGCCACGGCCCGGCCCAGCTCACACCTTGAAGTATTTCGCCTCCGGGTGGTGGAACACGAACGCGTCGGTGGACTGTTCGGGGTGCAGCATGAGCTCGTCGCTCAGGATGACGCCCATGCGCTCGGGCTTCAGCAGCTCGGTGACCTTGCGGCGGTCCTCCATGTCCGGGCAGGCGGGGTAGCCGAGTGAGAACCTGGCGCCGCGGTAGTCCAGCTTGAAGTACCCGGCAGTGTCCTTGGGCTCCTCGGCGGCGAAGCCGAGCTCCTTGCGGATACGGGCGTGCCAGAACTCCGCCAGCGCCTCGGTGAGCTGCATGACCAGGCCGTTGAGCTCGTAGTAGTCGCGGTACTGGTTGGCCGCGAACATCTTGGACGTGAACTCTTCGATCTTGGAGCCGGCAGTGACCAGCTGCACGGGCAGCACGTCGATCTGGCCAGACTCGCGGGACTTCACGAAGTCTGCCAGGCACAGGTGCCGGTCGCGGCGCTGGCGCGGGAAGTCGAACCGCAGGCGGTCGGTGCCGATGGGTCCGCCTGAACCACCGTCCGGGGCGAGCAGGCCTGCCTGGCCTAAGACGCCGTCGGGATCCTCGCCGTGGTGCAGGACCACCACCTGTTCGCCCTCGGAGACCACGGGGAAGTAGCCGTAGGCCACGGAGGCGTCCAGCATGCCTTCACCGAGGATGCGGTCCAGCCAGTAGCGCAGGCGCGGGCGGCCTTCGCGTTCCACGAGTTCCGCGTAGGAGGCGCCGTCCTCGCCGCGGCCGGGCTTGAGGCCCCACTGGCCCATGAAGGTGGCGCGCTCATCGAGGAACGCGGAGTAGTCGTGGAGCGAGACGCCGCGGACGATGCGGGTACCCCAGAACGGCGGCACGGGCACGGGGTTGTCGCTGGCGACGTCGGAGCGGCCGGGCATGGCTTCGGGCTCGGTGATGGTGAACTTCGCCCCGCCCTTGTGGATGCGCTTCTTCAGCGGCGGCAGGCCGACGTCGTCCGGTGATTCTCCGCGGGCTACGCGCACCAGCGGTTCCATGAGCGAGAGGCCCTCGAAGGCGTCCTTGGCGTAGCGGACCACGCCGTCGAACTGCTCGGCCAGGTCCTGCTCCACGTAGGCGCGGGTGAGGGCGGCGCCGCCCAGGATGACCGGCCACTTCTTGGCGAGACCGCGGGACTGCAGCTCCGCGAGGTTCTCCTTCATCACCACGGTTGACTTCACCAGCAGCCCGGACATGCCGATAACGTCGGCGTTATGCTCCTCGGCGGCGGCGATGATCTCGGCGATGCCCTGCTTGATGCCGATGTTGATGACCTTGTAGCCGTTGTTGGTGAGGATGATGTCCACCAGGTTCTTGCCGATGTCGTGCACGTCGCCGCGCACGGTGGCGATCACCATGGTGCCCTTGCCGGAGGAGTCCGACTTCTCCATGTGCGGTTCCAGCAGTGCCACGGCGTTCTTCATGACTTCGGCAGACTGCAGCACGAACGGCAGCTGCATTTCGCCGGCGCCGAAGCGTTCGCCCACCACCTTCATGCCCTCGAGCAGGTGGTCGTTGATGATGCCGAGCGGGGTCATGCCTTCGCTGCGGGCCAGGTCCAGGTCCTCCTCGAGGCCCTTGCCTTCGCCGTCGATGATGCGGCGTTCCAGGCGGGCGCCCGTGGGCAGCGCGGCGAGTTCGGCGGCGCGCTGGTCCTTGAGCGCTGCGGTGTCGACGCCGGCGAACATGTCGAGCATGCGGGCCAGAGGGTCGTAGGTGGTGTTGCCGTCGGCGTCGTATTCGCGGCGGTCCCAGACCAGGTCCAGGGCCACCTTGCGCTGCTCCTCCGGAAGGGAGGCGAGCGGAACGATCTTGGCGGCGTCGATGATGCCGCTGGTTAGGGCCGCCTGGACGGCTTCGTGCAGGAACACGGAGTTCAGCACGATGCGCGCGGCGGGGTTGAGGCCGAAGGAGACGTTGGAGACCCCGAGGGTGGTGTTGATGCCCGGGTACTTGGCGGTGATCTGGCGGATGGCTTCGATGGTTTCGATGCCATCCCGGCGGGTTTCCTCCTGGCCGGTGGCGACGGGGAAGGTGAGGCAGTCGACAATGATGTCCTCGACGCGCATGCCCCACTCGCCCACCAGGGAGTCGACCAGGCGGGAGGCGATGGCCACCTTGCCCTCGGTGGTGCGGGCCTGGCCTTCTTCGTTGATGGTCAGGGCGATGACGGCGGTGCCGTGTTCCTTCACCAGCGGCATGATGCGGGCGAACCGGCTGCTGGGGCCGTCGCCGTCCTCGTAGTTGACCGAGTTGACCACCGGGCGGCCGCCGATGAGTTCCAGGCCGGCTTTCAGGACGGGCGGTTCGGTGGAGTCGATGACCAGCGGGAGGGTGGAGGCAGAGGCGAACCGGGAGACGATTTCCTTGACGTCGGCCACGCCGTCGCGGCCCACGTAGTCGACGCAGACGTCCAGCAGGTGGGCGCCGACGCGGATCTGTTCGCGGGCGATGTCCACGCAGTCATCCCAGCGTTCCTCGAGCATCGCCTGGCGGAAGGCCTTGGAACCGTTGGCGTTGGTGCGCTCACCGATGGCCAGGTAGGCGGACTCCTGGTCGAAGTTCACGTGTTGGTAGAGGGAGGCGACGCCGGCCTCACGTTCCGTGGGGATTCTTGCCGGTGCTGTTTTATCTTCGGTTGCCACGGCTTTGGCGCGGAACGGTGCCAGACGTTCGACGACGGCGGCCATGTGTTCGGGCGTCGTACCGCAGCAGCCGCCCACCAGGCCCAGGCCGAATTCGCGGACGAACTGTTCGTGTGCGGTAGCGAGTTCGGCGGGTGAGAGCGGGTAGTGCGCGCCGTTGGCGCCGAGGACGGGCAGGCCGGCGTTGGGCATGCAGGCGATGGCGACGGAGGACTGCTTGGAGAGGTGGCGGAGGTGCTCGCTCATCTCATCCGGGCCGGTGGCGCAGTTCAGGCCGATGGCGTCGACGCCGAGCGGTTCCAGGGCGGTGAGCGCGGCGCCGATTTCGGAGCCCATGAGCATGGTTCCGGTGGTTTCGACCGTGACCTCGACGAAGATGGGGAGGCGGATGCCTTTGGAGACGATGGCCTGCTTGCAGCCGTTGACCGCGGCTTTGGTCTGCAGGAGGTCTTGGCTGGTTTCGATGAGGAACGCGTCCGCGCCGCCGTCGATGAGACCCTCGGCCTGGAGGGCGAAGGTCTGTTTGAGCCAGTCGTAGCTGGTGTGGCCCAGGCTGGGGAGCTTGGTGCCCGGGCCCATCGAGCCGAGGACCCAGCGCATGCGGCCGTCTGTTTCCTCTGCCGCTTCGGCGCGGTCGCGGGCGATTCTGGCGCCTTTTCTTGCCAATTCTTCGATGCGGTCGTCGATGCCGTAGTCCGAGAGGTTTGACCAGTTGGCGCCGAAGGTGTTGGTTTCCACGGCGTCGATGCCGGTGGCGAAGTAGGCGTCGTGGATGTCCGCGATGACGTCCGGCCGGGTGTCGTTGAGGATCTCGTTGCAGCCCTCGAGGTTCTGGAAGTCCGTGTCCAGCTGGAGGTCGCGGCCCTGCAGCATGGTGCCCATGGCGCCGTCGGCGATGACCACCCGGTGGTTCACGGCGTCCAGGAGTTCCTGCGAACGGGCGGGGCGGGGGACGGACTCGATGTCCAGTGCGAAACGAGGCATTTAAACAGGTTACGGGCGGGGGCGCCTGAGTTGCGCTGTGTGTCCGGATGCTACGGCGGGGGGTCCTAGGTTGGCCCAAGTTCGGAGCTGGTCGTTGCTGGCCTAGAGACTCTTGCCATGCGATTCGGCAACCCACCCAAACCCTGGGAAGCATGGGATCAGTCTGATTCGTGGGAGAAGTTCTTCAAGAGTCAGGAGCTCACGGAAAAGCAGTCTTCTGCATTCAGAGAGCGGCTCATCGCTGACAAACATATGCGCCTTGCCGAGACGTTCGGGACCTACGTTTCGGAACGTCTCCCGACGGCTTTTGGGAAGAGGAAGTCAAGAACTAGGTGTGGGGCATCGACGGCACTACCGGGGTCCCTCTTGAAGGTTCATGGAACCGAAGGCGAACCGCGTGACCGCCATTTCGGAGACAACCGAGCCAAAGTGAAACAAGCGTTCAAGAAGGCATACAACGCTCGCTCACTGTTCATGCATGCAGGGAGGCAGACAGTAAATCTTGTAGATGACTTGTTCGGCGATGACAGTGATCGGAATCGTCCAAGGGTCTCGTTTGCTCAAGCCCGCGCTGCGTTACGACGGCTTATCCTCTTGGAGCTAGACGAATTAGGTGATCCGGATCCGGCTGGCCTTGAGGGCGTTGGATTTGAATTTACGGCGCCGTCTGAACAGGGCATGCCGTAGATAACGGAGGGAAAGAGCAGCTCAGCCCCAAAAGCGCCCTCAAAGCTCCACATCAGTAGAGGCGCGAGTGGGTAGAACACTCCCCCATCGCCAACCTTACAGAATCTTCATTATCGGCCGGCCCTAACGTGAAGCAGACCCTTGACAGGCGGCCAAATTGAGCATCGCAGCTCATTTAGCAGGAGGGCAGCCCATGTCTGTTGCTCCCTCCGTCTTTAGTCATTCAGTGCAGCAGCTGATTTACAGATTTCAATTCCCACGGCCCCTCGCTGATACTTCATCAGGCCCAGAGCCGTGAGCAGTAACCAGGCATGGGGAGGGATGCAAGGCAGAAAGATGGACGTCGCAAGGAATTTATTCGGGTAAGAGCCCCGCTATGCACGTGACTCCACGGAGTCCTCAAGCAGCCACTCCGTTGCCTTGTCTGGAGATGTGAAATACCGGACTGGAAATCCGGCTGGTAATAGGGGCAGGCGGAACATAGCGATCACGTGATCAACGGGCGAGGAACCCAAGAGTGCCATACGCGAGATGCTGGATGGATCGGGAAAGACTTTTCGAGCGGCAGCCGAGTGGGTCACACCCTGAATTTCGACCAGCATCGGCAACCTGGCGCCTTGGCCCATGGTGGAGATGGCTTCAAGGGCTGCGTTGGCTACGTCAATGCCGACGTAAGCTCCTTGCTTCCAGCGCAAGTGAAGGATTCCACCGGACAACTCCATCGTGCCTTTGCCCTTGATGTCCAGCTTGCTCATACCGTCCCCTCTCGCGAAAGCCAAACTATTTTTGACCGTGTGACCCAATGGCCTCACCCTGCCCTAAGGCCCGGTGGATCTCCTAGGTGTTCTGGTTGTCTCTTTGCGACGCTGTCAGTCGGGCGGAAGTTCCGGCGTCCCGGCTTATTTGCTCGGGTAGTTGTGGATTCTGCTCCCGCTGCCACGTGTGCGGGCGCTTCTCAAGGTGCTGCGGCCAGGTTTCCGAGGGTGACGTGCAGGGTCTGCGGTGTTGACCCGCGCTGCACCACGATGTCGACCTGCTGTCCGGGGTCCTGTTTCCTGAGTGCCACGAGCAGGTCTGTAACGTTTCCGATCTGCGTTTGGGCGAATTTGGTGATGATGTCGCCTGCTTTCATGCCGGCATTGTCCGCTGGGCTGCCTTGGGAAACGTTGACGATCAATGCTCCGGCAGTGGCGGGCAGAGAGAACCGTTGAGCTAGTTGCGGTGTGATGTCGGTGGGGACGACACCGAGTGCTGCGTGTTTCACCGCTCCGCTGGCCAGGAGTTGGTCGGCAACGCTGGTAACCGTGGACGATGGCGTCACAAACCCGATGGCAACTGCTCCGGAGCTGGGTGGCAGGTACGCCTCGGACAGTCCGATGACCTGTCCGGTTGAGTCTGCTACTGCGCCGCCGGAGTTACCGGGAGAAATGGGGGCATCGGTTTGCAGTAGGTCGATGGCGCCGTGCGGTGATTCCTTGGAAGGCGGCATATTCCGGTGCAGGCTGGATACGATTCCTGCGGTGACTGTTTCCTCCAACCCTAAGGGGCTTCCGATCACGACGGTCATAGAGCCCACTTCCGGATCGGAAGAAGCGAATTTGGCTGCCGGAAGGCCATTACGGTCGACCTTGATTACGCCAACGTCCGTGACGTCGTCCACGCCTAGGACGGTACCTTGGGACTGGGAGCCGTCGGCGAACTGGACCTGAACGTTCTTGAAGGGCTGTTTTTGCTCGTTCTCAACGACGTGGGCGTCGGTGACGATGGATCCGTCGCTGTGGTAGATGACTCCGCTGCCGAGGCCTATATTTGTGCGGATCGTCACGACTGACGGTTCGACTTCCTTGACCACGCCCGGAACCGCTGGCAGTCCCCCACCTACGACCGGGGCAGCCACCGAAGCGGAAACCGTCGGTGATGCTGCGGGGGGACTGGATGTTGGCGCGGGATTCCCGGTGCACCCAGCCAGAGCGAGTGCTGCTGCCGTGACTGCAGCTGCCGGGTACATCCTGAAGTATTTCATGGGGTTACTCCTTTTTGAAAGCCCCCAAGGAAGCGGGGCCCTTGCGCCTCTGAAACTGTTCCGCCCCGCACCGTCCTGACTGGTGAGCTGGTGAGAAGCGTTCCTGCCCCGTCCGCCTCGCTTTTCCGGGTGGCCGGGAACAACTATCGCACCGTGGTTTTATTCAACCGCACTAATTGCGTAAACGCAACGGTCACCCGTCTAACCCCCAGGATGAAGTCTCCCCGCTCGCAAGGCGGTGGAAGTTGCTTTTCTGTGGTTCGCATCTTGGTGAGTGCTTGTTGGGGGGTGCTCGGCGCTCCGCGGCGCCGCGGTCGATGAGTCCTTTATGGGCTGACTGGTACAGGCCTTTAGGGTTAGCTGGATGGGCTTGGTGATGGAATGTATGGCCGGTACTGGTCAAAGGTTCCGTTCTGGATGGGCACGTTGATTGTGGCCTGTTGCCCTTTCACTGTTACCTGTAGATCGGTGCGGGCGCCGGGCGGCTCCTGCGTGCTGTTGAAGATCAGAGGTGACTGGTCAAACTCGACGTGTCCCAGAGCGGGGATCTTGACTGGATGTTGTTCATCGGAGTCGGCAAGGACCATTTGTATGTCTGTAGCGGTGGTGTTGAAGATCGTTCCCAGGACGCGTCCGGGTTCGTTTTGGCCGGACGTCACGATCAGGACGCTCCGCAATTGCAGTCCCGAGAAATTTAGGTCCGCGCCGAGGGCAATCGGGTCGCGGTCTCCTTCAGAGGGGTTGTAGCAGCCGGTCAACACAGCCGCTGATATCGCCAGGGCCGGGATCAAGTGGAAGGACTTTGTGATGCTATGGGCGGGTTTCATGGGAGGTCCTTATCGTGGTGCTGTGAATTGATCGGCTGATCAAACCTGAAGCCGCAGGCGCAACTGTAGGTGATGACAACGTCGTGGACGGGGCTGGTGTGGCTTTCCCCAAGGGGTCCCTGGCGCGAGGTCGTCATTGGCTCACCGCAGTGGGTGTGTGTTGTGAGCATCCGTAGAAGCTGTGGATCGGTGGACATTGCTTTGACGCCTTCCGGCACCCGGCGTTGTTTCATGACTCCTCACGGCCTGTTTTGATCTCGTCGCCGGTAGTGAATTTTGTATTCATAGTGGTCTCTCTTCGTGAGGTGTCGGTGGTGGGTGCCGCCCCTCATTGACCGGTAGAGCCTGGCCTGTCAAGCAGTCGATCGTCTAATTACGCCTGGGGGAAAGCACGGGCTCGCCCGTTCTCCGGTCAGCTGTCTCGTCCTCGAGATGCCAGCGCCCGTCATGGCATCCAAATAGTGTTTGATGCCTGCTGATGATTCCGTGACCAGCCCGTACAGCCGATGGAAGTCGTCGTCGTGGTTCTCTGTGCTCATGGTCCCTAACCCAAAAGGTATGGCTGCAGATTCGGCACCGGTCTCATCTCAGGCTGCGCTCGTGGCGGGAACCGGCTCGGTGGATTTTTGCCAGGGCCACCGGCCGGTGATTTCCAACTCCAGGGAGAAGCTTAGGAATGTCCGGATGACAACGATCACGGCCAGGACTCCGACACTGGTAAAAGTGGACGTCACGGCCACGGTGCGGATGATGTCAGCGGCGACGAGGAGTTCAAGGCCAAGAAGGATGGACCGTCCGAGCAACTGCCGGTATTCCCGGTAGAGCGACCGGTTTGGGGGACGGCTGCCTTCTCCGAGGTTTCGGCGGCGTATGGCCAGCGGCACCGAGACCACGGCGCCGACGACCATGACCGCCACTCCGGCGAAGTCCAGGTACCGCCCGGTGGTTTCAATAATGAGTCGCAATCCACGTCTGTCTCCCTGCAAGCCGCGTATCGCCCGTCATCCCGACAGGCCGCAGCCTTTTCGACTGGTCCTGAAAAGTCTGTTCCCTAGTGAAGGGGCCTTCACGTCAGTCTGACGCATCACTTGCGAACAAGCAATGAACTGTCAGAGCCCTGATCACTCCTCTGCAGGATTGTTGCGCTCCTGTAACCGTGCACGGCATCGGCACTAGGAACGGGGCGATAAAGTTATTTGCTAATTGGTAACTATTCGAAAGGTGTCATCCTCAACCGCGGCGGCGTTTCGACCGCCTCCTGGCATGCCCGGGCAGGGCTTAATAGGCTTACCTCTGGCGTGCGGCACGAACGAAGGAAGTCCTGCATGCTGATCAAAGAGACTCTGTGGAGAAACGCCGCGGCCTTCATCGCCGCCTGCGTTATTGGCGGCTTCCTGGTCGCCGGGCTCCTGGCCCCGGCCGCGGCGTTGAGTTCGACGGCGGCAGGGGCATCTATTAGGTTCTTTGATCAACTCCCCTCGAACCTGGACCTGGAGCCGCCGTCCAGGACATCCCAGGTCCTGGCGAAAGACGGGTCGGTCATCGCCACTTTTTACGCCCAGAACCGGGCTCCGGTGAACCTGGAACAGATGTCACCGTTCATCCGCGACGGGATCGTGGCGATCGAGGACGCCCGTTTCTACGACCACGGCGGGGTCGACCCCGCCGGTATCCTCCGCGCGCTCTACGTGAACGCCCGGGGCGGAAGGCAGGGCGCATCGACAATCACCCAGCAGTACATCAAGAACGTCCTCATCCTGTCACCAGCAACCGGCGGCAGCAGCCCAGACGTCGCCACGACCGACGCCTCCCGAAGCATCGGCGACAAGCTTCGGGAAATGAAGCTTGCCATCGGGCTTGAGGAGAAATACTCCAAAGACCAGATCCTGCAGGGTTACCTGAACCTCGTCTATTTTGGCAACGGGGCCTACGGCGTTCAGGCGGCAGCGAAATCATATTTCGGAGTGCCCGCCAACGCGCTGACCCTTTCCCAGGCGGCAGCACTGGCAGGGGTGGTGAACAGGCCGGCTTACTACGATCCCCTCACACAGCCAGACCATGTGGTGGCCCGCCGGAATGAAGTTCTGGACAAAATGCTTCAGCAGGGATATATCTCCCCCACGCAGCACGACAAGGCTACGGCATCACCCTTGGCCCTGGACGTCCAGCACACCCCACAGGGCTGCGCCGCTGCGACCGCACCCTATTTCTGTGACTACATCCAACGGCTGATCCTCAACGATCCCGCCTTCGGTACAGACGAGGCAGCCCGGCACAAGCTCCTCTACCAAGGCGGACTGACCATCCGCACCACGCTGGACCCGGACCTGCAAAAGACCGCCCAGGAACAGGTAAATGCCTCACTGCCGGCAACAGACCCCCTGCAACGCGGCGCCGCCCTTGTCAGCGTTGAGCCCGGCACCGGCAAAATCCTGACCATGGCCCAAAACACCATCTACGACCCGACCCCAGGACCTGGACACTACACGGGCAACCTCACCCTTCCCGAAAAGGACAGCAACGGCAATCCGCTTCACGGAGCGGGCGGCTTCCAGATCGGCTCCACCATGAAACCGTTCGTGTTCGCTGAGTGGCTCAACTCCGGCCGGTCCATGGCTACAAAACTGGACGGCTCGGTCCGCATCTACAAAGCCGACTATCCGTGGAAAAACAGCTGCGGCACGACAACGGGCTCCTACGATCCAGCCCTGGGCCAAACTCCCCTGCCCAACGACGACCCCTACCACTACTACCGAATGAGTGTACTTCAGGGCCTGTACCACTCAATCAACACCATCACGTTCCAGTCGGCGGCCCGGTTGGACTTCTGCAACATCCAAAAAATGACCACGGCGGCCGGAATCAAGAACGGCCACACCAACAAGCCCTACGACCTCTCCAGCATCGCGAGCCTTATCGGTACCCAGGACGTCGCACCACTGGACATGGCGAACGCTTATGCCACGTTCGCCGCAAATGGAGTCCACTGCAACCCGATAGCACTGGAATCGGCCACCGGCCCCGACGGCCGCGACTATCCGATGCCGGCAGCCGACTGCCGGCGGACCATCGAGTCGGACGTCGCCGCAGGCGTCACCTATGCCCTCAAACCCGTGCTCACCAAGGGCTCCGGCTACAACATTCCCGTGGGCAAGGAACAGGATATCTTCGCCAAAACCGGGACCACCGATGGCCACACCCAGACATGGACGGTAGGGGCTACCACGGGCATCTCGACCGCCTCCTGGTTCGGCAGCTACAAGGGATTCGGACCAAAGTGGGCGAACGAGAACATCACCATCAACGGAACGTACTACACCGGACTGGACGGGGCTAACATCGCCGGCACGCAATGGGCCCACCTGATGAACGCGGCAGCCCCGCAATACCCGGGGCACCGGTTCCCTGCACCGCCGCCATCAATGTTGCGCTGAAGCCTGATGTGGGCAGCACCCAGAACGACTGGGGCGACAGGGCCCGGCGAAAAGGTCCTAGTCAACGCCTTCGGTGACCTGAGGATAGGGAACGGCGGGATCCACGAGTGCCTGCACCCCTCCGGGGACGAAACGCACGTGAACGCCATGTTCCTGCGTGGCTGCCGATTGTTCCAGCACCGGCGATACTGTCGCGGTGAAGGCAGGATCCTTGTCGGATAGGTACGCGACGTACGATTCCGGCAGCCGGGACAGAAGATCATGGCGGTCCACATTGCCTGAAGGCCCGGACACGTCACCAGGCTTAGCAGGGACACGCTCCGCCAGGGCCCGCCTGCCAAGGACGTTGCCCAGGACAGCGCCGTAGAGCAGATGGGCGGCCAACATCGTCAGCGCCCTGCCGGTCTTGTCCCGGTGTGCAGGGGGCAGTATTCCCATCGCCGGCAGCCAACCCTCGTACCCCACCACCCACACAAATACACCGTAGGCTATGCCCGCGGCCCGGGTGGACTGCTTCCTGCGTGCCACGGCATAAAGACATCCACCGGCCACTCCATACCCAAAATGGGCAAGGACAGCAGCGGCATCCCTGAGCGGAAGCGGAAACCGGGGAAAGAACTTATCGATGATCTTCCGTGGAGGCTCGTAATTCATCACGCCGGTGACGTCGGCGGCAACGAGCAGAGCGCTCATCGCGGCCGTAGCGACCAGCCCCGCCAAACCGCCGCCGACAACAGTTTCGGAAGTTAGTTCACTGCGATGGGTATCCATTCCTTCATAGAACCGTGATATTTGTGTAAACGCAAGCAAGCTCCTAACTAGACTTGCTTTCCCCATCCACTGCAGCTGACAACTTGAGTCGCGTTGGATACGGCAAACTTTAGAAGTCAACGCGCTTGCGCGGGTTGCGAAACCCTGCCCCGACAGCCCATTATCGGAATTTTTCCCGGAGAGAGGGGTTGCGGGAGACAGTCGGGTCATTGCGGACCGGCAACTGTTGCGCTACACTTCCTATCACGTCCGCTGAAAGCCCGAGGAGAGATACAGGTGAAAACAGCGCGCCTTTGGGCGGCAGTGACCCTGTTGCGTTCCTGGCCAGGGGTAAGGGAGGACTTGCCCGAATGCGGCGCTGCGGCGGCCCTGAGTCGAAAGGATGCACCGTGAGACCTTTGGAAGTGGTCAGGGCAGCATATGGTACCGCGGAGCTTCTGGCTCCTGGAGCGGCGGAATGCTTTTTCATCGCACGCGCCCCCGATGCCCACGGCCGCACGTTCATCCGTGTCCTGGGGGAACGGCACCTGTTGCAGGCCACCGCCACTGCCATCTTCGGTGGTGGGGCTCCCCTGCACTGGATCAGTGCCGGGGCCGATGCCCTTCATGCCTTGACGATGTTGGGCCTGGCCGCGGTAGACCGGCGACGGCGGCACGCCGCGGTCGCCAATGCGTGCATCGCCTTGGCGTTCGCCGCCGGGGAACTTCGATCAGGGACCCCCAGACGCCGTCCGCAGCTAGACGGGCACCGCGCCGGCATTACCGGGCAGGCGGCGGGCGACGATCGAGTAGATGCGCCGGTCAGCGGCGCGAGTCATACAAGGATGGGACCATGACTACTGATCCAAGCAGTGGCGAAGGGGGCGGCTTCTTCACCAGGTTCACCTCCAGGACGGCAAAGGTTCTGGGCCACGCCTGGATCTTCGCTGCGGCCGTCGCTGTTCTGGTGCTGTGGGCCTGCACCGGGCCACTGCTGGGTTTCTCCAATACCTGGCAGCTGGTGATCAACACGGGCACGACGATCGTGACGTTTTTGATGGTGTTCATCATCCAGAACACGCAGAACCGGGACTCCGCGGCGTTGCACCTCAAACTTGATGCCATAATGCACGAGCTTCGGGTCACCAACTCCAAACTCTACGAAGCTGAAGACGAGGGCGAAGACGAAATCGAGCGTCAGCGCAAGCACATCGAAGCACAATCCGAAGAGCCGCCCGGCAAAGAAGAGCGGCACGTCAACCAGGAGAACAAAAACGAGAAGAAATGAGTACCCGCCATGGCCAGCGATTACGACGAAGTCCGCCCTGAGGTAAAAGAGTCCCAGGAAAGTTCCTTGGAGGCGCTCCGGACAGAAAGCACCCCTGACGCACGCAGCGTCGTGAGGGAACTCGACGAGGCCGACACCGTCGACGGAGTCGACCTGCCCGGCGACTTCATCGCCGAAGAGCTCATCGTGGAAGTCGTCCCCCAAAAGAAGGATGAATTCGTCTGCTCCTCCTGCTTCCTGGTCCACCACCGGTCCCGGCTGGCCAAGGAGAAAGACGGACACGTCTACTGCATTGAATGCGAGGGATGAAGCAGTGACGGTCCTGAGAGCACCTGACCACAGCCATGGGACCTTCGGGGGCCTGGGCCTGCCACCCCAGCAGCTTGATCAATCCGTCCAATGAGCGGCGGTCATGGGCCTGTCGAGCAGAGCGGACGAAAACGTTTCCACTTAGGCGATGGCAAAAGGGTATCCACAGGCCGGTTCCTGGTTCTTCATGCGGTGTCGCTAAGCCTTTTCCTGGCCGGTATGTCCTCGTTTGTACTGACCCTTGGGGACGTGCTGAACGGCAGCGGGCTCGCCAGCGTCGACGGACCTCTGACTGACTGGTTTATCCATCACCGCACGGGTACAGCCACACTTGTGCTGGCCGGATTCGCTTTCGTTTTCGGACCCGCGGCGCTTCCCGTGATCACTTTAGTAGCCGTCGTTGCGTGGGCCTTGGTGACCCGTCGTCTGTGGCGCCCTATATTGCTGGCCGGGGCGATGATCACCGGGGTGGTCCTCACGGAGGTCATCGCCCACATGGTGGGACGCCCCCGGCCCCCGGCCGAATATATGATGCTCGGCGCCGACGCCACATCATCCTTTCCCTCCGGACACGTCGTGGGTGCCTCGAATTTCCTGCTCGTCGGGGCCTATCTGGTCTTCTCACGTTCCTCCCGCAGAACCGCCCTGATCGCTGCTTTCGGTGCCGCTGCCGTTGGCCTGACAGTGGAGGCAGCAAGCCGTATCTACCTTGGCTACCACTGGTTCACCGACACAGTAGCCTCCGCTTCCCTCTCCACCGTTCTCCTCGCAGTCGTGATCCTGCTGGACGTTACCCGGGGTGTGCGGCCAGGTCCCGAACCCACAGAGTGAACTCTCCCTGGGCGCTAATCCACACTTACCGGCCGCCGGAACGCCTACGGGAGGTGACCCGGACGGTCCTGTGGTTCCGAGCGCTTCTCGGCTGCCTGGACAAGGAGCCTCGCCGGGTGGCACAGGATCTCAGGGACCGGGAGAACGCTGCGGCGGGGCGAAATGCAGTTTGTCAGTGGAAACAGGTGAAGGTGCCGGGCCGACAACAAGCCTTCCCGGAACTCCCACTGCCCCAACTGAAGTGCTTGGGGAGCCCAGACCTGCTTAGGTCCTGTCTACGGCAGGGCCCTCCCGGAAGCTGTATATTCCCCGGAGATCGGCGTCCGCGCCGGATTTCTTCTTCCTCCTGCCGCGCAGTTTGTCGCTCTTCTTTGTGTCCCTCGGCGGCAACTGGATAGTTACTTGGGCCTTGAAGCCGCCTTGCAATTCCCTGCCCCGCTCTGTCTCGGCATCGAACTCGGCTCCGAAAAGCAGTGAAACATTCAGAATCCACAGCCACAGCAGCATGATGACTACGCCTCCGATGGCGCCATAGGTCTTGTTGTAATTGCCGAAGTTGGCGATGTAGGCCAGCACGAAGGCCACCAGCGCGATGAAGGACCCCGGGCTCAACCAGCGGAACCGAGGCTGGCGCACGTTTGGGGTGACGTAGTAAAGCACCGCGACGATGACGATAGCCAGCAAGATAATGACTGGCCACTGAGCAATATTCCACATGGCCAGGAACAGGCCGCCAAGACCCAGCAGACGGCCCGCGGCCTCGGCTACAGGGCCACTGAGAACGAGCGGGGCCGCGAGCATCGCAACGATAACCACGGCAAGAATCGTTACGCCCAGCATCGTGGCCCGGAACCTGATCAAGCCCCTGCCCTCGTCGACTTCATAGATCCGGTTCATGGCACGAGCGAAAGCGCTCACGTAGCCCGAAGCGGTCCAGAAGGCCCCTGCGGTGCCGATCGCGAGGGTGAAGCCTGCGGTCTGTGATGTTGTCAGTTCCTCAATCGGCCCGCGAATCACGTTCACTGTGGAGCCGGGGGCAATGCCGCGCAGAATATCGAGAAGCGCCGGAGTGGTCCCATCTGCCTGACCGACGATACCCAGCAGAGAAACCATGGCAAGCAGCGCCGGGAAAAGAGACAGCACAGCGTAGTAGGTCAGTCCGGCAGCGAGGTCGGGGCATTGATCCCGGCTGAACTCCCGCAAAGTCCTCCTCGCGATGTATTTCCAGAACGGCTTGGTGACATCCCCGGGCCTCTCCGGTTTACGGCCGTCATCGGGTGCCGGAGCATGCCGCACCGTAGCGGCACGGGATTCGGAAGCGTCATCTAAAGCCATGCCCGTATCTCCTTGTTGAGCAGAATCCCACCTACGGCGGGACTTCTTCATATTCTTATCCGCCAGGCTCGGGCCCGGCCGGGAAGCCGCAACGGGGATGAGCCGGCATAAGGGCTGTACGTGGCGGAAAGTGAGCCTGCTGCAGCAAATTGGTCCGTCACCTAGGTGTATTGACCACGGAGGTTAGGAACATGCGGCGTGGTTAGGTGACAAAAAGAAGACCTCCAAGTGGAGTGGGGCTTGTCTAAGAGTCCGATCCACAAGGAGGTCTTCAATGTCCCATGCTAACGCGCTTCTGACGCCGAAGGGACGGCTCCGGCTGGCCCGGTGCATCGTCGATGACGGGTGGCCGCTGCGCCGTGC